>SECN01000023.1 GCA_004173515.1 Myxococcaceae bacterium | reverse complement strand
GTACGGGTCGGGGTGGTCCGGCCCCTGCCGCCCCGTCCCACCGGCCGGACCACCCCGACCCGTACCGTAGGATTCCCGCGACGCTGAAACGTGCGGTGCGGAGGCGGGCGCCGAGGCCCCGTCGTCCCTGTCATGCCGGTTCGCCATGGGTCCAGTGTACCCCTCAGTCCAGGATTCCATGGTTGTCCGCCTGGGCGCCTGCCCGGTTGCGTCGGAAACCGCGCGTTCTCGTCAGATCCTGGAATTCCGACGCAACCTCCAGAGTCCTCCCGGGATAATGCGGGCAGGACACTGACGCGACACGACACGACAGGAGACCTCCCATGGCCGGGCGATTCAACATCGGCGCCAAAATCGATTCCGTGATGGAGCGGGTGCGTCAGGCACAAGCCCAGGCGGCGGCCCACGCGGCACAGATGGCCGCCGCGGCCCAGTCCGTGAAGCAGCCCCTCTCCGACGCGCCGAACGCCAAGCCGCTCAACGCCAACGAGGGTCGCTACCTGGACTCCTTCCAGGAGGAGCGCGCCAAGAAGAAGGGGCTGCCGGAGCTGGCGGCCCCGCAGGCGCCGGGAGAGACCACCCCCAGCGCGCTTCCCGCCAACGAGGCGAAGGAAGCGCAGCAGGAGAAGGGCTGGAAGACCAGCGAGCCCACCGTCGTGCAGACCAGCAAGAAGGGCTGCGCGGAGGCCACCCTCACCTTCCTGGAGCAGTCGGATGGGGAGAACGAGAGCGAGCTGAGCCAGGAGCAGGCGCGCGAGAAGGTGCGCAACCGCGCGGACACGCTCGCCGTCTCCCCCACCGGCGTGAGGGACCTGGGCGTGGATGTGAACCTGGATGACGGCGCGACGCCGGACGAGATGGGCGCCATCCTGGGCGGCATGGGCATCGAGGTCACCAGCGGCTCCAGCGAGTGCGACCCGAAGGCGCTGAGCGGCGCGCTCAAGAAGGGCGAATACGCGCTGGCGCTGGTGGACTCCAACGCCCTGCTCAACACCAGCCTGGAGCCGGGGCAGGAGACCCAGGAGCCGGGCGAGCTGCACTGGATCACCATCGACGCGGTGGACCCGGGCAAGACCAACAGCAAGGACGACGACCTCTACCGCGTGCGCGACCCCGCCAATGGCGCGTACTGGGTGAAGGCATCGGACATGAAGAAGATCGTCTCCGAGGCCCAGGAGAAGCACGGCAGCGGCGGCATCATGACGGTGCAGAAGGAGAAGGGCCGCGCCTCCAAGGCCCCCGACGAGCTGGCCGCGCTCGCCCGCAGGAACCTGGAGCGCACCGCCCCCCTGGGTGACGGCAACGGTGGAGCCAGCCGGCGCGCCAGCGTCGCCGAGTCCAGCTAGTCGGACTTCGTCTCGGCCGGGGCGGCGAAGCTGCCCCCCAGCGCCAGATGGAGGTTGATGCGCTGGATGAGCTGCTCGCTTTTCACGCGCAGAAGCAGGATGCGCGCTGAGTCCGCGAGCAGGGTCTGCTGGAGCATCGTGCGCAGGTCGACCTTCCCGACGCGGTAGTCGACGTTCAGCAGCTCGAGCGAACGCGCCTGTCCGGCGACCACCCTCTCCAGCAGCTCACGCCGCTCGCCGAGGACCCTCGCGCTCGTCAGCGCGTTCTCCACCTCGTTCGTGGCACGCAGGGCCGCGGCCGCGTACGCGCCCAGCGCCTCCCGCTGCTCCGCCGTCCGCACATGAACCTGCGCCGCGAGCGCCCCACCGTGGAAGAGGGGGGCCAACAGTCCCGCCGCGACACCGCCCGTGGGGTTGGTGAGCGACTCCTTCAACACCACCACGTCGCTGTCGATGAAGCCCACGGCGCCGGTGAGGCGCAGCGCGGGGAGCCGCGCGGCCTTGGCCTCCTGCACCCGGTTGAACGCGGCCGCCACGCGGCGCTCCGCGGCGATCATGTCCGGCCTCCGCTCAAGCACCGAGGCGGGAATCCCCGCAGGCACCGGACCGGGAAGCTCGACCAGGGAGGCCCGGGGCTCCAGGGCTCCGGAGGGATAGCGCCCGGCGAGGAACTCCACCGCGCGCACCGCCTGCACCCGGGCCAGCTCGGTCTGCTTCAGGATGTCCCGATACGAGTCCAGGGTCGCCTGCGCCAGCGACAGCTCGTTCTCACTGGCCGCGCCCACCTGCACCCGCGTGGTCGTGAGCCGCACAAGCTCCTCGCCCATCTGGATCCGCTCCGCGGCGATGCACCGCAAGAGGTGGGCCTCCGTGGCCAGGAGCCAGCCCTTGGCCAGGGTCGCCGCCAGGGACTGCCGGGCGAACTCGAACTCGGCCTCCGACGCGGCCAGTGACTCGCTGGCCGCGTTGCGGCGGTACCGGATCTTCCCCCACAGATCGATCTCCCACCCGGCGGAGAAGTCGATGCCGCGCAGCACGCCCTCCAGCCCCTGGCCAATCCCAAGCGACTCCCGGCCCTCGACATCCAGGGTCGGAAACAGCCCCGAGCGGGCGACGCCCAACTGCGCCGCCGCTTGATCCACCCGCGCCGCGGCGGAGCGCAGATCCGGATTGTGGCCCAGGGCCTCGGAGACCAACGCCTGGAGCTGCGCGTCCTGGAACGTCGCCAGCCACCCGTCCTGGATGCCCCCCGCCGGCGCGCCCGGAGACACCCACGCGGGGGCGAGCGAGGTGTCCATGAGCGCCTGCTGGACGACTTCTGGCCCTCGCGGGGGCGTGCGCGTGGGGCATCCGGAGGCACCCCACCCCAGCAGGAGCACTGCCCCGACCCGGAGCCCCACCCGCCCTCGGTGCTCGACCATGCGCCCCCTCCTCAATGCAGCTTGAGAATCAGCCAGTCCAACTTGGTGCTCACCCGGAGGATCACCTTGCGCAGGACGTGCACCGGGTGGAACGCGTGGGTGTAGATGGCGGCGTGTCCGCGCGCGCCCGCCGGGAGGATCACGTCCTCATCCGTGTCCTCGACGGCGAGCTTCACGGCGTAGCGCCCGGGAGGAGGAATCTCCGCCCCGGTCTCGGGGACGATGCCGGAGATGGGAAGCTGGCCCTGACCGGTCGCCCAGACCACGGACTCGACGCGGCACTTGATGATCCGGTTCGGGAACGTCAGCAGCGTGACCTCCGCCTCGTCGCCCGGATGCACCTGGTGCAGCTCATTCTGATTGAAGTACGCGATGACGTACTGCTCGTCCTCCACGAAGCTCATCACCGGGGAGATGGGGAGCGCCGCCGCATAGGAGCCCGCGCGCAACTGGAGGTTCACCACGGTCCCATCCGAGGGCGCATAGGTGACGGTCTCCTTGAGGCGCCACTCCGCGTCCGCCAGCGTGGCTCGCGCCTGCTCCTCGCCAGCCTCCGCCTGGGCGAGCTCGACGAGCGTGCCGTCCTCCGTGCGCGCTTCCAGCTTCTGCATGGCCTGCCCCACGGCGGCGTTCGCCGCGGCCAGCTCCCCCTCCAGGTTCCGGGCCTCCGACTCCACCGCCTGCAGGTCGAACTGATTGCCCGCCCCGCTGGAGACGAGCACCGTGTGTTGCCGGACGCGCCGCCGGATGAGGTCCAGCCGGGCCGCGACGGACGCCCGTCGCCCCTGGGCCGTCTGGCGCTCCAGCGTCAGTTGCCGCTCGATGGCCCGCGCGCCCGCGACCTTCGCCTCCAGCTCCTTCACCTTCGCCTTCAGCCCATCCACCTCCAGCCGCGCGGACTCGGGGTCGATGCGGAAGAGCACGTCGCCCTTCTTCACCGGGCTGTTGGGCTGGACGGGGACCTCGGTGACGCGCCCGGAGACGCGGGGCACGACCTGCACCACGTAGTTCATCACCCGCGCATCCGACGAGGACGGCGCGTAGACGTTGGCCAGCAGCAGCAACACCACGATGCCGATGATGGGCAGGGTGATGACGATGACCTGGGAGACGAAGGTCCACGGCAACCACTTGAGCTTGAAGAAGAGCAGCCAGACGAAGAACGAGTAGACGAGCAGCAGGAGCAGTTCCATCAGTGCGGCTCCCCTCTCTCATCAGGGGAGGATCCCTCGGAGGGCGGCGCGTGATGGGCCGGGTGCGCGGCCTCGTCGGCCTCGGCCAGCTCGGGGCCATGCGCGGGGCGGACCCGGTCCTCTCCGTAGGCCAGCTTGTACAGGGTGGGTTTGGAGTAGGCCCAGATCCACGCCAGGGGCCACAAGAGCCCCCCGAAGAACAGCGACAGGAGGCACAGCGTCTTGATGGCATCCAACTGCGGGTGATGGCGCTTCTCCGCGACCTTCTCCGGGAGGATGTGGAGCAGCCAGAACACGGAGATCAGAATCACCGGCGCGACGACGATGACGACCCAGCTCATCACGTCCGCCGCGGTGTCCAGCGCGTCCCCGCTGAACAACGAAGCCTGCGCGGTGAACGGAACCCATGCCAGCAGTCCCAACCCCCGCATCGTGGCGGTGATGGCACGTCGTGCTCTTCTCATGGCCCCCGCCCCCCTGCTCCGCCAACAAGCTAGGGAGAGCCCCTCCACCGTCAAGTGAGGAGCCAGGCGCGCGGCACTCCAGTCGGGCACCACTGTTCACGCGGGGCATGGCCCCGCGCTTCCGGCCGGACACTCGCTACGAATCCAACGGGCGTTTGGAGTCCTCGGCGAGCAGGTAGGCGCAGTTCACGAGCGCCAGATGGCTGAACGCCTGGGGGAAGTTGCCGAGCAATCGGTGCTCGCTGGGAAGATACTCCTCCGCGAGCAGGCCCACGTCGTTGCAGAGCCCCACCAGCTTCTCGAAGAGCCGCCGCGCATCCTCCTTGCGCCCCATGAGATGGTAGGTGTTCGCGAGCCAGAAAGAGCAGGCGAGGAAGGCGCCCTCCTCGCCGGAGAGACCATCGACGTTGTCCTCCGTCCGGTAGCGCAGCACCAGCCCCTCCGGCATCAGCTCCTGCTCGATGGCCCGCACCGTTCCGGCGACGCGCGGATCCTCCGGAGGGAGGAACCCGGTGATGGGAATGAAAAGCAGGCTCGCATCCACTCCCGTCGAGCCGTAGTACTGCGTGAACGTGTCGCGCTGGGGGTCGTAGCCCTTGCTGCACACCTCGTCGAAGATGGCCTGCCGCAGCGCCACCCACGGCGCCCGGTCCTCCTTCAAGCCGTACTCGTCGATGGAGCGCACCCAGCGATCGACGGCGACCCACGCCGACACCTTGGAGGCGGTGAACGAGTGCTTCGGCCCCCGCATCTCCCAGATGCCATGGTCTGGCTGCGTCCAGACCTGGGACACCCGCGTCGCGAAGGCCTTGAGCTCCCGGTGGGCGCGCTCCGACAGCCGGCCCACCTGCCGCGCGTGGAGGTAGAGGACCGCGGAGAACTCGCCCAGGACATCGAGCTGGAACTGCGAATAGGCACCGTTGCCGATCCGCACGGGTCGAGCCCCTTCGTATCCCTCCAGCCAGTCCAGCGAGACCTCCGTGAGGCGTCGCTCGCCCCGGATGCCATACATGATCTGCAATTGGTCCGGAGCGCCTCCGATGGCGGTCTCCAGCCAGTGGCCGAATGCATCCGCCTCATCCAGGAGGTCGGCGCGCATGAGCGCGTTCAACGTCAGGACCGCATCGCGAACCCAGCAGAACCGGTAGTCCCAATTGCGCTCCCCACCCGGTGTCTCCGGGAGCCCGAACGTGGGCGCGGCGACGACCGCCCCCGTGGGATGGAAGCTGCACGCCTTGAGGGTGAGCAGCGAGCGCACGACGGCGTCCTTGTGCTCGGCGGGCAGGCGGATCCGCGAGGCCCAGTCCTCCCAGAACGCCTGCGTCTCACGCAGGGCGGCCTCCGAATCCAGCACCTCGGGAGGCTCCTCGTAGGGCCGTCCCCAGGAGAGCACGAAGGGAATGCGCTGGCCTGCCTGGACCGTGAACTCCGTTTCGAACGGGGGCGGCGCCTCACCGGCTCCACCACGCAGGTAGAGCGCGTCCGGACCGGCGATGGCGGTGGAGGCCCCGTCCTGTCGGCGCACCAGGGGATGGGTATAGCCGTTGGCGAACCGGGGGCGGAGCTCGGAGCGCATCGACACCGTGCCCCGGACGCCCTCCACCCACCGCACCACATGGGGGCTCCCCTTCCGGATGGGCATGAAGTCCACCAGGCGCACCGTGCCCTCATCGGTCACGAACTCCGTCTCCAGGACGAGGGTATTGCCGCGATAGCGCCGACGCACCTCACGCACGGGCGCGGTCGGAGCCAGCTTCCACCGCCCGTTGTCGGGGGTGCCCAGCAGCGACGTGAAGCACGCATCCGAGTCGAAATCCGGCAGGCAGAGAAAGTCGATGGATCCGTCCCGGGCCACGAGCGCGGCCGTGTACAAATCCCCCAGGAGCGCGTGGTCCTCGATGAGAAGGCCGGGCTCCGCTTGGAGCCCGGTTCCCCATCCGGTCCTGGGCGCTTCGCTCGTCCGCATGCCCTCTGTCGAAATTGAAGCCATTCATTCCTCCGGGCGGTCCACGTGCTTCCCCAAAAAAAGGTAGGCCCCCACGCTCGGGGTGCAAATCAGGACGAGGGCTCGCAGTCGCGAAGCCCCTGCACGCGGGCCGTGGAGCGCTGACGTCGAAGGCCGGGCCCCCACCAGCACCTGGGCGCCTGCCTGACGCCTCCCTTCCCCCGGGCCCGCCACGCCCGAGGGAAATCGCTTCAGCGCTCGGCTAGAGCGGCTCGCCCACGACCAGCGTGACAGGGCCGATGCTCTGCACGATGTAGCGGTTGCGCGTGCCCACCTGGATGACGCTCTTCAGCCGCGCCTCCGGCCACTGCGCGTAGCCCAACTCATACAGCCACCGGTAGTCCCTGGGCGCCGCCTCCGAGGCCTGGGGCGAGGCGCGCTCGCCCAGGATGAAGGCCGCGTAGCGCGTGTATGCCTTGTGAAGCGTGCCGCCACCCGTGCCCGCGTAGTCCCAGAAGCCCGGCCGCGCCCAGTTCACCTCCGCGTTGCGCGCGACGAGCGACATGGCCCACAGGTGGAAGAGCGAATAGCCGACGGGCGGATCGCGGAGGATCTTCTCCTCGTAGATGCGGCCCTCGTTGGCGGTGCCCGTGCCGGACTCGATGGCGCGGTTGATGACGTCCTTGATGAAGGACGGGTTCGCGTAGGCACCGTTGCGACGGTCCGTCCACGCGGTGCCGTCCAGCACGTAGCCCGCGAGTGCGCTGTCCTGCAACGCCACGGACGCGGCGAGCAGCCCCGCGAGCCCCCAGCTCAGGTGGTTGTCGGAACGGTAGCGCGTGAAGGCGCTGGAGGTGGGGTGCGCGTCCGCCCAGCGCGTCCACGCCTGGAAGCTGGAGTTGACGGCCTCCGCGGACTTGCGCAGCCACTCGCGGATGGCGGCGTCATCCGTGGCGTTGAACGTGTGGCCGTTGCGCTTGAGCAGCACGTACGCGTCGCTGGCGTTGATGAGGCCATACGCCTGGAACAGGCCATCCAGCGCGAAGTTCCACGGGCGGTCGGAGCAGTAGTCCGCCGTCTGTCCATCCAGCTTCGCCGCCGCGTAGTCCACGTGCAGGTCGTGCAGGTTCACCGGCGTGTGCTGCGATGCCCACGTCGTCAGGAACAGCGCCGCGCGCGTCGCGTACTTCGCCTCCCCGCCCATCGCATACTGGAGCGCGAGCGAGCGCATCCGGTCCGAGTCGTCCGTGAACTTGCCCGTCGCGTCCGCCAGCGAGTTGTCGATGCCGTCCGTGTCCGGCGAGCACCAGTGGTACGTGATGGCGGCGATGTTCGTCATCCGGAACGGCTTCGGCGTGGCCGTCAGCGCCCCATCCGCGCGCCCCTTCAGGATGCGAGCGTTCTCCGCGTAGGGCTCCGTCGTGGCGGTCGCCCGCTGACGCGCGCGCGTGAGTTCCGCGGCGGTGATGAAGATGCCACCGCCCGCCGTGGGCAGCGCCGTCGCCTCCGCTTCCACCTGGATGAGCGGGGCTGATTCCAGCGCGTCCTCCGGGCCGCAGGCCGTGCCACCCGCCAGCACCACCCCCGCCACCAGGGCCCGCAGGCGCGAGCGGGCAGAACCCATCCATCGAGACTCCAGCGTCATGTCCGTTCCAATCGAGAAGAGGAATCATCAAGGCCCCTGACGGGGCCGGGGTGAATCAAAGACAAGGCTCGGGCCCGGGCAGGACGCGCATCCCTGAGCGGGCCCGCATCACATCGGAGGCGGCGGCTCAGGTGCCGTCGATGAGCCGGTTCGCCAGGTCCGGGCTGAACTGACCGGCGGGAGTCCCCGGCGCGATGCCGCAGTTGCCATCCGAGTCCCCCGGCACCTTCACCCAGAGCAGCATCTCCGCGCCGCCGCCCGTCTGCGAGGACGCACCCAGCCTGCGGCCCCCGGGGTTGCACCACTCCCCGTTGGAGCCGTTGCCATTGCGGCTGGTGTCCACGACGAACTGCCGCGAGTAGCCGTAGCGGCTGGAGAGCGCGGCGTTGATCGCGTTGCCGTACGTGGCGGACTCGCCAGCGGCGTAGAAGTTGGAGACGTTGAGGGAGAAGCCGCGCACGTTGCGCGCGCCCGCGGACTCCAGCCGCTGCGCCATCGTGTCGGCGCCAATCCACCGCGCGTTGCCGCCGTCCAGGTATGCCCAGGTGTTGGGCGCGCGGTCGCGGAACTGCTCGGAGGCGTAGCGCAGCAGGCCCAGCCGCGTCTGGCGCTCCGAATCATTGGGGAGGCAGTCGAGCTGCGCGACGGCGTCCGGCTCGATGATGACGACCGCGGGCCGGTTGCCGAGCCCCGTCGCGAAGGCGGAGATCCACGCGCGGTACGCATCCGCGCTGCCCGCCCCGCCGCCGGAGTGGCTGCCGCAGTCGCGGCCCGGGATGTTGTACGCCACCAGCACCGGCAGCTTGTCCGCCGCGTCCGCCGCGCCCACGAAGCTGGACACCGCCTGGGTGATGTCCCCGCTCCAGTTGCCGAACCAGCGCGCCATCGGCTTGCTGGCGATGGAGGCATTGATGCGCGACGCACGGCCGTCACCGCCGTTGGCGCGCACCCAGACCGCCGGGTTGGAGTTGGGGTCCACGTAGAAGCCGCTCGTCATCGCCACCGGGCCGGAGCCAGGAGAGCCGCCCTCCGTGGTGAGCGACACGTCGTCCAGCCGCACGGTGACGGCGTTGGCCCGCCCGCCCAACTGGAACGTCACCTGACCCACGCTCGTGGCCAGCGAGGACGTGAACGGGAAGGTGAAGCGCCGCGACGTGCCATCCAGCGTGAAGGACTGGGTGAGCGTCGTGGCGTAGGGCGCGGCGTCCTGTTGCACCGTCACGCGCGCGGTGATGGTGGCCGTGGCCCGGGCGGTGAAGGCCAGCGTGTACGCCCGCCCGCTCACCAGCGTCAGGCCGCTCTGCCCCACGATGGCGTCCCACGCATTGGCCGTGTTCGCCGCCACGTCCACGCGCCACTGGTTGCTCTCCACGGATGACTGCGTGCTGGCGTTGTTCCACCAAGGCGCCGGGGTGCCGTTGTTGAAGCCTCCGTTGGAGAGCAGCTCCGTGAGCGCCGCCTCCTGCGTGGACACCCGCGCTTCGACCGGAGCCTCGGGCGCGGCCGGCCCACAGGCTGCGAACAACGAGACCAACGGGAGCGACAACCAGCGCGGCGGAACAAGGGAACGCATGACGAACTCCTCACCTCGGGGGAGTCACCATTCATGCGGAGGCCGGGACCGGGATACAAGGTTAATCAGCTATTTCAGCTATGTACGGAATCTTACTGAAACATTGCCGGCGAGGGAGCGACCCCGCGCCACCGCGAGGCACCGACACATGTACACCCCGCGCCGTGGGCCCTAACCTGGTGCCCAAGGGACGCGGGGAGGGAGCGCATGACGAAGGCCGTCTTCACCACCTCTGAGGGTTCGGCCTACGACGACCAGCCGGAGGTCCGCTATCACTTCCCGCGCACGTACCTCCGCCAGGTGGAGGCGGCTGTGGGAGAGATGGTCCTCTATTACGAACCCCGCCGGGCCAGCGGGCCTGGGAGTTCGGACGGACGGCAGGCGTACTTCGCCGTCGCTCGTGTCCAGCAGGTGGAAGAGGACAAGGCGCGTCCCGGCCACTCCTACGCGCTCATCGAAGACTTCCTGGAGTTCGACCACCCCGTGCCATTCCGCACGGGTGACCTCTACTACGAGGCCGCGCTGCGCAAGCCGGATGGAAGCACCAACAAGGGCGCCTTTGGCCGCGCGGTCCGCCCGCTGGAAGACAGGGAGTTCGAACGCATCGTCCGCCTGGGGTTCGACAGGAAGTACGCACCGTGGGAGCTCACGCCCCTCCCGGGCGTCGCGGAACCCCTGCCCATCTACCCGGAGCGCCCGCTGGAACAACTGCTTGTCTCACGGCCCTTCCGAGACGAAGCCTTCCGTCACAACGTGCGCCGCGCCTACGACAAGACCTGCGCCATCTCCGGACTGAAACTCATCAATGGTGGAGGAAGACCGGAGGTCCAGGCGGCCCACATCCAGCCCGTGGCCTCACATGGCCCGGACTCCGTTCGCAACGGCCTGGCACTGACGGGAACGGTCCACTGGATGTTCGACCGTGGCCTCATCTCCATCGACGACAACCACCGCGTGCTCATGGCGACGAGCGGCGTGCCCGAGGAGTTGGGCCGGCTCGTCCAACCCCACCGCAAGCTGCACCTGCCCGAGCGCCCCGAATGGCGACCCCACCCCCACTATTTGCGGTGGCACCGGGAGCACGTCTTCAAGGGCTGACGTCCGCACCGCGCGAGCCACCCGGGGTCCACGCGGCATCGGGCACGAGGCGCGTGCTCAGGGCCCCTTGGGACCGGGGCTCGCGTTGCCGCCGTCGGTGACGTAGCGCCACTGTCCATCCGCCTGCCGACGCCACACGGTGAGGTACTTCACGTGGTCGATCTCCGGCGCGCCATCCGCGCCCTTTCCGGTGGAGACCGCGCGGCCCACCGTGTACGCGAGGTCCCCCGACGCCGCCGCGTCCCCGAGCACCGGCTCCCATCGCAGGTCAATGGCCTCCAGCGTGAACGGCGCGTACGCCCTGGCGATGGTGTCGTGGCCGAAGACGCCGGAGCCGCCCACCAGCAACACCGCGTCCGGCGCGGCATAGGCGGCGAAGGCCTTGCCCATGCCCTCCTTCACGGACATCGAGGAGAAGGCGCTGTCCGCGGCCTTCGCCTCCTCCAGCGCCACGGCGGGGGCCACCGTGCGCGGTGCCGCCGCGGGCAGCACGTGCGAGGGCGTGAACCCCGCGGGCGGCGTCATCGGCGTCTTGGCCGCGTTCTGCACCACCGCCACCGCGCGCCACGGCCCGCCCGGCTGACGCTTCCACGCCGCGATGTAGCGCCCCGCCGGCCGCACCGACGTGTTGCCAGACTCCACCGACACGTTGCCCACCGAGTACCCCAACGTCCCGTCCGCGCTGACATCCCAGCGCACGGGCGCCCACTTCACCCGCCCCTCCTGCTCCAGGGGATGCGCCGCGAACCAGGCACGGATGGCCTCGCGTCCCCGGGGCGCGTACGTCCCGTCCACCAGCAGCACCGCGTCCTCCGCGACGAAGTCCGCGAAGGCCTGCGCGGAGCCTGTCTGGGAGGCCGCGTCGGACATGGCCTGGTCGGCGGCCCTCAGGCCCGCGCGCGCGTCCTCCACCGACTGCCGCGCCGTGCCCGAGCCCGCCTCCGCGCCCGGCCCATGGGCCTTCGCCCCACCGCACCCCATGGCCCCCAACGAGGCGACGACGAACACGCCCGCGAACATCCGTTTCATGGTCTGGCTTCCTTTGCTGAATCGCCGGGCGGGAGCATGCCAGACCCCGCCGGGCGTCAGGGGCCTGGAGCGCGGGCCCGGACGGTGCGCGTGGGGCGCAGGTGCACCGGCGGCGTCCGGGGCGCGGGGAGGATCCACGACTTGGCCCCCAGGCCATCCTCCTCCCGCGACAGGTCCACCGTCGGATCCACCAGCGGCTCCGACAGCCGGCCGTTCAGCGACACCCGCACGTCGGCGCGCACCTCCACCGGGTGCTGCGTCGTCGCCTCGTAGTCCCGCGCGATGCGGTGGGCCAGTTGCAGGATGAGGTCCGGCTGCACCGCCATCTCCCGCTCCTGCAACCGCGTGAGGTACTGGCTGGGCGGCACGTGCCACTCCCGGCCGGTGACGCGGTCGCGCACCATGAACGTCGCGCTGCCGTTCTTCTCCCGCGTCATCACCCGCCAGGAGAAGCGCATGCCCTGCTCATGCCAGAGCACGTTGCCGCCATAGGCATGCGTGCGCAGCGGCAGCAGCACCTGGAGCAGCGCGTAGACCAGGGCCGCGCCCAGCGCCACCCGCCCCTTCCAGCCGGGCACGCCGGCCGCCGGGGCCTCCGGGGGAGGCACGACATGCTTCCACGGAAGCCGCCGCACCCGGGCCCAGAGCGCGCGCGGCCACGACGGGTCGAAGAACACCAGCGCCCCCGTCACCATGATGAAGGGGAACATCCCGATGGGGAACAGCGCGAACGTCACCGCGTGGAAGCCCAGCACGACCCCGTACGCGAACGGGCGCGTGCGCCGCCACAGCAGGAACAGCACGATGGTGCTGTCGAACAGCATCCCGCCCCAGGCCGCCGCGTACGCCACCCACCGCTGCTCCAGGAGCGGCCCCACCCACGGCAGCCCCGTGCGCGCGGCCAGCCAGATGTTGAGCGGCTGCGCATGCACCAGCCAGTCGGAGGTGACCTTCGCCAGCCCCGCGAACACGTAGACGACGGCCACCTGGAAGCGCAGCAGGGATGTGCACCATGCCGGCAGCCAGTCCCGCTTCAGCGAGGGATTGCGCCACGCATCCAGGGAGAAGGCCCGGTGCGCCGGAATGAAGCACATCAACGCCAGCAGCAGGCTCACCAGGTAGTAGTGGTTGAGGTAGTTCGTCACGTCCAACAACTGCACGTAGGCGAACACCGCGAACAGCAGCACCACCGTCACCCGGTAGAACAACCCCACCATCAACAACACGCCCAGCACGCCCAGCACCATGAAGAGCGCGGGCATCCCCCACGGGGGCAGCGGCGGAATCCAGCCGAAGCCCCAGTAGGTGAAGCGGAACCTCGGCTGCGCGAAGAGGACGCCCACCCAGCCGTAGGCCAGGAAGCGCATCGCGGAGACGGTGATGAGCAGGCCCAGCGCCACCCGGAACGCCGCCAGCGCGGCGATGTCCCGGGGCGCCAGCAGGCGTGCCCACGGCCGTGCCCATGGACGCGAGGACGTCACGTCCCCGCCTCCAACGGACTCAGTCATTGTCTCCCTCGAGGCCCGCGGGCGGCTCCAGGTCCAGCGTGGTGATGAAGTCTGTCTTCAAGAGGTCCGTGATGCCCTTGAAGTCGTCGTAGAGCCGCTGCACGGACGCCTTGTCGTCGACCAGCGCCTGCCGCAGGTCCGACTCCTCCACCGCGGCCAGCGCCGCCTCCGTCTCCAGCACCTCCTGGCGCATCCTTCACGTTCTGGATGAGGTTCTGCTTCGAGCGGCCCGCGAACTGCGACTCCAACAGCTCCGGGCACGTGGCCGACGAGCAGTCGCGCAGCCCCAGCGGCCGGGCCAGCTTCTGGTCCTTGCCCTCGCGCTCCACGTAGAAGAGGGCGTCGCTCATCACGTTGAGCGCCACCTGCGTGGACGGGAACACCGTGTTGCCCGACCCCGCCGTGGCCAGCGTCTTCTGGAAGTTGCCGCCCTCCGGAGCCCACGCATCCACCAGCGCCTGCGCGCGCAGGCTCACGTCCGCCCCCACCACCGCCGCGTACGCCCGCTTGCGCGCCGCCCGCTCCTCCGCGCTCAGCGCCGCCCACGTCCCCTGCGCCACGATGGCCGAGTTGGGGCCGCACGCCGTCTCCGCGCCCTCGTGGAACAGCAGGTACTCCAGCGCCACGAACCCGCGCCGCGTCACCAGGCTGGAGGAGAAGCTGGCCGACTCGTAGCCCTTCGAGACGATCTGCTCCTCCACGGAGCACCGGTTGATGAGCGGGAACGAATAGATGTTGTCGCGGATCTCCGCGCCGCCCGGGCTGCTGCGAGGCGCCGCCGGCCCCACCTGCATCGGCTCCATCACCTGCCACACATCCATCGCCTCGTGGAACGCCGTGCGCGCCGCCGCCACCGCCGCCGCGTCCGGCGCGTCACGCAACGCCGCCGTCGCCGCCCGCAGCGCCGTGGCCTTCGGCAGGAAGTCGCGCGCCGTGCCCAGGATGCACGCGCCCGTCGCGCTCAACAGCTCCGCGCGCACATCCGTCTCGCCCGGGGGCAGTGGGTCGGGCTCCACCGGCTTCGGTTTGCTGTCGCTGCACGCCACGCACAGCACCGCGGTGAACGCCAGGGCCCTCACTCCCCAACGGGAGGGCGCATCAGGACGGGTTCGCGAAAAGAGCATGCGCTTCGCAGTATCACGTCACTTGAGACTGACAATCATTCTCGATTCGACCGCCTGCGGCATCGGTTGTCGCCTTGACTTCAATCACCCCCACGACTACTCAAGCGCCCCCGTCGCCGTTGTTGAAAATGAGAATCGTTCTCACTTTCAGCCCAACCCACCCGAGGGTATCCATGTCGAATCAGAGGAAGCACCGGAGCTTCAAGAAGCTGCTGCCCAGCATGCTGGTCCTGGGCATCACCGCGTCCGCGCTGGGCGCCTGCGGCGATGACGAAGAGCCCACCCCCACGCCGGACGCGGGCTCGCAGACGGACGCGGGCACGGACGCGGGCACCAACACCGACGCGGGCACCAACACCGACGCCGGGACCAACACGGACGCGGGCACCGACGCCGGCACCGCCACCACGCCGGACACGGACCTCGCGTTCGTGCGCCTCAACACCAACGGCACGGTGGACAACACCTTCGGCACGAGCGGCAACGGCATCGCGCGGGTGAGCCTGGGCACGGGCGCGGGCACGGTGCGCGACGCCATCTGGTCCGCGGACCGCGACACGCAGGACCGCCTGGTGGTGTTCGCCACCAAGAAGGCGGAAGGCACGCGCACGGACACCGACCGCGTCATCGCGCGCATCACCGCCAACGGCGCGCTGGATGAGACCTTCAACGCGGGCGCCGTCTCCCCCGCGCGCAAGGGCATGTACTGGCTGGACATCGGCGGGCTGGGTGACTCCGCGCGCCACGGCAGCGTGCAGGCGGACGGGAAGATCCTCTCCGCCGGCTACCTGAACCAGCCCACGGGCGTGGGCGCCCAGAGCGCCAACCGCATCGTGCTGCTGCGCCTCACCGACACCGGCACGGTGGACGCCACCTTCGGCTCCAAGGGCGTGGTGAACTCCGCGCCGTTCGCCACCAACGACGCGACGAAGGAATGGGGCCTGTCCGAGGCCTACGCCGCCGTCCCGCAGACCACGGGCTCCTACGTCACCACCGGCTACGGCCGCGCGGCGGGCGTGGCCGGCAACACGGTGGACCTCATCTCCTTCCGCTACTCGGCGGCGGGCGTGCTGGACACCACCTACGGCACCAACGGCGCGTTCATCCTGGACCTGGCCGGCGACAACGACCGCGGCCGTGACGCGGTGGGCCTCAAGGACGACGGCGTGTTCATGGTGGGCAGCGGCACCCCGACGGCCGGCAACATCCAGGCCATGGCGGTGCAGGTGACCAGGGACGGCCAGCCGGCCACGACGCCCGGCTTCAACGAAGGCTACAAGCTGTACGACTTCGGCCGTCCGGACGAGGCGTTCTTCGACGTGGCGCACGCCGAAGTGGGCGGTGTCGAGTACGTGGCCGCCGCGGGCTACCGCGCGGGTGGCGGAGAGGACGACGACGCCGTCCTGCTCATCCGCAACGTCGCGACGGGCGCGGAGTTCGCCAACGCGGTGCCCTTCTCCGAGACGACCAACGACCGCGCCTGGGGCGTGACCTTCGGCCAGGACGGCAAGGTGTACGCCACGGGCTTCGTCACCGAGGGCGGTGACAACCTGACCGCCGTCGCGCGCTTCAACCTGGACGGCACGCGCGATACCACCTTCGGCACGGGTGGCATCGTCACGGTGAACGTCGTCGTCGGCAAGCTGGATGAGGCGGCGCGCAGCGTCGTCGTCCAGTCCGACGGCAAGATCGTCATCGCGGGCGCCGCCGAAGCGCAGTAGGGCTGACGCAGTCGCGGTAAGCGGCGGTCCTCCGGGGCCGGCGGGGACCTTCCCCGTCGTCCCGGGCGACCGCCGCGCTTCTTCGCACGTACCTCCGGGAGTCTTCGTTTCATGGGTGCACGGACCTGGGCAGTCACGGTGGTTTGCTTCGTCGTCTCCTCGTCGGCCCAGGCACGGACGCTCGCGCCCCCGCAGGACCCGCTTCCGCCGCCAGCGGAGGCCGCGCCCGTCCCGGCCCCCCAGGCCGCCCCGGTGGATCCGCCGCCCGTCTCCGAGCAGCCCGCGACCGAGCCGGCCGCCGCCGCGCCAGCCGCTTCCATTGAGCCCGCCGCACCGGCGGAGCAGACGCCCGCGCCCTCCGACGCGCCCGTCGTGGAGGTGGCGCCGGAGGACTCCCGCAGGTTCGAAAGCGTCGTGGTGGGCACGTCCGAGGCGAAGACGAGCGGCTCCATCCACATCCTCAAGCCGGAGAAGCTCCAGCGTTATGAGCTGGACGACCCCCAGGCCATCCTCCAGTCCGTGCCGGGCGTGTACGGTCGAGGCGAGGACGGCTTCGGCCTGCGGCCCAACCTGGGCCTGCGCGGTGTGAACCCGGACCGCAGCAAGAAGGTCACGCTGCTGGAGGACGGCATCCTCTTCGGGCCGGCGCCCTACTCCGCGCCCGCCGCCTACTACTTCCCCCTGATGACGCGCATGCAGTCGGTGCGCGTGCTCAAGGGCCCCTCCTCCATCCAGCAGGGCCCGCAGACGGTGGGCGGCTCCGTGGACCTCATCACCCGGGACATCCCGGCGCAGGAGTCCTTCGGCCTGGACCTCGCGGGCGGCCAGTACCTCTATGGCAAGGCGCACGGCTACTTCGGCGCGAGCACCGAGCGCGCGGGCTTCCTCATCGAAGGCATCCACCTGCGCAGCAGCGGCTTCAAGGACATCGACAACAGCGACGCTTCCACCGGCTTCCACCGCAACGAATGGATGGCCAAGGCGCGCTACCGGCTGGTGCCGGACGGCGAGCTGCGCCAGACGCTCCAGCTCAAGCTGGGCTACTCCGACGAAGGCTCCAACGAAACGTACCTGGGCCTGTCGGACGCGGACTTCGCCGCCGACCCGCTGCGCCGCTACAAGGCCAGCCAGTTCGACCACATGCAGTGGCACCGCACGCAGGCGGTGCTCAGCCACGTGCTGGAAGGGCGCGACGTCGCGGTGACGACGTCGCGCGAAGACCGGCCCGCTGTCACACAACGCCGAGTTCGGCGTGCGCTACCACTACGACAGCATCGACCGCCGCCACACCCAGGATGGCTTCCTGATGGTGGGCGGGGAGCTGGTCCCCGAGGGCGGCACCACGCAGGTCACCGCCGACAACAAGGACTCCACGCACGCGCTCGCGCTGCACGCGACGGACGCCATCGCCTGGGGCCCGCTGGTGGTGACGCCGGGCGTGCGCCTGGAGATCATCCGCTCCAGGTCCCACGACAAGCTGGCGGGCACCGTGGAGAACGGCTCGCTGGAGGCGCTGATGCCGGGCGTGGGCGTGTACGGCGCCCTCAACCCGGTGCTGGGCCTGTTCGCGGGCGCCTACAGGGGCTTCTCCCCGCCCGCGCCGGGACAGCCCCAGGAAGTGTCCGCGGAGAAGAGCATCAACTACGAGGCCGGCGCGCGCTGGTCCCGCCGGGGCGAGCGCTTCGAGGTGGTGGGCTTCTTCAATGACTACTCCAACCTCACCGACGTCTGCACCTTCTCCAATGGCTGTCTCAACGACAACCTGGACCGGCAGGTGGACGCGGGCGCGGCGAACATCTACGGCCTGGAGGCCTTCGCGGAGAAGACCTTCCGTCCGGGCGGCGGCATCACCTTCCCGCTGACGGTGGCGTACACGTTCACCCGCACGAAGCTGCTCAATGACTTCCGTTCGTCCGACCCGCAGTTCGGCAACGTGATGGCGGGGGACGAACTGCCGTACGTGCCCCGCCACCAGCTCTACGCGTCGGTGGGCGTGGAGGGTGCGCGCTGGGGTGCCTTCATCAGCACCACGTACCTGGCCAGCATGCGCGAGGAGGCCGGCCAGGGAGAGATTCCCGAGGGCGTGAAGACAGGCGCCCTCCTGACCTTCGATGTGAACGCGAGCTGGAACGTCACCCGCTGGGGGCAGCTCTACGTGAGCGGCCGCAACCTGCTGGACGAGGCGGTCATCGTCGGACGCCGTCCCTACGGCGCCCGCCCCAACGCGCCCCGCACGCTCATCGGCGGGTTCAAGATCCAATTGTAGACACGGTCGGCAATGACAGAAGTGCCCCAGGGGCGCCTGCGCCTGATGAACGTGGTTCACCCGGACCGTGCCGCCCTCACTTCACCGCCACCTGACGGCGGGGAGGCTGGGCCACCGGGCGCTGGGGCAGGGCCCGCGCGGACGCCTTCGCGCTCGCGACGTTGGCGGCCGTGGGCGCCTCGCTGGTGTCCTGGAGCGGGTTGCCGTTGCTGTCCGTGTAGACGCCGTCCGGGAAGGTGCCCACGAAGACCTGCGGCGGCTGCATGGGCAGCGCCTGCGTGAGCACCGCGAGGTGGTTGTCCATCTCATGGCGGATGGTCGCCTCCTGCGTGCTGGTGTCGCCGAGCGTGTTGTAGAAGAGCACGGAGAACTCCTCGCCCACCTGCGCGTAGCGGAGCCCGGGCGGCAGCGTGGGCACCACGTCGTACTGGTTGACGACGCGCACCGTCGCCGGGCTCGTGACGTATCGGGCATAGGCCGTCCCCCAGGAATCACCGAGCCCCGCCTTCGGCGCCGCGAAGGTGACGGTGGTGGTGCTCAGGGACGACTGGCTCACCGCCAGGTCCAGCGCCAGGAACTCCGCCAGTCCTCCGCCCAGGCTGTGGCCCGTCACGTAGAGCTTCTGGATGTTGTTCGCCGCCAGCCACGCGAACACCTGCGCCTGCATCGACGTCGTCACCGAGCCGCCCGTCCCCGTGTAGATGCTCCAGAACCCGCCGTGCACCTGCGGCACGGGGGACATCGCCGCGCCGGAGTACGGCACGAAGGACGTGGTGGCGTACTCCTCGTCCGCTCGGGTGTCGGCGGCGGTCACCGTCCCACGCAGCGCCAGCATCGCCGTGGTCACATCCCCGTCGGCGGTGAACCACAGGCCGAACGCCTCCGCGGCCCCACCCTCCTGCGGCACCCACGCGACCAGGTTGTCCGCCAGCGTCCAGCCGGAAACCCCCTGGTTGGAGGTGCCATTGAAGGCGGCGTAGGCCGCGACCACCCCCTGTCCCAGCGGCAGCACGACGCCCGCATCCAGCACGGGCTGCGGCGGCGTCGGGGAGATGGGGCCGGACTGCGGACGGAGGGCGGCGACGGTGGAGGGCGTCATGGTCAATCCTGGAGGTGGGGCGGAGGGAGCGGGGCGCGGCGTGTCGCGTCCCGTTGCCCGAGCCTGATTGCAGCGCCCATGCCGCCCACCGCTCCCCTCTGGGCCCCTCGCACCCGGAGCCTCCATCCCCCGCGCCGACGCGTCGACCGACACGTCGTTCGACACACCCTTCCAGGTCCCCCGCCTCCGTCACACCGTGAAACACGCGGAGCCCGCGGCGATCCACAAATGGCGCTTTGTTACAAAGAGAAGGGAACTCTTCCTCACCGTGAATCGAGTCCCTCGATGGATGGACGTACTGGAAGCAACCGGGGCGGCCCGCTGCTCCCCCTGGCGGCGCTGCTCGTGGCCACCGCGTGTGAGCCGCGCGCCACGTCCGCGCCGGCCGACCCCGTGGCGTCGGTGAAGCTGGGCGCCGGAAGCTACTCGGCCACCGTGCGTCGCACCGCGCATGGCATCCCGCATGTGCTGGCGGACGACTTCGCCAGCCTGGGCTACGGCTACGGCTACGCGTTCGCGCAGGACAACCTGTGCGAACTGGCGGACGTGCTGGTGACGGTGAACGCGCAGCGCTCGCGCTACTTCGGGCCGGACACCACCTACCCGGCACCCCTGGGCGGCGACCTCAACAACCTGAAGAGCGACTTCTTCTACCAGTCCGTCCTGGACGACGGCACCGTGGACGCGCTGCTCGCGAAGCCCGCGCCGCTGGGCCCGTCCCAGGACGTGCGCGAGCTGGTGCGGGGCTATGCCGCCGGCATCAACCGCTACCTGCGCGACACCGGCGTGAACGCGCTGCCGGACGCGCGCTGCCGGGGCGCCGCCTGGGTGCGGCCCGTCACCGAGCACGACCTCTACCTGCGCTACTACCAGCTCAGCCTCTTCGCCAGCTCCGGCTTCTTCCTGGACGCGCTGGTGGACGCGAAGCCCCCCGCGCTGCTGCCGGACGGCACGCTGCCGCTGCCGCTGCCCGTGCCCGCGAGCCTGGATCGCGATGTCTTTCCCCACTCCGAATCGCTGGGCCTGGGCAGCAACGCCTTCGGCCTGGGCAAGGGCGCCACGCGCAACGGCAAGGGCATGGTGCTGGCCAACCCGCACTTCCCCTGGGAGGGCTCGGAGCGCTTCTACCAGGCGCACCTCACCGTGCCGGGCAAGCTCAACGTCAGCGGCGTGAGCCTGCTGGGCGTGCCCGCCATCCTCATCGGACACAACGAGACGCTGGCCTGGAGTCACACGGTCTCCACCGCGTACCGCTTCACGCCGTTCGAGCTGAAGCTCATCCCGGGCAGCCCCACCTCCTACCTGTTCGACGGACAGGTCCGTCAGATGACGACGCGGACGGTGACGGTGCAGGTGCGCGGCGCGGACGGCGCGCTCACGCCCCGGCAGCACACCTTCTACCGCTCCCACCTGGGCCCGATGCTGGAGTACCCCGCCGGCCTGATGACGTGGAACGGCCTCACCGGCTACGCGTTCAGCGACGCCAACGCCACCAACCTGCGCGTGCTGGACACCTTCTTCGCCATGGACCGCGCGACCAACGTGGAGGAGCTGCGCCAGGCGCAGGCCACCTGGCAGGGCATCCCGTGGGTGAACACGCTGGCGGCGGACGCGCAGGGCCGCGCGTACTACGCGGACATGGGCGTGGTGCCCCACGTCACCAACGCGCACCTCGCCCGCTGCGTGCTGTCTCCCATCCCGCTGCTCATCCTCGCGCAGGCAGGGCTGCCGGTGCTGGACGGCTCGCGCTCCGACTGCGCCCTGGGCACCGACACGGACGCGGTGGAGCCCGGCATCCTGGGCCCGTCGCGCATGCCCACCGCGCAGCGCGACGACTACGTCACCAACTCCAATGACAGCTACTGGCTGCCCAACCCCGCCCAGCCGCTCACCGGCTTCCCGCGCATCCTCGGCGAGGAGAAGAGCGTGCGCAGCCTGCGCACCCGCATGGGCCTGAAGATGGTGCAGGGCCGGCTCGCCGGCACCGACGGCCTGGAGGGCCAGCGCTTCACCCTGGAGCAACTCCAGACGGTGATGTTCGACAATCGCAACCACTCCGGAGAGCTGCTGCGCGACTCGCTGGTGTCCCTGTGCCGCCGCACGCCCTTCGTGCTGATGCCGGACCTCACCTTCGAGGACCTGCGCCCCGCCTGCCCGGTGCTGGCGCAGTGGGACCTGAAGGGCAACCTGGACAGCCGCGGTGAGCTCTTGTGGCGCGTGTTCATCTTCAATGTCGTGGGCGTGACGGGCGGGCCGTACTTGGTGCCCTTCAACGCGAACGACCCCGTCAACACGCCGCGCACGCTCAACACCCTGCATCCGCAGGTGCCGCAGGCGCTGGGCACCGCGCTGCGCACGCTGCGCGAGCGGGGCATCGCCGTGGACGCGCCGCTGAGCGCCGTGCAGGGCAAGAGGAAGAACGGCGTGTTCATCCCCATCCACGGGTGCAGCCACGACGAGGGCTGCTTCAACCAGATCTCCAACCGCCTGCTGCCGGACAACACCTATGAGCCCGTCCTGGGCTCCAGCTTCGTGATGGCCGTGTCCTTCACCGACGCGGGCCCCGTGGCGAAGTCCGTCCTCACCTATTCCCAGTCCACCAACCCGGCCTCGCCCTGGTACGCGGACCAGACGGTGATGTTCTCCCAGAAGCAGTGGGTGGACATGCGTTACACGGAGGCCGACATCGCCAGCGACCCGGCGCTCTCCGTCACGCAGCTCCAGGAGTAGTCAAAGCCAGACGACGTGCGTCACACCCGGGGCCGGTGCTTCCCCTTCAGGGAGGCGCCGGTCCCTCATTTCATCCACAGACGGAGGGCCTCCGCGCCCATCAGCTTCGCCAGCGCTCATGAACCGACAATATCCATCCCTCCCTCGATGGTTCGCGCTTGCGCTGCTGATCCTGTTCGCTGGTTACACGGTCCACGCAAGTCGGACAGAATCGCTCTGGAAATCCCTCAAGACAGTGCTCGCGCTGAGATGGGGCCGTCAGGTCACCCTCGATCTCTATCTGGGGCTCTTCCTGTTCAACTCCCTGGTCAGCCACTTCATCTGAGCCGCCGCCCCGCCCACGCTCAGCGGCGGAGCGGTGCCTCGTCGGCCGTTCCGTCGATGACGCGCTTCGCGATGGTGAAGGAGAAGCCCGCGCGCGCGAGCGCCGCCAGGTCCCGCTGGCGGTTGTCCGCGCGCGTGCTGGCGTCGCGCCGGAAGGGACCCAGCCGCTTCTTGCGCGCCCAGATGAGGGCGGCGGCGTCCTCGGACACGTCCTGGGTGGCCTCCGCCACCTTCTGCTGCACCAGTTCCTGGGCCACGCCCTTCATGCGCAGCTTCTGGGTGATGACCCGCGCGCTGCGGCCCGACGCGCGCAGCGAATGCGCCTTCGTCTCCGCGTAGGCGCTGTCATTGATGAGGCCATTGCGGATGAGCTTCTGGGCCAGCGCGTCCACCCAGCCCACCGCCTCCACGCGGTCCCCGCCGTGGAACTTCACCGAACGGTCCACCCGGCGCATCAGCACGCGCTTGAGCTGGCTCACGGTGGCCGCGTAGCGCTTGAGGTAGTGCAGCGCGGCGTTCTCCAGGTAGCGCGGCGACACCTTCCGGGGCGGCTTCGGCTTGCGCGGTTCGCGGCGGCGTTCGCCGTCCCTGTCGGTTGGGTCATCCATGGCACCTCCCGGTTTACCACCGGGGTCCGACCCATGGGGCCACGTCTGGCGCCCCCCCGGCACGCCCTGGCAGGGCCCGTCCCGTCGCCTGCCCGTCTCACCCCGTGGGCGAGCGCACCAGGGACGGGGGCTCCACGGGGATGCGGACCAGCAGGTAGGGGGCTCGGCCGCCCGCTTCGTGGCGGTGGTGGGGTCCTGAAGCGATGCGCCTCAGATTCTTCTCTTCCGGCGCACAGAGGTCGCACGCCTCCGAGGCTTCGCGCGCGCGGCCTCACTGGGCGTCGGCGCCTTTCGACGCTTGCCCCCAGTCGTGGGCTTCTTCGCCCGAGGCTGGACTTCCCTGAACGCGGCGAAGCGCCTTCGAACGAAGTACATGGCGTTCATCAGCGCGTCGACGGGTCCCACTCCGTAGGAGCAGTAGATGCCATCCGTCACATGCTCGAAGAGGATCGGGCAGTACCAGTCCTTCTTGTCCGCGAGCGGCGCGGGGCGGCCAATCGTGACCCGGGAGGTTCGCCGTGTTCCATCCCGGGTCTCGTAGGACCAGTAGTCATCCGCGATCGGATCATCAATCGAGGCAAGCTTGGGACGCCAGTCCTTCACGCTACCTCCTCAGGGTCCCGCGCAGTCCGCGGAGCCGTCGCACTCATAGATGGCACTGCACATGCCCCTGCAGGCTTGCTTGGTACCTTCTGCCGCAGCCCAGCACAGTGCCTTCTTTCGCGTGTTGCGAAGGCGCCTGCAAAAGTTCTTGAGGACATCGCCACCCGCCTCACATGCATCCAAGCACCCTTGTTTGTTCGCGGGGGACTCCAGTTCATCGACTGGCGCAGGTTGGACGGGACGTGGCGGGGGCGGACACCCTTCAGGGTTCAGCGCGCAAAAGCTTCCGGGTCCTCGGGGGTAATCCGCCAACACCGCAGGCCCTCTCTTGATCTGAAGATCCGCTCCCGCACAGGCCAGAACGCAGCCCAAGGCTCCCAGGTATGCCAGCCTCAACCAGGTGCCTCGTGGATCCGGTTGCTCCGATGAGCGCTCCCTCATGTGGACTCCTCCGGAACGGCATCGAAAGTCAATGCACCTGGGAACAGACCTGAATCTCCCTACCCCTGCCTTGGGATGAGCCTACAGCTTCCAATGAATGGCAATCCAGATGCGATGCGAGAGTGTGACACAGCGGACAGGGCCCGAGCGCGCCACCCACCGTGGACGACGAGGGCAAATCCTTCCATGGGCAGTTAGCAACGGAGGACGGTGATGGCGCGAACGCCATCACCGTCCCCCTGGAGAAGAAGAGCCCCTGATGAGCCTTCCATCCCCGGGGTGAACGGAGTCACGCGCTGAGAGCAGCTCCGTGGAAGAGCACCTCTCGTTCTGTGACGGGAACCGGGTGAACGACTGCATCGCCGAAGGGTTCTGCTGCGGCGGGTGCAGCGGCGATATCCGCGTCTGTTTCTACAGCGACAGACGCGTCGCCACGATGAACAAGCGGGGGAAGGGCAACAGCACGGTGCCGTCGGGCAGGGTGGGATGGGCCTGTGACACCGCTGCCTGGTAGCGGGCGAGGAAGTCTGTCTTCTCCGCGGCATCGAGCGGTTCCAGGAAGGGCCTCAGGCCCGAACCCTTGAACCACTCCACCACCGCGGAGGCGCCTCCCGCCAACGGGTGGAAGTAGGTCGTGCGCCAGAGGTCCACCGTGGCGCCCGCCTCGCGGAGTGTCTGGAAATACCAGTCAGCGCCGTGCCGGACGGTTCGCGCGTTCGCGGCGCCAGCCAGCTTTCCGGCCCAGGGGGCCTCACTGGCAATCTCCCGCATCAAGCGGTGCGCGGGCTCCTCCAGGTTGTCCGGCATCTGAACGGCGAGGCTTCCCCCCTCCGACAGCCTGCCAAGGAGCGCCGGCAGGACGGTGGCGTGGTCCGGCACCCATTGCAGCACCGCGTTCGCCAGGATGACGTCATAGGGGCCCTCGTCGCTCCACGTGGCGATGTCGGCCTTGTCGAACCGGACCCCTGGCAGACGCTCGCGCGCCGCCGCGAGCATGTCCTCGGAGCTGTCCATGCCGGTGAGGGTGGCCCGGGGAAAGCGCGCGCGAAGCAGCTCCGTGGAGTTACCAGGACCGCAGCCGATGTCCGCCGCGCGCTCCACCTCCACCGTGGGAATCCGCGCGAGCAGGTCGCGGATGGGACGGTTCCGTTCCTCTTCGAATCGCGTGTACTGCGCCGCCGACCAGTCCATGGGCATCCCTCCGAGGGGACTCTACCGCTGGGCTCACGTTCGCGGACGGGCCCAGGTTGGACGGGCTGTGACGGGGCGGACAGGTGGATGAATCACGGGCCCTGTCGATTCCGCCGCCCCTCATTCGTCGCGCTGGTAGACCCAGTACATCCCCCGGAGTCACCCCATGCGCTTCATGCTCATCCCCAGGCCGTCCACCCCGGACCCCACGCCCGCGCCGGCGGACGCCCCCTTCGACGAGGCCGTCTTCATCGCGCAGATGAAGTTCAACGAGGAGATGCACAAGGCCGGCGTGCTCGTCGCCTCCGAGGGCCTCAACACCTCCGCGGGCGGGGCACACGTCATCTTCAAGGACGGCAAATCCGCCGTGAAGGACGGCCCCTTCACCGAAACGAAGGAGCTCATCGGCGGCTTCTACGTGCTCGAGGTGAAGTCGAAGGAGGAGGCCATCGCCTGGGCCCGCCGCTACCCCGGCGGCATGGGCAACGACGACGTGATGGAGGTGCGCCCCCTCACCGGCTCCGACGACCTCCCGGCGGAGTTCCTGGAGCTCATCAAGAAGGCCGCCCCCACCTGGAGCCAGTCCTTCCACAAGAAGCCCGCGTGACACCGGCCTTGTAACAGGGTTGTCACCAGGGCCCTTTCCGCCCGTGTCGGTCGGACATGCTCAGCGGCGCTCAACGCCGGCGGGACGGCGCAGAAGACGGGCCGGCTGGCCGGCCGCGTCACCAGCTTGGCGCTCACCACCGGGGACGCGTACGACTTCTGACACGAACCGTGCAGGCGTGGCCCTACACGCGGGGCGTGTCGTGCCACAACCGCCACGAGTTCGACACGCGCGCCGTCCTCTCCTACCCGGCCACGCGCAAGCTCGACGGCCCCCACGGCTACGACTCCTGAGCCGTCACCTCCAGGCCCCCTCCATCACCCGGATCAGAAATGGCCCTGGTTGATGGAGAGGGTCTGCTGGGGGATGGCCATGTCGAACGCGGCCTCGTGGATGGCGGTGAAGAAGGGCAGATACCAGAGGGAGGGCTTCGCCATCAGGACCACCAGCTCGTGGCCCTTGAGCTCCGCCGCCAGCGCGCCCGTGACGAACCCTTCCGTATAGGCCGCGTGCACCCGCAGCCCCTCTCCTCGGGGGGCGCGGTCCTGACCGGTCTTGCGCTTGATGTTCTCGTAGATCACCGGATCCGCCAGGAGCACCGGGGTCTCCCCGTGGTAGTCCACCTCGCTCAGGCGGATCAGCAACGCGCGCATCCGCTCCTCCGGGCCACTCAGGTGCAGATAGGGAATCTGCAGATACCGGTCCCCCCCGTCCTTGATGAAGAGCCCTGGCTGGGAATCCCAGGTGAGGAACCCCTGGGACATGATGCCCTGCAACTGCCCCTTCATCAGCCACGTCTCCTTTGAAGGAGGACCATACTGGCCGGGAATGGCATAGGGCCCCGTCCCCGCCAGGAACGTGATGAACTCCTGACGCAGGGCCTCATAGGTCTGGATGCGCTGGAAGTAGCCCCGCACAAGGTTTTCGAGGCTGCCCTGGTTGCTCCGGAGCATCTCGTACTCCTGCGACCGATAGGCATCACCAGCGATGTCATCGAACGCGTAGACCTTTTCCAACTGCTTCGCGCGGGGATACTCCTGCTGGGCCACGGGGCCGCGGATGTATTTGTATTGCTCGCCACACGGCACATAGCCCAGCAGCTCGTAGGGTTTCAGCATGAGGCCTCGGACGGAGGAAGGGGGGAGACTTCAGCGAAGGTCCACACCGGTGAGCGTGAAGTACTCGCCCAGTTGATGATCCACCCGCTGGTTGACGTAGGTACCGCCGACATTCTGGAAGACGTTGGTCACGCGCTTGTTGTGCAGCAGGGGCCGCACCCAGAAGCCCGACACCTGGGTGGGGGCCACCGAGTTCTGTGACATCAGGCTGGGTTTGAAGGGACGCACCCGGCCCTTCTTCGTGTCGAGCACCTGGGTGCCGCCCGAAGGAATGGCCACCTCGATGAACCGGCTGCTGACCTCCACCGCGCGCTCCTTCGTGGAGGCGTGCACCACGGCCCCGCCATCCCGGGCGCAGAAGTGCTGCGCCTTGTTGAAGGCGAAGTCGGACATGATGACATGCAGGTCCACCGGCCCTTCGCCGGTGGACTGGAGATGCTGGGCCAGCCGCCCGCTCACATGGTCCAGACAGATTTCCAGGCCGAAGCGCAGCCGGTAGCCGTTCACCCGCAGCTCCTGCAGCATGGCGCCATGCTCATACACGAGCACCTTGTCGGTGCTGGACTCATGGAAGTCGCCCTGTTTGTCCAATCCCCAGTAGCGCCCGTCGTGATACAGATACAAGGTGTTGTACAGCAGGTCCTTCACCGGGGGCGCGAAGGCGAACAAGGGGTTGCCGGACTGCGTGAGCGCCGTCAGGGACATGCTCACGCTCTTGCTGGTCGCGGACAGCCCCACGGAATTGTCGAAGTAGCCCTGCGTGCTCCCCTTCAAGGCCACCTCGCTCACGAACCGGGGGCGGTCGGCGGTCGGCTGCTTCCAGGCCACCGTTCCTGGCGCCAGCACGACGTTGGGGAATTCCCGGCTCACGTCGAGCAGGTAGTCCTGGATGCGTGTCTTCTCATCCCGACTGATGTGATAGTTCTTGAGGTCGTTCTGGGTGGGGTCCCGGAAGAAATACTCGGGTGCGACCACCAGCCCCACCTCCGCGTTGCGAACATAGGCCGCTGCCGTTCGCACGCCCTCCAGCTTGAAGCGGATGTCCCGGTACCGGGTCTTGTCATCCTTCAGCAGCGCGATGGTGACTCGAGGCATGGAGCGAAAACTAGGGCCCCCATTCGACGTCTGTCAAAGGTCCCATCCCCCGTGAGGCAGGCCCTGACCCAACGGGTCGTGCACCACACGCGGTAGAGTCCCGCCACCATGACGCCTGCTTCGCCGTCCCTCGCCTCCACCCGCCCCACGACCTCCTGGGTGCGCCGCGCGTCGAAGGCGTTCCTCCCGACGGTGTTCGTGCTCGGGATGCTGGCGAACTTCTTCTACTACCGGGCGGATCCGCTCATGCCGGTCATCCGCTCGGATGGGTACGGCTACCACCTGTACCTGACCGCCCTCTTCGTCCAGCACGACCTGTCCTTCCGCACGGAGATGGCGGATTGGGGCCCGGAGCTGAAGTCCCCGCTGGGCCTCGCCCTGGACGAGCGCACGGGCCGCTATCTCAACCGGTTCCCCCCGGGACAGGCCCTGCTGATGGCGCCCGCGTTCCTCCTCGCGCACGTCAGCGCGCCGCTCGTGGGTGCGAACCCGAGCGGCTACTCCCGCCCGTATCACGTGGCGGCGGCGCTCAACGGACTGCTCGCGCTGCTCATCGGCCTCGCGCTGCTGCGCAGGGCCCTGGAGGAAGCAGGCTACACACCCCCGGTGGTGCTGGCGACGCTCGTGGCCGTCACGTTCGGCACCAACCTGTTCCACTACGGCAGCCTCGAAGCGAGCATGAGCCACGCCTATTCGTTCGCGCTCTTCGCGGGGCTGCTGCTCATCCTTCCCCGCTGGTACCGCGAGCCCACCGTGCGCCGCTCCCTGCTCCTGGGGTTCGTGCTGGGGTTCATCGCGCTGGTGCGCAACACCAACGGCCTGATGGCGCTGTTCGTGCTGCTGTACGGCGTCTTCGACCTGCCGACGCAGCGGGCGCGCTTCGCCTTCCTCCGGGCGAACGTCGGGAACATCGCGCTGGCCCTGCTCGCCTTCAGCGCGGTGATGTCCATCCTCTTCGCCTACTGGCACTACGCCACCGGGCGCTGGCTGGTCTATTCCTACCGGGGCTACGGCTTCCGGTTCGACCAGCCCCAGGTCCTCGCGGTCCTCTTCAGCGTGCGCAAGGGCCTCTTCTTCTGGGCACCGCTGTGGCTCTTCGCGGTGGCGGGCTTCGTGCGCGACCGCGAGCGCCTCAAGCCCTACCTGCTGCCCCTGGCGCTCTTCTTCATCCTCCAGACGTTCCTCGTCTCCACGTGGTGGCATTGGCCCTACGGCTCCAGCTTCGGACACCGCGCCTACACGGAGGCGAGCGCCGTCTTCGCGTTCGGCATCGCCGGCTTCCTCACCCGCCTGCGACAGCCCGCCACACGTCGCCTCGTCGGGGGCATCTTCGTGCTGCTCGTGCTGCTCCAGGGCTTCCTGATGCTGAGGTACGCACAGGAGCGCCTGAAGGGAGACCGCACCACCTGGGCGCAGTACCGGAGCCTCTTCACCGTGCCCTGAGGCCGGCCTCCCCGCCTGCCCTCCATGGGGGAAGGGGGGCCACCGAGCCCTCCGCGTCCCACACCGTCTATACTGGCGCGCGCATGCCCACCTTCCCCGCCTCCGCCCTCGACACGTCCGAAGCCCCGGCGTCCGTGCGCTTCCAGGGCCTGTGGCTCTTCTCGCCCCGGGCGGACATCAGCCTGCTCTTGCTGCCCACGCTGCTGATGCTCGCGTGCGCCTGGCTGGCCAGCCTCACCGGCGAGGGCCCGCGCGGGTTCTCCCAACTGATTGGCCGGTGGACGTCGCAGTACGTCTTCCTCAATGGCACGCACGTCATCCTGACCTTCCTGCTGGTGGGCACCCGGCGCGAACTGCTGCACACCACCCCCCACCAGTCCCGGCTGCTGGTGGGCGGCTCGGCGGCGGTGTTCGCGGTCACCTTCGGGCTGCTCTGGTACTCGAGCGAATACGCCCCCCTGATGTCGCTGCTGCTGGGCGCCACCATCCACGTGTTCGCGGCGCACCACACGCTGTCGCAGGTGAAGGGGCTGTGGGCGCTGCATGGCCTGCGGGGCCGGGCCCAGGGCGCCCCGCCCCTGTCGGAGGCCGAGCGCACCCTGCAGCGACAGTTCGTCCCGGTGGCGCTGGTCCTGATGATGGCGCGCTCCCTGGCGCTGCCCATCACCGCGTCCCGGGGCATGGGGCCGATGATCAACATCGGGCAGGCGGAGTCCGGTTCGCTGCCCCACGCCCTCACCTGGGTGCTGCTCGCCGCCTGGGGCGTCTTCGTCGCGAAGCTGGTGCTCGCGATGCGCGGCCCTCCCGGTCAGAGCGGGCCCCGGCGGATGTATGTCCTGGGGCACTCGGCGGTGGTCGCGGTGTACCTGGTGTGGCCGCTGTGGGGCGCCACCCTGAGCGCGGGCATCCACGGGCTGGAGTACTTCTTCCTCACCGGCCGGATGCTGGAGCCCACCGCCTCGGAGCCCACGGCGCGCCTGCGGGGTCCCCGCGTGTGGGTGGCGATGCTGGTGGTGATGGCGCCCATCATCCTGGTGGGCCTCGTCAACAGCCCCTTCGTGACGCTGGTGGACGGCGCCACCGGGAACGCGGCCACGAACTTCTTCCTGCGGCAGCAGCCCCTGTGGTCGCTGGGCGTCATCGCGACCAACGCGGTGGTGCTCGCGCACTACTTCGCGGATGCGTTCCTCTACCGCTTCCGGATTGCCCGGGTGCGGGAAGTGACGCTGCCCCGGCTGGGCCTGGGCTGAAGCGCCCTCGGGCGCAGGGCCCGTGCAGGTCCAGGCCCGGGAGCCTGGACGCCCGGCGCCCCGCCCACCCACCGAGCCCCTTGCGGGCCCGCCTTCCCCTGGAGCGTCCGGGAGGGTAAGCACGCGGGGCGATGAATCAACTCGTCAACACCTCCCCGCCGCCGCAGCCGCAGGACGTCCCCACGCCTCCCACCCCCAGCGTGGAGGAAGTGCGCCGCGCCATCGACCTGCTGCGGACGCTGACCGAGCACCGCATCCTGCTCACCCGCCTCCCGGAAGAGGACCACCACGGCCTGCTCGCCGCCGCCGGCCGGCTGGTGCACCCGGACAAGGCCGCCAAGTCGAAGCTGCTCAACACGCTCAAGCGCGAGCGCAAGGTGGAGAAGCGCGAGAAGGACCGCGTCGTGCGCGCCAACACGGAGATCCGCGCGCTGCGCCGCGCGCCCGTGCTCACCCTGCCGATGCTGCCCCCGCCGCCGCCCACGCAGACCGAGGAGCGCGTGCTGGAGGAGCCGCGCAAGTGCTACGTGTGCAAGGCGGAGTACCGCAAGCTGCACTTCTTCTACGACATGCTGTGCAGCGCGTGCGGGGACTTCAACTACTCGCGCCGCACGCAGCGCGCGCAGCTCCAGGGCAAGGTGGCGCTCATCACCGGAGCCCGCGTGAAGATCGGCTTCCAGGCGTCGCTGATGCTGCTGCGCTCGGGCGCGACGGTCATCGCCACCACGCGCTTCCCGCAGGACGCGGTGCTGCGCTACGCGCGCGAGCCGGACTTCACGGACTGGTCCCACCGGCTGCACGTGCACGGCCTGGACCTGCGCCACGCGCCCAGCGTGGAGCTGTTCGCGCGCCACATCGAAGAGACGCACGCGAAGCTGGACATCCTCATCAACAACGCCGCGCAGACGGTGCGCCGGCCGCCGGGCTTCTACCGGCACCTGCTGGAGGGTGAGCTGCGCGACGCGAACACCCTGCCCCAGGAGGTGCGCCCGCTGCTCGCCGGCCACCATGCCTGCATCGCGGCGCTGCGGCCCGCCCTCAACCCGGGCGTCTCCGGAGCCTCGGGCAACGTGCTGGGCGCGGGTGACACGGAGGTGAGCACGGCGCTGTCGGCCACCACGTGGCGCAGCAGCGACCCGGCCATGGGCATCCACTCGTCGGCGGCGCTGTCGCTCTTGCCCTACGCGATGGAGCAGGAGCCCGACACGCAGGCGCTCTTCCCGCAGGGCCGGCTGGACGCGGACCTCCAGCAGGTGGACCTGCGCACGACGAACTCCTGGCGCCTGAAGCTGTCGGAGGTGCAGACCGCGGAGATGCTGGAGGTGCACCTCATCAACGCGGTGGCGCCCTTCATCCTCGTGGGCAAGCTCAAGCCGCTGATGATGCGCGACCGCTCGCAGCCGGGCCACATCGTCAACGTGTCCGCGATGGAGGGCAGCTTCTCGCGCGGGACCAAGACGGACAAGCACCCGCACACCAACATGGCCAAGGCCGCGCTCAACATGATGACGCTCACCTCCGCGGCGGACTACGCCCGGGACGGCATCTTCATGAACGCGGCGGACACCGGCTGGGTGACGGACGAGGACCCCATCCTCCACGCCGAGCGCAAGGTGCAGGAGCTGGACTTCCAGCCCCCGCTGGACATCGTGGACGGGGCCGCGCGCATCGTCGACCCCATCATCACCGCCATCAACACGAACGAGTTCGTCTGGGGCAACTTCTTCAAGGACTACCGCCCCACGAGTTGGTGACGCTGGCCCCTCAGCGCAACGCGCCCCAGTTGTAGGTCGCGTTGCTGCCGCCGGTCAGCACCCGCCAGTACGTCCCGTAATACCCATACGTGTCCTTGATGGCCTTGTGGTTGCTGGACACGTTCCAGTCGTTCGGGCTCGTCGTGCCCAGGTTGTAGACGAGCGAATCACCCCACACGGAGTAGATGGCCCACGGACGGGCGTCGAGCTCCGACACCGTCCCGTAGCGGCTGTCCCCCCAGCGCACCGGCAGCTTGTCCGTCTCCGCCACCATGCGCGGTTTGTTGTAGCCCCCGAGCCCCGTGTAGAACTGGGCCGGGAAGTAGGGATTGCCGTGGTAGATGTCTACCGCCACCACGTCCACGCGGTCGCTGCCCGGGTAGTAGGCCGCCGCGTCCCCGCCGTACGTCCCGTCCCACTCATACGGCGACCAGACGAAGATGAGGTTCTTCAGCCCGCGCGTCTTCACCAGGTAGTCGTGCGCGATGTTCCAGAGCTGCTTGTACTGGTACGGATCCTGGTTCGCCCACCAGAACGGCGACGCGCTCCCCTTCTTGTTCATCTCGTGGAAGGGGCGGAACAGCACCGGCACGCCCGCGTCCCTGAGAATCGTGAGCTTGTCCGCCGCGAAGGACAGGTCGCGCAGCAGCGCCTGGTACTCCGCCGTGTTGGCCTGCCAGTTGATGACCCGGCCCATCCAGTTGTAATCCATCCACGACTGCCGGAACGTGTTCGGCCAGCTCTTCACCGACGCGCCCGGATAGGACTGGTGGAAGCTGAAGCCGACGATGCCCTCGCCGTAGATGAACCGGTCGCGCGCGAAGCCCACCGCGTAGTCCACGTACGGCTCGCTGTAGGTCGCGCGGTAGTTGCCCGGCCCGAAGTCGAACTCCACGAAGCCCGGACGCCGGCCGGAGATGTCTCCCACCTTCACCCAGTATTCGCCCGCGTAGGACTCCTTCTGGGCCTCGCAGTGCTGCCCCATGATGGTCTGCTTCGTCCCACCGTTGCGGCTGTTGTTCTCCAGGTCCGTCAGCAGGTTGTAGACCTTCTGCGCCTGCGCCGTGGGACCCGGCGTGCTCAGCGTCCGGGACACCTGCGCCCGCGCCGGGCTCGAGCCCAGGCACAGCACCAGCGTCGCCAGGAGCGCCAGCGCGGACGGGAAGGAAGAGGGGGTGCGACGGGGGACATGCATCACGTGGGGACCTCCAGGGGCTGCCCGGGAAGCGGGCAAGGTGCCACCAGTCCACCCCGGATTACATGAATTTCAGTAAAAGCTGATTTGTCCACCCCAGGTCGGGGCAGGCCCCAAGGGCCCGGATTCACTGCCAGCGGGCCTGTCCGGTGGTATCCCTGTTCGACGCGGTCCCCGTGGAGATGGACTTCCCGGCCGAGGAGCGCCGCGTCCTGGCCTTCTGGAAGGAACGCGGCATCTTCGAGAAATCGCTCAAGGCGAACGAAGGGGCCAAGAGCTTCGTCTTCTACGAAGGGCCGCCCACCGCGAACGGCCTGCCCCACAACGGCCACGTCCTCACGCGCGTCATCAAGGACCTGTTCCCCCGCTACCAGACGATGCGGGGCCACTACGTGCCGCGCAAGGCGGGCTGGGACACGCACGGCCTGCCGGTGGAGGTGGAGGTCGAGAAGGAGCTGCGCATCCACGGCAAGGCGGAGATCGAACGCTACGGCGTCGAGCCCTTCACCGAGCGCTGCATCGAGTCCGTCTTCCGCTACACGGCCGAGTGGGAGCGGCTCACCCAGCGCATCGGCTTCTGGGTGGACCTGAACGAGGCCTACGTCACCTACCACCGGGGCTTCGTGCAGAGCGTGTGGTGGGCGCTCTCCGAGCTGTTCAAGAAGGGCCTGCTGTACCAGGGCCACAAGGTGGTGTGGTGGTGGCCGCGCGGCGGCACCGCGCTGTCCGCCGCGGAAGTGGGCCTGGGCTACAAGACGGTGGACGACCCCAGCGTCTACGTGGCCTTCCCGCTGCGCGAGGCTCCGGACACGGCGCTGCTCATCTGGACGACGACGCCCTGGACGCTGCCGTCCAACATGTACGCGGCCGTCAACCCGTCGGTGGACTACGTCACCGTGGACGCCGGGGACCGCAAGCTCATCATCGCCGCCGCGCTGCGCGAGGAGCTGGCGAAGAAGCTCAAGAAGGACCTGCCCGTGCTGTCCACGCAGAAGGGCAGGGAGCTGGTCGGCAAGCGCTACACGCCGCCCTTCGACACCTACTTCGCCAAGGACGCGGACGCGACGCTGCCCCTCAAGGACGGCGGCGAGGACTCCGTGGGCTGGCGCGTGCTGGCCGCGGACTTCGTCACGCTCGACAGCGGAACGGGCATCGTGCACACGGCGCCCGCCTTCGGTGAGGACGACTACGACGCCTTCCGCAAGGACCGGCTGCGCTTCAAGAACCCGGACGCGCTGGAGATGCGCTGCGCGGTGAAGCCGGACGGCACGTTCTCCGAAGAGGTCCCGCTCGTCACCGGCCGCTTCGTGAAGGACGCGGACAAGGACCTCCAGCGCAACCTGAAGGAGCGCGGGCTGCTCATCCACACGGAGCAGTACCGCCACGAGTACCCCTTCTGCTGGCGCGCGGACGAGGACCCGCTCATCCAGTACGCCCGTCCCGCCTGGTACATCCGCACCACGTCGGTCATCGAGCAGGCCAAGGCCAACAACCATCCATCGCGGAGCTGCGCCAGAAGCCGGGCAACAACGTGGCCGCCGTGGAGGCGGAGCTGAAGGCGTTCCTCGCCGGCAAGCCGCACGAGTCCAACGCGGAGCACCTGCTGGTCCACAAGCCGTGGATCGACAAGGTCACCTACGAGAAGGCCGGCGCCAGCGGGAAGTTCCAGCGCGTCCCCGAAGTCGTGGACGTGTGGTTCGACTCCGGCTGCATGCCCTTCGCGCAGTGGGGCTTCCCGCACGCGGAGGGCTCGAAGGAGACCTTCAACCGCGCGTTCCCGGCGGACTTCATCTCGGAGGCCATCGACCAGACGCGCGGCTGGTTCTATTCGCTGCTGATGGTCAGCACGCTGCTCTTCGACGAGGAGACCCAGAAGCGCATGGGCCTGACGCCGAAGCGCGAGTGGCCCATGCCGTACAAGAGCTGCATCGTGCTGGGGCACGTCTCCGACAAGGAGGGCAAGAAGGAGTCCAAGTCCAAGGGCAACTACACCCCGCCGGAGATCATCCTGGACGAGGTGCGCATGGACTTCGCGGTGCTCACCGCCACGGAGGCCGGCGTCCCCGCGGAGCCCGGCGTGGCGCTCATCGCGCGCGAGGACCTGGAGGGCCTGGACACGCAGGAGGGCGCCCGCGTGCAGCTCTTCCGCTCGGACCGGCCGGGCACCGCCGTCACCGTGACGGTGAAGGTGCACAAGAAGCTCAAGCGCCGCGTGGTGTTGCTCGCGCCGGCGGAGCTGCAGGCGCTAGCCCCACCTGGTCCAACACGCGCCACTCGCTGGCGAACGTGCGGCTGTTGCAGAAGGACTTCCAGGTCAAGCTGCGCAACGTCTACTCGTTCTTCACCATCTACGCGAACATCGACGGCTTCAACCCGGCCAAGGGCAACGCGGGCGCGAAGGAAGCGCCGTGGATTGCCATCCGCAAGAGCGAGGGCTGGCGCCCGGTGAAGGACCGCACCGTGCTGGACCGGTGGATCCTCTCCGAGGTGCAGCTCACCCTGCGCGACGTGGCGAAGTCGCTGGACACGTATCAGGTGTACGACGCGGCCCAGCGGATGGTGGCGTTGGTGGACGCGCTGTCCAACTGGTACCTGCGCCGCAGCCGGTCGCGCTTCTGGGCGCCGGGCTTCGCACAGGACAAGCAGGACGCGTACTTCACGCTGTACGAAGCGCTCACCACCATCACCGCGCTGTCCGCGCCCTTCATCCCGTTCTTCACCGACGAGATGTGGGGCAACCTGGTGGTGAAGCCGTGGCCGTCCACGCAGCCGGAGAGCGTGCACCTGGCGCGCTTCCCGGACGTGGACGCAAGCCTCATCGACGAGGGGCTGGCCGCGGAGATGGGCGCCGTGCGCGAGCTGGTGTCGCTGGGCCTCAAGGTGCGCACGGACAACAAGCTCAAGGTGCGCCAGCCGCTGTCCCGCGCGGACGTCATCCTGTCGCGCCGCGAGCTGTCCGAGCGCGTGGCCGTGTACCAGGAGCTCATCTCCGACGAGCTGAACGTGCACACCGTGAAGCTGGTGGAGCCGGGCAGCCCGGAGGCCGACGTGGTGCGCTACCGCGTGCGTCCCAACCTGCGCGCCATGGGCAGCCGTCTGGGTCCCAAGCTCGCGCCGGTGCGCAAGGCGTTCGACTCCGGCGACGGCCGCGCGCTGCACCATGAGCTGCTCCAGACGGGCAAGGTGGCCCTCAACGTGGGCGGCGAGGACATGGTCTTCCCGGCCGAGGAGCTGGAGACGCTGGTGGAGGCGCAGCCCGGCTACGCCGCCGCGGGCTCGGGCGTGGGCGTGGTCGTGATCCACACCCAGCTCACCCCGGCGCTGGAAGACGAGGGCCTGGTGCGCGAGCTGCTGGCGCGCGTGCAGGGCGCCCGCAAGGACCTGAACCTGGGCTACGCCGACCGCATCCGCCTCTGGGTGGACGGCGATGAGCAGGTGAAGCGCGTCGTCGACGCGGCCCGCGAGGAGGTGTCTCGCGAGACGCTGGCCTCGGAGATCCACGTGGGCCCCGAAGGCCTCAAGGGCACCGAGGAAGAGGACAGCCTCAACGGCCTGCCCGCGCGCATCCGCGTCGAGCGCGCCTGAGTCGTTGACGCCCCCAGCGGGCTGAAGCGCTCCGGGGTAGCAACCCACCCGGGGCGCCAAACACAGACAGGCGGTGTGGCGGCGGGAAGGACCGGGAGGGCGTCAACGCCTTCCCGCGCCACTCCCGCCTTGCCGCGTCAACGGGGGCCGTGTTACGCGGCGGGCTCTCCCCTTGATTTCGCAAATCATTCTCAACATGCCCATCCTGTCTCGAAGCCGCTCGCGCCTCCTCGTCCCGGGAGCGCTGCTCGGCGCCTCGGTCGTCCTGTCCTCGTCGGCCCTGGCCCAGGAGCCCGTCGTGCCGTCGGAGTCTCCGGCGCCCACGGAGTCGTCCCCCGTCGTGCCCCCGTCGGAGGCGCCTGCCCCGGCGCCGGCGGCCTCCACGGATCCGGAGGAGACCTTCACCCTGCCCACCGTGAACGTGGAGGCGGAGCGGGAGCGCGCCAACGGGCCGGTGAAGGGCTTCACCGCGCGGCGCAGCGGCAGTGGCACGAAGACGGACACGTCGCTGCTGGAGACGCCGCAGTCGGTGTCGGTGGTGGGGCGGGCGCAGATGGACGCGCAGCAGGTGCAGTCCGTGGTGGAGGCCACGCGGTACACGCCCGGCGTGCGCTCGGAGACCTTCGGCGCGGATTCGCGCAACGACTGGTTCCTCATCCGGGGCTTCTCGTCGCAGGAGGGCGGCTACTTCCTGGACGGGCTCCAGTTGTACTCCAGCAGCTTCGCCACCTGGCGCATCGAAACGTTCGGCCTGGAGCGCGTGGAGGCGGTGCGCGGCCCGTCGTCGGTGCTCTACGGCGGCACGTCGCCGGGCGGCCTGCTCAACATGGTGGGCAAGCGTCCGCCCACGGATGGGCCGGTGCGCCACGTGGAGGTGGGGGTCAACGCGTTCGCCAACGGCTACGCGGGCGTGGACCTGGGCGGCGCCATCGACGCGGGCAACCACTGGCGCTACCGGGTGACGGCGCTGGCGCGCGGCGGCGGCACGCAGGTGGACGACATCGACAACAACCGGCTGTTCCTGGCACCGGCGCTCACCTGGGCGCCCACGGAGCGCACGTCGCTGACGCTCTACGCGAGCCTGCTGGCGGACCGCACCCGGGGGCAGAACTTCCTGCCCTACGTGGGCACCGTGGTGGACGCGCCGTATGGCCGCATCCCCACCGACTTCTACACCAGCGACAAGAGCCTGGACCGTTTCAAGCGCGACCAGCGCTGGTGGGGCTATGAGTTCGCGCACCGCTTCGACGACACCTTCACGGTGCGCCAGAACCTGCGCTACGCCCTGCTGGACCTGGACTTCAAGACGCTCTATGGCGTGGGCTACGCGGGCGACCCGGCGGACGCGCAGCTGGCGCGCGGCAACTTCGTGACGCTGCCGAGCGCGAACCTCTTCTCCGTGGACACCCAGGGCGAGGCGCGCTTCACCACCGGCCCCGTGCACCACACGGTGCTGGCTGGCGTGGACTACAAGCACTACCGGCTGGACGACGAGCAGGGCTACGAGGCGGGCGCGCCGTTGGACCTGCTCAACCCCGTGCGCGGCGACTACGCGCCCACCACGACGCGCTACACGGACAACCGCTCCACACAGGACCAACTGGGCGTCTACCTCCAGGACCAGGTGCGCTTCGGCGAGCACCTGGACCTCGTGGTGAGCGGGCGCCACGACTGGGTGGGCCTGGACGTGGACAACGCGCTGACGCCCACGGCCAGCTACGACGGTAGCGAGAGCGCGCTGAGCGGCCGCGCGGGCCTGCTCTACCGCTTCGACCTGGGCGTCGCGCCGTACGTGAGCATCTCGCGGTCCTTCAACCCGGTGGCTGGCACGAAGTCGGATGGCTCGCTGTTCGAGCCGGAGACGGGGCAGCAGTTGGAGGCGGGCGTGAAGTTCCAGCCGGAGAACACGCGCCTGATGGTGGGCCTGTCGCTCTTCGAGTTGAAGCGCCAGAACTTCGTCACCACCGACGGCGCCTTCAACCAGCTCCAGATTGGCGAGGTGCGCTCGCGCGGCTTCGAGGTGGAGGCCAACGCCACGCTGCTGCGCGGCCTGAGCCTCATCGGCTCCGCGTCGTTGTATTCGCTTGAGATCACGGAGGGCGCGGAGCTGGAGCTCGGCAAGCGTCCGGTGGGCGTGCCGGAGGCGATGGCGTCGCTGTGGCTGGACTACACCTTCCAGGAAGGCGCGCTGCGAGGCTTCGGCGCGGCGGCGGGCGTGCGTGGCGTGGGAGCGTCCTACGCGGACCGCGAGAACACGCTGGAGGTGCCGGGCTTCACGCTGGTGGACGTCGGCGTGCACTACGAGCACGGCCCGTGGAAGGCGGCCCTCAACGCCTCCAACGTCGGAGACAAGACCTACGTGTCCTCGTGCAGCTCCGCGTCGGCCTGCTTCTACGGCGAGCGCCGTCGTGCGTCCGCCAACGTCGGCTACACCTGGTAGTCGTCACGCGTTGACGAGGAGCCCTTCCGAAGCGTCATCCCCGGAAGGGCCTCCACCGTCCGCGGCCACCGGTCAGCCGTCATGCTTTGACGAGGCGCCTTTCCAAAGCATCTCTCCGGAAGAGCCTCCACCGTCCGTCACCACCGGGCAGCCGCCTGCGTCGGCGACACTGGGCAGCCGTCACGCTTTGACGAGAGGGCCTTCCGGAGAATCACCGCCCGGAAGAGCCTCCACCGTCCGCCGCCTGCGCAGCCCCCAGGCGAGCCCTCCGCAGCACAGCGCCATGCAGCACAGCAGCAGCTCCGCCAGGAACACCGGGGGCAGTCCCCGCGCCAGCGCCGTGAACAGGTTCACGTCGCGGAGCGCCACGTCGCCCATTACCACCCCGCCGAACAGCACCGCGGCCATCGCACACAGCACGCTGGCCACCTGACGGGGCGCACCCCGCGGCACGAGCGCGACGACGACCGCGAGCGCCCACGCCCCCAGGTACAGGCCGAACTCCCAATCCGCCCGCCGGGCCATTGCCCACGGCAGCACGCGGTTCGCGGCGAAGTAGACCGCCGTCCCGAAGGCGAGCCCCGACGGCACACCCACCGTCAGCCGCTCCAACACCCGGTTGCCCCGGTGCTTGCGAGAGGGGTCCCGCCGCTCCAACCACACGAGGTTGCCCGTGACGAGCACCGCGCACATCGCCAGCGCGAGCAGCGCGTAGAGCGGCTTCATCAGCGCCTCCGCGAACCGGCCGGCATGCAGGTCGAAGAGGAGCCGCTCGAAGGTGAAGGCCGGCGTACGGGACGCGACGCTGGACCCGAACGTCTCGCCACTCACCCCGTCCACATGGGCGAAGTGGTCCGGCCCCAGGGGTGCGAGCTGGAAATACACGCCAGCCCAGGCCCGGGCGTCTCCGAAGTGATGCAGCTCCACGTAGCGGGGAACGCCCTCCGCGCCAGGGACCGACTGGCGGGCACGTGCCACGACAGAGTCCACCGACAGCATGGGCGCCTCGCGTCCCGCGGCCTCACGCAGCGGCTGCTCGTGTCCGCGAAGCCGCGTCACCCGGTCCGCCTGCCCCCGATACACGGTCGAGCCGTAGCCCTGCGCGGCCAGCCCCGACAGACACATCACCGCGCCCGACCACGCGAGCATCGCGGTGAACGGCAGCCCGAAGACGCCCAGCACCTTGTGCGCATCCGACGCGGAGAAGCGCGGCTTCGCGGCGGGCCGGAAGCGCCACCACTGCGCGCGCAGGTCCTTCAGGTGGATCCACAGGCCGCTCACCAGCGCCACGAGCAGCGCGACGGCCACGACGCCCGTGAACTCCATGCCCCACGGCACGCGGTAGAAGAAGTGCATCCAGTACAGCTCACTGGCCAGGCGGCTGCGCTCCGGCAGCGCGGTGCCGGTGACGGGGTCCAACCACAGCACGCGCAGCCCCGACGGCTCGAAGAGGTACGCGGTGATGTACCGCGTGTCCTCGTGCGCGAGCAGGCCCACGTGCGAGCCCACGGGCAGCGCCGCATGCTCCTTCACCCGCGCGAGCATCCCGTCGAAGGACGGCGGAGCCTCCGAAGGCGGAGCGACGTGGAGCGCGGGCTCCTGCCAGAGCTCCAGGTCCTCGCGGTACATCGCGAAGATGCCGCAGAAGAAGATGACGAACAGGAAGAGGCTGGCGATGACGCCCGCCCACGCGTGCAGGTCGAACTGGATGCGGAAGGTGCGAGGCGACAGCTTCATCCCGACCCCCGAACGGCCAGCACGAGCGCCACCAGCACCACCACCGCCAGACACACGCCCCAGGCCACCCGGCCATTCCTCGCCAGGGGCAGCGTGCACGCGAGCCCCACCCACACGGGCAGCACCGCGTGGAAGCCCACCGCGAACGCCAACGGCCCCGACACCGGAAGCAACGCCATCACCGCCGCGCCCACCGCGAACGCCGCGAGCGGCGCCCCCACCACGGTCGCCAGCGTCCGCGCGGCGGAGTGGTTCGCGGCCCTGTCCTCACGAAGCGCGTTCATGAACCGAAGCCCGTCAGCACCACGGGCAGAAGCCCCACCGCCCCGCTCACCCACGCGACGGTGCGGGCCCGCGCGGGCCGGGGCGCCAGCAGCAGCACCAGCACCGAGGCCGCCGTCATCGCGAGCACCGCCAGCACCAGCAACCCCGCCACCGGACCGAAGCCCCTCAGGCAGCACGCCACGCAAGCGAGCCCCGGCACCGCCGCGAACCACCGCGCACGGAGCCCCGCCCCCAACCCCGCCACCGCCGACACGCAGAACGCCAGCGCCGCGAGACTCAGCATCGTGGGCACCCGACGTCCCGGCTTCCTGATTCCAAGTTGATAATGACTTGCATCCTCATCAGCCCCCCCGCCCCTGTCAAGGCGGACGGACGCCGGGCGCCGAGCGTCAAAGCACGGACAGAGTGGCCACCCCACGCTCCCCGCGCGGGCTCGCTTCTGGATGATGGAGGGATGAGCGAAACCACGCCCCTGAAGGGAAGCTGTCACTGCGGCGCGACGCGGTTCGAGGTCACGGCGCCACCGAAGGAGGTCACCCGCTGCAACTGCACGTTCTGCTCGAAGCGGGGTCCGCTCTGGGCCTACTACGACCCGGAGCAGGTGAAGTTCACGAGCCGCGAGCAGGTGGGCACGTACGACCGCAACGCGCCCGTCGCCCACCACCACTGCCAGGTCTGTGGTTGCGGCACGTGGACGGACACGCCCGCCTGGGAGAACGGCGCCGCCGTACCCGGCAGGTTCAAGGTGGGCCTCAACTCGCGGCTGTTCGACGACTTCAACCTGGACGCCGTGCGCGTGGTGTTCCTGGACGGGCGCAACCTCTGGTAGCGCGACTTCGCGGCCTGGTACGCCCCCAGCCCCGGCGTGGAGAGGCCGCCACCCACGGACGACACCCGGATGATGTGTCCGGAGCGCTGCGCCCGCAGCACTGGCAGCGAGGCCATCACCCGGGCCCAGCGCGAGGGCACGGTCACGAAGCACTTCGCGGCGGACGAGTTGCTGGCGCTCGCCAAGACCTGGTCCTTCCCGCGCTCCTATTGTGCCGGCCCCACGACGCCGAGCCCGGCGGAGCTCCGCAGGCGACGCCGGTCGGTCGTCGAAGCGGTGCGCGTGCTGGTGACGCCCGTCAGTCCCGCTCCGTGAGGATCGTCACGGCACGCACGTGCCCATGAACTTCCGCCTTCCCTCGAACGCTGGCTACAAAGCCCTGGTGGGGAGCATCCGCCGGAGCATGGTTCTCGATGGAGAACCCTGCCTGCTCCTGGAGTTGCGAAGCACGGGAACTGCGTTCCGCAGGGATGTCTCCAAGTTCGACGAAGTGGTCGACGACTTCGACATCCGACTGCCACAGGTCGTCGTGCCCCGAGAGCGCTTCAACGCCCTGCTCCGGGCCCTCCGACAATGGCAGGTCGACCAGGAGGAGTTCAGCGTGAACCTGGACTGGCGCGACGTTACCCTCACCTTCGAAGTCGCGCACCGCACCGACACGAGCGCCAGCCTCTGGAAGCCTGCCTTCACCCTCTACTACTCCTGCCCGAGCAACCGCATCGAGGTCACGTTCCTGGTGGACGCATCCTGCCTGCTGGAATGGAGCGAGGGCCTGGAGCAGGCCGTGTCGTTTCCGAACTGAGACTCATCCCGCCCGCCAGGCCTGCGGCCCAGGCAGCGGTGTTCCCAGAGGGATTCTCGCGAGTTCGGGGAGCATCTCGAATGCAGGCAGGGGCCCCAGTCCTTCCAGTTCGGCGAGCCGCAGGAGCGCCAGTCCGTCGAGGTAGACCTTCCCCGTCGTCGCCGCGACCTCCTCGTCGAAGTCGAGCTGCTTGCGATAGGCGCGATACTCACGCCTGCGCTCGGTCACGAGCGACTGGATCGCCTGGGAGAAGCGGTCCGGGTTCTTCTCCATCAGCTCACGGCAGACGTGCAATCGCATGTCCGGGTCGCCCTCTTCCACCACGGACGCCCAGCGCTCCAGCGCCAGTTCCAATCCAGCGATGTCACGGGGAGCGAGCACCCAGAGGTGCAGGAAGCGGGAGAAGAGAAAATCCTCCTCGTATTCCAGGTCCTGGGCATGTCGCACAGGGGAGAGTCGGGCGATGGCGCGAGCCGTGTCCAGGTCACCCGAAGCCAGCGCGTCACTGAAGCCACAGGTGTCACTGGCGATCAAGAAACCCGGCGCGTAGCGCTGTGCCCCTTGCGCGGCACGCTCCAGGAAGGCGAGTCGTGCCTGCCCGGCCTTGCAGAGGAGGTTGGCGAAGCCTTCCATGTCCGCATCTTGAAGCAGGGTGCAGAGCGCCAGCACCCGGTAGCACACGGCGGCGTTCGAGAAGAGTTCGGCCGGCGGCTCCTGGGAGTGCGCGAGGGCTTCCAGCGTTTCAGCGAGGAGCAGGGATTGATTGTGGCGCGCGATCTCGACGTAGTCGTGACTCATGGAGTCAAGGCCACTTCGGCGCCCATGGGATAGAAGGTCGGCCCCGTGACGCCCTCCTTCTCGAAGAGGTCCTTGAGATCTCCGCGAACGATGGGAATGGACGGCACCGTCGTCGTGCGAAAGAGCTTGGCCTCGGGTGCGACCTTGTTCTCATCCAGGGCGAGGCGCCTCACGAACACGAGGCGACGGGGATTGAACTCACTCGCATCGCCTTCGCTTCGAGCCATGTCCACGCAATCCTGGGTTCCAATGAGATTGGCGATGAAGCAGTCCTCGCGGGCAACGCGCCCACGGTGATTGAGGAGCGTAAAAGGAAGAAATTCAATCTCAATCCCAGCATGTTGCTCCAGAAGCCCCTTCATCCTCGATGAGACCATGAGATAACCGAGTGCATTGGGGATGATGTCGGCAATCTTCAACCCCTTCTCCTCCTTGGCCATCTGGAAGCGCAACCCAGGCGGGTAGGCATCCCCCATGCGCACTCCGAGGCCGGGCTTGTGGATGTCGCGCATGCCCTCCGGCCTCTTGAAGATGGCGCAGTACCCATCAAGCACATCGCTCATCAGCATGAAATATGTGTTCACTCCCGCACCGGGGGACGAGGACATTTCCAACTCCCGTTGTACCTATTCACTTCTTGTACAGCGAGCAACCTCCGATGGAAGTCATTGGACAGCGCGAGGTAGAGCCCGCAGCGCGACAATCCCTCCCAGGGGGTATGCCGAGCCAGGTCCCTCAGCCCCGCGCACGCCAGCGCGGTCAGCCGACCGAGCCCCGTGAACCCCTCCGACACCATGGGAATCGTGTGCCCGCGGGCGGGCTCCGTCTGCTGGGCCGACTCGTCATAGACGGAGACCTCGTCCAGGGGCGAAATGCGCAGGATGCCCGCGCGGCTGGCGGCGCAACTGCCCTCCACGCCCAGGCCCAGCGCTGACACCATCCCCATGCCAGTGACCGCGAGCACGCGAGCGCCCTTTCACGCCCCCACACACATTGGCGGCATGACGCCAGCATAGCACGATTGACATTGCCCTGGACCGCCGGCGGCTGCATCCTCCAGCGGTCCCTGGGTCACCGGCTCAGTTCGCGGTGAACGTCGTGTCGTTGCGGTACAGCAGCGTCTGGGTCCAGTCCGCCGTGAACACCAGCGTGTCCACGCGGTAGGTGCCCGCGCTCAGCGACGTGGGGATGATGAACGCGGACGTGTAGTTGCGCATCTGCCCCGCCGTGAAGGCCTGCGCCGTGTATGAGCGGTCCGTCACCAGCGCCGTGGTGGACGCGTTGCGGATCTCATACTTCACCACCACCGTCTGCGCGGAGAGCGACGTGACCGTGCCCGTCACGTTGAACGACTGGCCTCGCGCCACCGACGTGGGGCTCACCGTCGCCTTCGTGCTGGACCACTGCGCCGGCTGCGACAGGCCCGCGTAGTAATTCTTGAAGACCGCGGCGGCGTTGGGGAACTCGGTGACGAAGGTGTTGCCGCCGGTGTTGTCCGCGTTGGACAACTGGTGGTGGCCGTCGCTCGCCTGGATGTCGAAGTACGAGTGGTAGCCCACGTTGTTCGCCGGGTTGAAGATGAACGCCAGCATCTGCTGCACGTAGTACGTGTCGTCACCGCCCCCCATCGTGGCGCCGTCGTTCACGCCCCACTCCGGCACCGACAACCGCTTGCCATGGGACTGGGCGAAGTTCTTGAACTTCGTCAGCGCCGGACCGAACTGGCTGTTCCAGATTGACTGCCAGCGCGTGAGCGCGCACGAACCGGTGCAGCCCGCAGGAATCGGATAGGACCCGTTCCAGCCCTGGTCGTACATGTCCAACCCGATGTAGTCGACGTACGCATCCCCCGGATACGTCGCCGCCAGGTCCGCCGCGGAGATGTCGTAGTTGGGATTCCAGTCGAACTCGAACCCGGCGTTCGGCTGCTGCGTGCGCATGGCCGTCACGATGCGACGGAAACAGCCCGCGAAGTTCGCCTGCTGCCCATTGCCCGAGTACCAGGGCATCCAGTTGCCACTGAACTCCCAGCCCAACCGGAGGATGGTGCCCTGGAGCTCGTACGCCACCAGGTTCGACGCCAGGTTCTTGAAGCGCTGGTCGTACGCACCCGCCGCGCACGACGCGAGGTTGCCCTGCCCGCTGGGGTACATGGCCACCGAATAGTTGAACCGCCGGCCCGCCTTCGCCTTCACCCAGGTGCGCCACGCACCCAACTGCCAGCCCGGGTTCTCGATGTTGCCCCAGCTGTCCTTGGCCTGATGCCCCTGGCCCATCTTCACGTCGTAGCCCAGCCAGGTGGAGTACGCGTTCACGGTGTTCGGCTGCGAATACACCTCGCCCCGGTACACGCCCGTCAGCGGAACCGCCGCGAAGGCGGACGCGGCACACACCGTGGACACCGCGGCCAGTGAAGTGGTGAGGGAGACGACGAACCGCTTGAGACCTGCATGCATGCTGGAAGGCTCCTGAAGAGAAAGGAGGTATTTCCAGATTATCTTGATTTAAAGACCTATGTGTCAATCGAAGGCAGGGATGTTTCACGCAGCGTGGGCGTCCGGCGATACGCCCCGGGGCCCACGCCCCAGCGGCGCTTGAAGGCCTTGCTGAAGGCGGGAGCACTTTCGTAGCCCGCGCGTTCCGCGATGACCTCCAGGCTGTCGTCGGATTCGTGCAGCCACCGCGCGGAGCGGGTCATCCGCCAGTTCGACAGGTAGTGCAGGGGCGTCTCCCCCACCAGCGCATGGAAGCGCGCGGCGAACCCGGAGCGCGACAGGCCCACCGCCGAGGCCAACCGCTCCACCGTCCAGGGGGCTCCGGGCTGTTCGTGCATCAGGGCCAGCGCGTTCCCGATGGCCGGATCCGCCAGCGCCTTCCACCCCGCCGTCCCCGGCTGCGCGAGCCGCGCCTGGGCCCGCATCGCCTGCACCAGCAGCACGTCCGCCAGACGGCCGACCACGAGGGCGCTCCCAGGCCCTGGATCGGCGGTCTCCGCGGAGAGGAGCTGCACGGTGGCGGCGAGCAGCGGTGCCCTGCCGGACTCCTGCGTGGACAGGTGGATGATGGGCGGGAAGGCCCGCAGCAACGGGTGCGTGGGGTCCACGCCGAACTGGAAGCAGCCGGTGATCAACGTGGTGGTCGCGCCCGGCCCGCCCAGCCGGACGGTCGTCCCCGACGCGGCCCGGAGCTGCGCGGGGGAGATGAAGTCGCGAGGAACCTTCCGGGTGCCGTCATCCAGCACATGGGCGGTGGCGCGGGGCAGGAGCACCACGTCACCCGCGGACACGAACACCGGTTGCGCTACGCCCTCCACCTGGAGGCGCAGTCCTCCCCGCGCCACCACGTAGAAGGACGCATTGACCTTGCGGGGCAGGCGCAGCGCCCACGGCGCACCCATTTCGAAGCGACCGAAGAGCAGCGTCTTGAACCGCAGCGTCTCCAGCACATCGGAGACCACATCGGTCTTTTCATCCGGCATCGCTGGACGCTCTGACAGTTCTTTTGGACGCAGTGACATTGAGCGTCCATAGCGACAGTGACATTCCAGGTCCACCCCGTTGATGGAGTTTCCCATGGACCTTGCAAATCCCACCTCCGACCTGACCCGCATGATGGACGCGCACCTCGCGCTCATCGGCACGGACATCGAACGCTGGTTGAGCCTGTTCGCCGACGACGCCGTCGTTGAGTTCCCCTACGCCCCTTCGCTCGGCATGCCTGCCCGCCTGGAGGGCATCAAAGCCATCCGGGCCTACTTCGTGCCCATCATCCAGCGCTTCCGGGGGCTCGCCTTCACGGACGTCCAGCGCTACCCGACCACCGACCCGAACATTGGATGGATGGAGGTCCACGGCTCGGCGACGTTGCTGCCGTCACACTTCCACTACGAACAGGACTACGTGATGCGCCTGCACCTGCGCGAGGGGCGCATCGTCCGCTACCGCGAGTACTGGAACCCCCTGGCCGCGCCGTCGGGAACCTTCGGCAAGGAGCTCGCATGAAGCCGCGCATCCTCGTCACCGGCGCCTCCGGCAACACGGGACGGCCCATCGCGGAAGCACTGGCCTCCGAAGGGTTCCGGGTGCGGACCGCCACGCGGAGCGCGACACCACCGTTCCCCTCCGCCGACCATGTCCGCTTCGACTGGGCGGACCCCACCACGCACGAACCCGCGGTGGACGGCGTGGACAGGATGTACCTGCTGCTACCCCCGCTGAATGTGAACCCGTCCCTCCTCATGAATCCGTTCATCGAACGCGCGCTGGCCAGGGGCGTGCGGCGCATCGTCCTGCTCAGCGCCTCCGCCATCGCGGAGGGAAGCCCGGGACTGGGACAGGTGCACCGCTTCGTGCGCGAGCACGCACCGGAGTGGAGCGTGCTGCAACCGTCGTGGTTCATGCAGAACTTCTCCAACCCCCAGAACCAGCACGGGGCCAGCGTCCGGCGCGACGCCACGCTGGTGACCTCCACGGACAAGGGGCGCGTCGGGTTCGTGGACGCGGCGGACATCGCGGCGGTCGGCGTCCGGGCGCTCGCGGATGAGCCCTCCCATGACACCGCGCACGTCATCACCGGCCCCCAGGCGCTGAGCTACGACGACGTCGCGGCGGTGATGTCCCGCGTGTCGGGCCGCCCCATCCGGCATGTGCATGCGAGCCGGGAGGAGGTGCGCCGGCACATCCAGGAGGGGACGGGCATGCCGGAGTCCTACGCGGACCTGCTCGCGGGCCTGGACGTCACCCTTCGAGACGGGGCCGAGGATCGCGTGACGGACACCGTGCTGCGCGTCACCGGCCGGGCACCGCGCACCTTCGAAGCCTTCGCCCGGGAACACGCCGACGTCTGGCGTTGAGCACACCTCGCCTCGCATCTCGGCGGACGCCCACCTCCGCCCACGTGGGACGTGTCCGCTGGAGGGCAGGAGCCCTTACCTCCAGACGGGTTGAGGCAAGGCACACCCGGGCCCACGTTGGAGGCCCCGGTCCACGGGATCCTCCACGCCGGGACGACACGGCGGCCCCTCCGCATGAGCACGCCCCCACCTTCCGATCCGGGTCCACCCACCGAGGCGCCGCGCACTCCGTCCGACGGTGACGCGGTCGCATCGACCTCCGTGGAGGAACAGGCGCCGCCCCGTCACCGCCGCATCCCCTGGGGCTGGTTCCTGCTCCTCGCGGGCCTCGTCATCGGGGCCGTGCTCTTCGCTCGACGCGATTCGTCCCACCCCTCCGCGGGGGCCGCGGCAGGCGGCGCGGACGGCGGGGCGCGGGGCCCACAGCCCGTGGTGACAGTCCAAGCGACGACGCGCGACGTGCCCGTCTTCATCGTGGGGCTGGGCGCGGTGACGCCCACCGCATCGGTCACGGTGCACTCGCGGGTGGACGGACAGCTCCTGCGCGTGGGCTTCCGGGAAGGGCAGCAGGTCAACGAAGGCGACCTGCTGGCGGAGCTGGACCCCCGGCCCTTCCTCACCCAGTTGGAGCAGGTCCAGGGGCAGCTCGTCCGCGACCAGGCCCTGCTGGAGAACGCGCGGCTCGACCTGCGCCGCTACACCGCCCTGGTGGAAGACGACTCCGTCTCGCGGCAGACGCTCGACACCCAGCGCGCCCTGGTGCGCCAGTACCAGGGCATCGTGAAGGCCGACAAGGGCGCGGTCGCCGCGGCCGAGCTCAACCTGGTCTACACGCGCATCACGTCCCCCGTGTCCGGCCGTGTCGGCCTGCGGCTCGTGGACCCCGGCAACATCGTCCACGCCGCGGACACGAACGGCATCGTCATCGTCAACACCCTGCAACCCATCACGGTGATCTTCTCCATCCCGGAGGATCGCGTGCCCCAGGTCCTCGCGAAGCTGGACGCGCACGAACCCCTGCTCGTCCTGGCCTATGACCGCGCCGGCCAGCAGCTGCTGGCCTCCGGCACGCTGCTCACGCTGGACAACCAGATCGACCCCAACACCGGCACCGTGCGGCTCAAGGCGACGTTCCCCAACCGCGACTCGCGGCTGTTTCCCCAGCAGTTCGTCAATGCACGCCTGCGCATCGACACCCTGCGCGGCGCCACCGTCGTGCCCACCGCCGCCCTCCAGCACGGCGTGCAGGGTTCGTTCGTCTACGTCGTGCAGGCGGACAACACCGTCAGCCTCCGCCCGGTGACCACCGGCCCGACGGATGTCGACGACACGGTCCTCACCCAGGGCGTGCGCCCGGGCGAGTCGGTGGTCGTGGAGGGCGCCGACAAGCTCGCCAACGGCGTCGCCGTCCGACGCCAGCACGCCCTGCCCTCCGGCCCCGGCGTGGGCGGCAGCGGAGCGGCCGGCGCGAACGACGGCGGCGCGGGTCCTGGCGACGGGGGACACTGAATGTCCGAACCCTTCATCCTGCGGCCCATCGCCACGTCGCTGCTGATGCTGGCCCTGCTGCTGGGCGGCGTGCTGTCGTACCACCTGCTGCCCGTCTCCGCGCTGCCGGAGGTGGACTACCCCACCATCCAGGTCCTCACGTTCCAGCCGGGCGCGAGCCCGGACGTGATGGCCTCCGGGGTAACGGCCCCGCTGGAGCGGCAGTTCGGTCAGATGCCCGGGCTGAACCAGATGACGTCGTCCAGCTCCAGCGGCGCATCCGTCATCACGCTCCAGTTCACCCTGGAGATGAGCCTGGACATCGCCGAGCAGCAGGTCCAGGCCGCCATCAACGCCGCCAACAACCTGCTGCCCCAGGACCTGCCCAACCCGCCCATCTACAACAAGGTGAACCCCGCGGACACGCCGGTCATCACCCTGGCCCTCACCTCCGACACCGTGCCGCTCACCCAGGTGGAGGACCTGGCGGACACGCGCATCGCCCAGAAGCTCTCCCAGCTCCCGGGCGTCGGGCTCGTGAGCATCAGCGGCGGCCAGCGCCCCGCCGTGCGCATCCAGGCCAACGCGCCCGCCCTGGCCGCCCACGGCCTGACGCTGGAGGACGTGCGCACCGCCGTCTCCGCCGCCAACGTGAACAGCCCCAAGGGCAGCTTCGACGGTCCCCGCCAGGCGTACACCCTCAACGCCAACGACCAGCGGCTGTCGAGCACCGACTACGCCCCGTTGATCATCGCCTACCGCGACGGAGCCCCCTTGCGCCTGTCCGACGTGGCGCACGTCTTCGACGGCGCGGAGAACGTGCGGCAGGCCGCGTGGGCCGGCACGACGCCCGCCGTCATCCTCAACGTGCAGCGCCAGCCGGGCGCCAACGTCATCGCCGTCGTGGACAGCGTGCGCAAGCTGCTCCCGCAGTTGCAAAGCACCCTGCCGGCCACGGTGAAGGTCGCGGTGCTCAGCGACCGGACCACCACCATCCGCGCCTCCGTGAGCGACGTGCAGCATGACCTGCTCTTCTCCATCGCGCTCGTCGTGGCGGTCATCTTCCTGTTCCTGCGCAACGCCTCCGCCACCTTCATCCCCAGCATCGCCGTGCCGCTGTCGCTCGTGGGCACCTTCGCGGCGATGTCCCTGCTGGGCTTCTCCCTCAACAACCTCACCCTGATGGCGCTCACCATCGCCGCGGGCTTCGTCGTGGACGACGCCATCGTGATGATCGAAAACATCAGCCGCTACATCGAAGGCGGCATGCCCCCGATGGAGGCCGCGCTCAAGGGCTCCAAGCAGATTGGCTTCACCATCATCTCCCTGACGGTGTCGCTCATCGCCGTGCTCATCCCCCTGCTCTTCATGGGGGACGTGGTGGGGCGCCTGTTCCGCGAGTTCGCCATCACCCTGGCGGTGACCATCCTGCTGTCCGCCGTCATCTCCCTGACGCTCACCCCCATGCTGTGCTCGCGCCTGCTGCGCCAGCACCCGCCGGAGGAGGCCCACCGCTTCGAGCGCGTCGTGGGCGGCGCGTTCACCCGGCTGGTCCAGCGCTACGACGTCGCGCTGACGTGGGTGCTGGGCCACCGCGCGCTGACGATGCTCGTCGCGGGCGTGACGCTGCTGCTGACCGGCCTGCTGCTCTACACCATCCCCAAGGGCTTCTTCCCCGTGCAGGACACCGGTGTGCTCCAGGGCATCTCCCTGGCACCGCCCTCCATCTCCTTTCCCGCCATGTCCGAGCGCCAGCAGGCCCTGGCCCGCGTGGTGCTGGAGGACCCCGCCGTGGAGGGGCTGTCGTCATTCATCGGCGTGGACGGCACCAACACCACGCTCAACAGCGGCCGGATGCTCATCACCCTCAAGCCGCTCTCCGGCCGCGACGCGTCCGCCACGGAGGTCATCCGCCGGCTCCAGCCCGCGTTGGAGCGCGTGCCGGGCATCTCCCTGTCCCTGTCGCCGGTGCAGGACCTCACGCTGGACAGCCGCGTGAGCCGCACCCAGTACCAGTACAGCCTCAGCTCCCCGGACGCCGCGGTGCTGGAGTCCTGGACGGACCGGCTCGTCACCCACCTGCGCACGCAGCCGTCGCTGACGGACGTCTCCAGCGACCTGCAGAACGGGGGCCTGCGGCTCAACCTCACCATCGACCGGGACACCGCGTCGCGCCTGGGCATCACGCCCCAGCAGATCGACGATGCCCTCTACGACGCCTTCGGCCAGCGCCAGGTGTCCACCATCTTCACCCAGCTCAACCAGTACCGCGTGGTGTTGGAGGTGCAGCCCTCGCTCCAGCGCGTGGACACCGCGCTGGACTCCGTCTACCTGCGCTCGGCGAGCGGCGGGGCGGTGCCCCTGGCCACCCTCGTCCAGGTGACGCCCGGCCTGGGGCCGCTCACCATCAGCCGGCAGGACCAATTTCCCGTCGCCATCGTGTCGTTCAACCCCACGAAGGACCTGTCGCTGTCCCAGGCCGTGAGCGCCTTCGACGGGGTGCGCGACCGGCTCCAGATTCCGGCCTCCGTGCAGACCGCCTTCGAGGGCACCGCGCGCACGTTCCAGGACTCGCTCGCCAACGAGGGCTTCCTCGTGCTCGCGGCCGTGATGGCCGTCTACCTGGTGCTGGGCGTGCTGTACGAGTCCTACGTCCACCCGCTCACCATCCTGTCCACGCTCCCGTCCGCGGCCATGGGCGCGCTGCTGGCGCTCGTCGTGTGCGGGCTGGAGCTGGGGATGATCGCGCTCATCGGCATCATCCTGCTCATCGGCATCGTGATGAAGAACGCCATCATGATGATCGACTTCGCGCTGGAGGCCGAGCGCGTGGAGGGCAAGTCGCCCCGGGACGCCATCCACGAGGCGTGCCTGCTGCGCTTCCGTCCCATCCTGATGACGACGATGGCGTCCATGCTGGGCGCTGTGCCGCTGGCGCTGGGCGGAGGTATCGGCGCGGAGCTGCGTCAGCCCCTGGGCATCGCCATCATCGGCGGCCTCATGGTCAGCCAACTGCTGACCCTCTTCACCACGCCGGTCATCTACCTGGGCTTCGCCGGGCTCTCCCGCCGCGTCCAGGCCCTGCGCCACCGCCCCGCCCCCGCGCGGAGACCGGCGTGAACCCCTCCGCGCTCTTCATCCGCCGCCCTGTCGCGACCTCGCTGCTGGCGGTGGGCGTCGCGCTGGTGGGCGCGCTCTGCTTCAAGCTGCTCCCCGTCGCGCCCCTGCCGCAGGTGGAGTTTCCGACCATCAGCGTGCAGGCGGCCCTGCCGGGCGCCAGCCCGGAAATCATGGCCACCTCGGTGGCCACCCCGCTGGAGCGCCAGTTGGGCCGCATCGCGGGCATCACGCAGATGACGTCGGCCAGCAACCTGGGCTCGACGAACATCGTCGTGCAGTTCGACCTGTCGCGGAACATCGACGGCGCGGCGCGCGACGTCCAGGCCGCCATCAACGCCGCCCGGGGCAACCTGCCCACCAACCTGCCCAACAACCCCACCTACCGGAAGGTGAACCCCGCGGACGCGCCCATCATGCTGCTGGCGCTCACCTCACCCCACCGGGGCCGCGGCAAGCTCTACGACCTGGCGTCCACCATCCTCCAGCAGCAGGTGTCCCAGGTGAAGGGCGTGGGTCAGGTCATCGTCGGCGGCGGCGCGCTGCCCGCCGTGCGCGCGGAGGTGAACCCCACCGCGCTGGAGAAGTACGGCCTGGGGCTGGAGGCGGTCCGCGTCGCGCTGGGCGCGCAGAACGCCAACAGCCCCAAGGGCCAGCTCGAGGACGGCCCCCGCGTCTACACCCTCACCGCCACGGATCAGATCCTCCGCGCGGAGCAGTACCGGCCCCTCATCATCGCCTATTCCAACGGCGCGGCGGTGCGGCTGGAGGACGTCGCCCACGTCAGCGACGACAACGTCGAGGACGTGCACAGCCTGGGCCTCGTCAATGGCAAGGAGGGCATCATCCTCATCATCTTCAAGGAGCCGGGTGCCAACGTCATCGACACGGTGGACGCGCTCCAGGCGCGGCTGCCGGCGTTCAAGGCCATCCTCCCGGCGGACGTGGACCTGACGGTGGTGATGGACCGCACCACGACCATCCGCGCCTCGCTGCGGGACGTGGAGACGACGCTCCTGTTGTCCATTGGCCTGGTCATCCTGGTGGTGTTCGCGTTCCTCGGCAACGCGCGCGCCACGCTGATTCCCAGCGTCGCGGTGCCGCTGTCGCTGCTGGGCACCTTCGCGGTGATGAAGCTGCTCGGCTACAGCCTGGACAACCTGTCGATGATGGCGCTCACCATCTCCACCGGCTTCGTCGTGGATGACGCCATCGTGGTGCTGGAGGACATCGAACGGCACATCGAGGAAGGCCTGTCGCCCATGGAGGCGGCGCTCAAGGGCGCGCGAGAGGTCGGCTTCACCGTGTTGTCCATGAGCATCTCCCTCATCGCCGTCTTCATCCCCCTGCTGCTCATGCAGGGCATCGTGGGCCGGCTGTTCCGCGAGTTCGCCATCACGCTGTCGGTGGCCATCCTCATGTCCCTGATGGTGTCCCTGACGGTGACGCCCATGATGTGCTCCTGGCTGCTGCGCCCCAAGAAGCCCCGGCGCTCGCGCTTCGCCTTCCATCCCTTTGAACGGCTGAGCGCGGGCTATGCCCGAAGCCTGGACTGGTCCCTGGGCCGGCCGGGGCTGCTGCTCCTGCTCACCTTCGCCGCCATCGCGCTCAGCGCCTGGCTGTTCGTCGTCGTCCCCAAGGGCTTCTTCCCGCAGCAGGACACCGGTCGGCTCTCCGCGAGCATCCAGGCGGAGCAGGACATCTCCTTCGCGGCGATGCGCGAGAAGTTCGCCGCGTACGTGAGAATCATCGGCGACGATCCGGCCGTCCAGGCCGTGGCGGGCTCCATTGGCGGCTCGGGCCCCGGCGGCTCCTCCAACGCGGGCACGCTCTACGTCACGCTCAAGCCGCTGGAGGAGCGCAAGCTGACGGCGGACGCGGTCATCGGGCGGCTCCGGGGCAAGCTGCTGGCCGTCCCGGGCGCCAGGGTCTACCTCCAGTCCGCGCAGGACCTGGTGATTGGCGGACGGCAGGGCAGCGGTCAATACCAGTACACCCTGTCCTCGGACACGCTGCCGGTGCTCAACGCGTGGGCTCCGCGCGTGCTGGAGCGGATGCAGCGGCTGCCCGGCCTGCTGGACGTCAACAGCGACCAGCGCGACCACGGGCTCGAGACCAACGTGGTCATCGACTACGACACGGCGGCGCGCTTCGGCCTCACGGCGGAGCTCATCGACAGCGTGCTGTACGACGCTTTCGGCCAGCGGCAGGTGTCCACGATGTACACCGGGAGCAACCAGTACCACGTGGTGATGGTGGTCCAGACGCCCTTCTGGCAGCGGCCGGAGAGCCTGCGCGACATCTACGTCACGAGCGCGGCGGGCCAGCAGGTCCCCCTGTCCGCGTTCGCGAGCTTCGCGCCCGCGAACACGCTGCTGTCGGTCAACCACCAGGGCCAGTTCCCGTCCGCGACGGTGTCCTTCAACCTGGGGCCGGGGACGTCCCTGGGCCCGGTCGTCACGCGCATCGAGCAGGGCGTGAGCGAGCTGGGCCTTCCCTCCACGGTGCAGGGCAGCTTCAGCGGCACCGCCCAGGCGTTCCAGGACTCACTGGCCTCCGAGCCGATGCTCATCGCCGCGGCGCTGTTCGCCGTCTACATCGTGCTGGGCATCCTCTACGAGAGCCTCATCCACCCCATCACCATCCTGTCCACGCTGCCGTCGGCGGGCGTGGGGGCATTGCTGGCGCTGCTGCTGTTCAAGATGGACCTGTCCATCATCGCGCTCATTGGCATCATCCTGCTCATCGGCATCGTGAAGAAGAACGCCATCATGATGATCGACTTCGCGCTGGTGTCGGAGCGCGAGGGAGGGCTCGGCTCCCGCGAGGCCATCTTCCGCGCAGCGCAGCTGCGCCTGCGTCCCATCCTGATGACGACGATGGCGGCGCTGCTCGGCGCGCTGCCGCTGGCGCTGGGCACCGGCGTGGGCTCCGAGCTGCGCCGCCCCCTGGGCGTCGCCATCGCGGGAGGGCTGTGCGTCAGCCAGCTGCTCACGCTCTACACCACCCCGGTCATCTACATGACCCTGGACCGCCTGGGCCGCCGCGCCCGCCAGTGGCGCGCGCGTCGCTTCGCGCCGGGCAGCGCGGGTCGGGCCTGAGCAGGACATGGAGCCGACGATGCGCCCTCGCTACCCCTTCCGGACCGCGACCCTCCGCGCGCCCGCCGCCCTGCTCACCGTGGGGCTGATGACCGCGTGCGCGGTGGGGCCCGATTACAAGCGTCCCACCGTCGCGGTGCCCGCGCACTTCAAGGAGGCGGGGGACGGGTGGAAGCCCGCCCAGCCCAATGACAGACACGACCGGGGCGCCTGGTGGAAGCGCTTCGGGGACCCGGAGCTGGACGCGCTGGAAGCGCGGGTCGCGCGCTCGAACCAGACGGTGGCCAGCTATGAGGCCGCCTACCGCAACGCGCGGGCGCTGGTGGCCGAGGCGCGCGCCTCGTTGTTCCCCACGCTGGGGGCTTCCGGGTCGGCGTCACGGGCCCGGGGCGCGGGGCGCAGCACCACGGCCCCGGGCGGCATCAACGCGGGCACCAGCACCCTCGGCAACATCTTCGACTTGTCATTGGACGCGTCGTGGGAGCCGGACCTCTGGGGCCGCGTGCGCCGGCAGGTCTCCGGCGCGAAGGCCTCCGCGCAGGCGGCCGGCTCCGACCTCGACAACGCGAAGCTGTCCGCCCAGGCGATGCTCGCGCAGAGCTACTTCCGGCTCCGCGCGCTGGATGCGACGCAGCGGCTGTTGGACGACGCTGTCCTCGGCTACCAGAAGTCCCTCCAGCTCACCCAGAACCGCTACGTGCAGGGCGTCGCGGGCCGGGCGGACGTGCTCCAGGCCCAGACCCAGCTCGCGCTCGCTCAGGCCTCCGCGACGGACAATGAAATCTCCCGTGCGACCTACGAGCACGCCATCGCGGTCCTCGTGGGCGAGCCCGCGTCCAGCTTCTCCCTGCCGCGCGTGCCCCTCACCGCGACCCCACCGCCCCTCCCCGCCGAGCTTCCCTCCACGCTCCTGGAGCGCCGGCCGGACATCGCCGCCGCCGAGCGCCGCGCCGCCGCCGCGAACGAACAGATTGGCGTGGCCATCTCCGCCTGGTTCCCGTCCCTCAACCTGTCCGCGTCCGGAGGCTTCACCAGCTCCACCCTGGCCCAATGGCTCACGGCGCCCCACCTCGTCTGGGCGCTGGGGCCACAGTTGGTGGCGACCCTCTTTGACGGCGGGCTGCGCGCCGCGCAGACCGAACAAGCGCGGGCCGCCTACGACCAGGGCGTCGCCAACTACCGGCAGACGGTGCTGGCCGCGTTCCAGGACGTGGAGGACAACCTCGTCTCCCTGCGCGTGCTCGAAAAGGAGGTCGTGCTCCAGCAGGAAGCGGTGGGCTATGCCGAGAAGACGCTGGAGGTGGTGATGAACCAGTACAAGGCCGGCACGGTGACGTACCTGGAGGTCATCACCGCGCAGGCCACGCTCTACTCCTCACAGCAGCAACTGGCATCCATCGCCGGACAGCGGATGGTGTCCGCCGTCGGGCTCGTCAAGGCGCTGGGCGGCGACTGGGACGTGGCCACGGCACCTCACGAATAGGGCTCACCGAAGCCTCCAGTGACAGGCCCTCCCGGCCTCAAGCCAGACCACGATGACCCGGCCAGGAAGGCCAAGGCGCGGTTCCAGCACGAGATGCTGCGGCAGTAGAAACGCCCCGGGGCAGGCCGTGGGCCTGCCCCGGGGTGCTGCGTGTTCCGCCTGGAATCAGTCCAGGAAGCCGTTGAGCAGGGTCGGCAGCACCGGGGTGACCGGGGCGGTGTCGCGTCCCGGGCACGTGGGCATCCCTGGCGTGAAGTACCACTGCTCCTGATAGAGCCTGCTTCCAGGAGAGACACCGCTTCCGTGGTCGATCAACGCCAGCCTGCCCGTCGGATACGCCCGGTTGATGGACATCATCTGGCTGCGGCCCTTGTTCCCGAAATCACCCGAGAGCAGGAGGTCGTCCGGGTCCAGCATTCCCGTCAGGTAACCCGGCGTGCTCCAGGGCTCCTGGTAGACGGCGGTGCCGAGCTGGGTGGGCGTCACGTTGAGGGCGTAGTCGAGCACCATCAGCTTTCCGCCCGTCCCCCCGACGTTGATGAACATCACCTGATCGCGGCCCAGGCCCCTGAAGTCCCCCACCAGCTGCCGGTCGTCAGCGTCCAGCCAGCCACTCGACAGCCACGAGGCGCTGGTCCACGTCTCGGAGGCACGGACGACGCCGCCCAGCACGCCGGTCGAGTAGTCCATCACCGCCACCTTGCCGCTCTCACCGCTGCGGTTGATGAACATGAGCTGGTCATGGCCCAGGCCCATGAAGTCACCCGCGAGCTGCAGGTCGTTGGAATCCATCCAGCCGCTCAGCGTCTGGGACTCCCCCCATTCCTCGCGGTAGGCGATGGAGCCGAACCGGCCCGGCGCCGCGGGCGTCTTGAAGTCCATCAGCATCAGCTTCCCCGCCTGCCCGTCGCGGTTGATGAACATCACCTGATCATGCCCCCGGCCCGCGAAGTCCCCCACGAACCGCAGGTCCTCGTCATCCAGCCACCCTCCCAGCAGGGTGCTCTCTGAATAGGCCTCATAGCCAACCATCAGCCCCGGGACCTGGGTGGACTTGAAGTCCAGCACCATCAGCCGGCCCGCGTCGCCACTGCGATTGATGAACAACACCTGGTCGTAGCCCAGGCCCATGAAGTCACCCACGAGCTGGTCATCGTCCTCGTCGATCCACCCGCTCAGCAGCAGGTGCTGTCCCCACTGCTCCGTGTAGCCAGCAACGCCCGGCACGGCGAGGCCTCCGTAGTTGATGACCCGGACCTTGGTGCCGGCACCGTCCGGATTGATGAGCATGAGCTGGTCATGGCCCAGGCCCATGAAGTCGCCCTTGAGCTGGATGTCGGAGCCGTACTTCACCTTGTAGCCCGCCGTCGGGTGCCAGGTGATGGTGCCTCCCTGGAAGTGATTGCGCTTCAGGCCGCTCGGGAGGGTCTGCGTGTCGTCCAGGGGGTAGCCCAGGGCGCTGTTCTCATGCCCCAGCTGCGTGTACCGGGTGGCGATCTCCTCCCGGACCATGTGCGTGCCCACCTCCGGGTGGAAGTAGATGTAGCCGAGCTGGTAGGGACGGTAGCGCCCATGGTTCTTCGCGGCGCCTTCCGGGCCGGTCGGCAACCCCAATTTGGTGACCCCCGTGAGTCCATACTTCCGGCTCACGTAGCTGCCGTACATGGAGGTCAATCCACCGACGTCGTCATCGCTGAGCCCTTCGCGCTGACCCACGGCCACGCATGCGGGGATCGGTTGCAGGGGCGTGAAGAGATCCAGCCTCTGCGGCGGGACGCTCGACGTGAGCTTGGAACAACCACTTTGCTGGCTGTAATGCATGATGGAGCCATAGTCATACGCACTGTTGACGTCCTCCTGCACCTTGTCGAACTCATCCAGGCAGTCAGCGAAGTTCGCCGGATGCACCTGGATGAACTGGTCGCGATCCTTGCGGCTCTGCTCATGGTAGAGGCCGATGGCATGACCCAGCTCGTGGAGGATCTTCCCGAACGAGCAGTCCGCTCCCAGCCAGAGGGGCTGCGGATTGGCGAGAATGATCCGGCCGGAGAGCCGCCCCACGACGGACTTGCAGGTGTCGGGTTCGTCCGGCAGCCGGATGACCACGCAGCTGCCGAGGAAGTCACACTCCGCCTGCCACTTGAAGCGGACGAGGGTGTACTTCTCCCACTCGTCCATCGCCGCCCGGACCATGGGTCTGCGTGACTCGGGGAAGTCATAGGCGAACGTGTACGTCACCTCTCCATTCGGCCAGAGGTTGTTGTCGTCATGGTAGCCCACGCTGGAAGCGCTCACCCCGGACCGTGCTCCAGGCGGTGCCGCACGCAGGCGCTGGCTCTCCGCTTCGACCGCTTCCACGGGCCCCAGCAGGACATCGCCGAAGGCGACCGCCCAGCCATCCTCCACCCGGTAGTTCACGTCCTGGGGCGTCTGGCTGCGCCCCACCGGCAGGAACGCCGTGCCCCGGACCTCGGGTGTCTCGGACCGGGTCTGGATGTCCTCCGCCGGGGTGCTTTCCAGCATTTCCGTTGGCGCATCACTCCCGCAGCCGGTGCCGACCAGCGCTACCAGGAAGACGCTCCCAGCCCACGCGCGGACGCCCCGCGCCCCACGTTGGTTCTTGTCCTTGTTCATGGTTTTTCCCTCCAGATTGACCGCAACGGCCTTCAAGCCGCGGGGACGCGCTCTGGCATCCGCCCCCGCGCCGGACACGCCCAATGCAAGAAGCTCTGACAAATGCCCTCGGGCATTCGTGAGGCCCCGGATGTGCCTGGATTCACAGTGACGAGGCCCCACCGCGCCAGTCGTCGAGGTTTGGCCGGACCCGCCGTGAACCGTCCATCAGCCGGACGCGCGTCCCGGGTTCAAGACGGTGACAACATCCCCCTGGAGCCGCGTCTGGCCACGGACCTCGGCGCCCTCCGGATGGGGGGGCGTGAAGGCCCTGCCCGTGTACCGCTGGGTCCGGTGCGCCCAGGCGTACCGCCACCCGCGCCAGGCACAGGAGGCCCTGGCCACCTGCCGGTGGGCGCTGGACCGCGAGTCCGGCCCGGGCACTCGGCAGCCACCCCCTCCACCATCCCATTGCCCCGGGCTGGCATTGCGCCTATGGGAGGGGAAGGCGCCGTACCCCTGGGGCCCGGCGCTCCCTCTTCCCGCGAGGACGCCGCATGTCGTCAGAGCCTCTCCCCATCGCCACGGCGTTCCCGCCCCCTTCCGTCGAGGACTGGCGCCGGCTCGTGGACAAGGACCTGAAGGGCAAGCCCTTCACGTCGCTCCAGTCGCCCCTCGAAGGCGGCCTGTCCCTCCAGCCCCTCTACACGGCCCAGGACGCTGGCGCGCCCGCGGAGCCCCCCGGCGTCGCGCCCTATGTGCGCGGCACCCAGCCCCTGGGACACACCGAGGGTGGCTGGCGGGTCTGCCAGGAGTACGCCGGGCCGGACGTGAACCGGACGGCCGAAGCGCTCCGCACCGACCTGGAGCGTGGTGGCCAGGGGGTCTGGCTGCTGCTGGATGCTCCGCACGGCGTCGACGTGAAAGACGCGGCGGACCTGGAGCGCCTGCTCGCGCACGTGCCGTTGGACCGCACGCCCGTGCACTTCGAGCCGACCTCCCACCTGCTCGCGCCCTCCGACCTCCTGTTCCAGGTCGCCCGGAAGGCCGGCGTCGCGAAGCACGCCCTGAAGGGCAGCCTGGGCATCGACCCCGTGGGCGCCCTGGCGCGACTGGGCGCGGCGAAGGTGGACGTGGCCGCGACCCTGGCGAAGGCCGCCCCGGTGGTGACGTCGCTGCTCAAGGACGCCCCGGGCCTTCGCGCGCTGCTCGTGTCGTCACGGGCCTGGGCGGACGCGGGCGCCACTTCCGTGCATGAGCTGGCGTGGACCGTCGCCACCGGTGTGGAGTACCTGCGCGAGTTGGAGCGCGCGGGGGTCCCGCCTGGAGACACGGCGCGCTCGATGCAGTTCGCCCTGTCCGTGGGCGGGCAGTTCTTCCCGGAGATCGCACGGCTGCGCGCGGCGCGGCTGCTCTGGTCCAAGGTCGTCGCCGCCTCCGGAGGCACGCTGGAGTCGCAGGCCATGGCGCTGCACGCGCGCACCGCCAGTGCCACCAAGACGCAGCGCGACCCGTGGGTGAACATCCTGCGCGCCACCGCGGAGTCCTTCGCCGCTGTCCTCGCGGGCGCGGACAGCATCAGCACGTCCCCCTACGACGAGCCCCTGGGCACGCCCGACGAACAGGGCCGGCGGCTCGCGCGCAACACGCAGCTCATCCTGCGCGACGAGTCCAGCCTCAACCGCGTCGCGGACCCCGCGGGCGGCAGCTACTACCTGGAGCAGCTCACCGGGGCAGCTACTACCTGGAGCAGCTCACCGGCGACATCGCCCGCGCGGCCTGGGCGGAGTTGCAGCGCATCGAAGCGCTGGGCGGCATCACGAAGGCGCTCGTGCAGGGCGACGTGGCCCGCGTCCTCACCGAGACGCGCGCCGCGCGCGACAAGGCCGTGCGCACCCGCCGTCAGCCCATCGTGGGCGTCAGCGAGTTCCCCCACCTCACCGAGGCCCCCGTGCAGCGCGAGGCCCACGCCATCGCGCCCGTCCAGGGCGAGGGCGTCGTCGCGCCGCCGCGTCCCCTGCGCTTCTCCGAGGCCTTCGAGTCCCTTCGCGATGCGAGCGACCGCCACCACGCGGCGCACGGCGCACGTCCGCGCGCCTTCATGGCGAACCTGGGCACGGTGGCGGAGCACACCGCGCGCTCCACGTGGATCTCCAACGTGCTGGCCGTGGGCGGCATCGAAGCCGACGAACACCGGGGCTTCCCGGACGCGGCCGCTGGCGCGGAGTTGTTCGCGAAGGCGGGCACGTCGCTCGCCGTCATCTCCGGTCCGGACGCGCTCTACCCGGAGCAGGTACCCGCGCTCGTCGCGGCCTTGAAGGCGAAGGGCGCGCGCACGGTCGCCGTCGCGGGCCGTCCCGGTGAACACGAGGCCGCCTTCCGCGCGGCCGGTGTCGACATGTTCCTCTATGCGGGAGCGGACCTGTTCCAGCTCCTGAAGACGCTGCACCAGCAGCTGGGAGTCGCCTGATGCGCCCCACCGTTCCGGACTTCTCCCGCGTCGCCTTCGACGCCCCTGAGACCCAGGCCGCGCCCGCCGGGGTCGACACGCAGCGAGCCCACGCGAGTGAGGCCACGCGCGCCGCCGAGCGCTGGGACACGCCCGAAGGCATCCCCGTCAAGCCGCTCTACACGCGCGACGACCTGGAGGGCGTGGAGCACCTGGGCTCGCTGCCCGGCCTGCCCCCGTTCGTGCGCGGCCCCTACGCCACCATGTACGTGCAGCAGCCGTGGACGGTGCGCCAGTACGCGGGCTTCTCCACCGCGGAGGCGTCCAATGCCTTCTACCGGCGCAACCTGGCGGCCGGACAGAAGGGCCTGTCCATCGCGTTCGACCTGGCCACGCACCGGGGCTACGACAGCGACCACCCGCGCGTCGCGGGCGACGTGGGCATGGCGGGCGTCGCCATCGACTCCATCAAGGACATGCGCATCCTGTTCGACCGCATCCCGCTCGACCAGATGAGCGTGTCGATGACGATGAACGGCGCCGTGCTCCCCGTGCTCGCGCTCTACGTGGTCGCGGCCGAGGAGCAGGGCGTGAAGCCCGAGCAGCTCAGCGGGACCATCCAGAACGACATCCTCAAGGAGTTCATGGTCCGCAACACGTACATCTATCCGCCCGGACCCTCGATGCGGATCATCGGGGACATCTTCAAGTTCACGGCGGAGAAGATGCCGCGCTTCAACAGCATCAGCATCAGCGGCTACCACATGCAGGAAGCCGGCGCGACGCAGGACCTGGAGCTGGGCTACACGCTCGCGGACGGCGTGGAGTACGTGAGGGCGGGCCTCGCCGCCGGGCTGGGCGTGGACGCGTTCGCCCCGCGCCTGTCGTTCTTCTGGGCCATCGGGATGAACTTCTTCATGGAGGTGGCGAAGATGCGCGCCGCCCGCCTCCTCTGGGCCCGCCTCATCAAGGGCTTCAATCCCAAGAGCGACAAGAGCCTGGCGCTGCGCACCCATTGCCAGACGTCCGGCTGGAGCCTCACCGCGCAGGACGTCTACAACAACGTCGTGCGCACCTGCGTGGAGGCCATGGCCGCGACGCAGGGCCACACCCAGAGCCTGCACACCAACTCGCTGGACGAGGCCATCGCGCTGCCCACCGACTTCAGCGCGCGCATCGCCCGCAACACCCAGCTCTATCTCCAGTTGGAGAGTGGCACCACGCGCGTCATCGACCCGTGGGGCGGCAGCTACTACGTGGAGCGCCTCACGCACGAGCTGGCCCAGAAGGCCTGGGGCCACATCCAGGAGGTCGAAGCGCTGGGCGGCATGACCAAGGCCATCGAAGCGGGCCTGCCCAAGCTGCGCATCGAGGAGGCCGCCGCGCGCACCCAGGCGCGCATCGACTCCGGGCGTCAGGCCATCATCGGCGTGAACAAGTACCCGCCGGAGACCGAGGACCGCATCGAGATCCTCAAGGTGGACAACTCCGCGGTGCGCGAGTCTCAAATCGCCCGCCTGCGCGAGCTGCGCGCCGAGCGCAACGCGGAGGAGGTGCGCCGCCGCCTGGACGCGCTCACCGAGGCCGGACGCCGCAACGAGGGCAACCTGCTCGCGCTCGCCATCGACGCGGCGCGGGCGAAGGCCACCGTGGGCGAAATCAGCGACGCGCTCGAGAAGGTCTACGGGCGCTACGAGGCCACCGTGCGCAGCGTGTCCGGGGTGTATTCGGCGGAGGCCGGTGGGGCGCAGGGCATCGCGGAGGCGCGGGCGAAGGCGGATGCGTTCCTCGCGAGATTTGGCCGCCGGCCTCGCATCCTCATCGCGAAGATGGGCCAGGACGGCCATGACCGCGGCCAGAAGGTCATCGCCACCGCGTTCGCGGACCTGGGCTTCGACGTGGACATCGGGCCGCTGTTCCAGACGCCCGAGGAGTCCGCGAAGCAGGCGGTGGAGAACGACGTGCACGTGGTGGGCGCAAGCTCGCTCGCGGCCGGACACCTCACGCTGGTGCCCCAGCTCAAGCAGGCCCTGAAGGCGCTGGGCCGCGAGGACATCATGGTGGTGGTGGGCGGCGTCATCCCCGCCCAGGACTACGAGCAGCTCAAGGCCGCGGGCGCCGCCGCCATCTTCGGCCCCGGCACCGTCATCGCGAAGGCGGCCCTCGAGCTGCTCGACAAGCTCTCCGCCGCGCTGGAGGAGGAGGCGTGAAGTCGCTGCCCGCGGACACCTACGTGGAGGGCGTGCGGGCTGGAGACCGGGCGGTGCTCGCGCGCGCCATCACCCTGGTGGAGAGCGAGCACCCGCGCCACGCGGCGCTCGCGCAGGAGGTCCTCACGCGGCTGTTGCCCCACACCGGCAGGAGCCGGCGCGTGGGCATCAGCGGCGTGCCGGGCGTGGGCAAGAGCACCTTCATCGACGCGCTGGGCATGCACCTGGCCGGCAACGGGCACCGGGTGGCGGTGCTCGCCATCGACCCGTCCAGCAGTGTGTCCGGTGGCAGCATCCTGGGCGACAAGACGCGCATGGCGCGGCTCGCGCGCGAGCCCCTGGCGTACATCCGGCCCAGCCCTTCCAGCGGCACGCTGGGCGGTGTCGCGCGCAGCGGACCTGGTGGACTTCTACCTGGTGCTGATGCTCGCGGGCGCGGGCGACGAACTGCAGGGCATCAAGCGCGGCATCCTGGAGGTGGCGGACATGGTCGCCATCAACAAGGCGGACGGTGACAACGCGCCTCGCGCCATGCAGGCCCGCGCCCAGTACCGCGCCGCCCTGCACCTGATGCGCCCGGGCGCGGAGCCCGTCGTCACCACGTGCAGCGCCATGGAGGGCACCGGCATCGACACGCTGTGGGCCTCCGTGGAGTCCGTCGTCGCCCAGCGCGAGGCGTCCGGAGAGCTGGCCCGCAGGCGCACCCAGCAGCAGGTGGGCTGGATGTGGGCCATGGTGCACGACGGACTGCGAGCGGCCCTGCGAGCGCACCCCGAGGTGTCCGCCCTCATCCCCACGTTGGAGCAGGACGTACGCGAAGGGCGCGCGACACCGACCACGGCCGCACTGCGTGTGCTGGGGGCGTTCCTGCCGGAAACGCGGGCCTGACGGGCCGCGTCGTGCAGACAGCAACGCCTGTCTCAATCGCTTGCCGGGCCCGCACCGCACTCCTAGTGTACGCCCGTGCGACACCCCCAACCGACGACCGCTCCCCAGCCCTACAAGCCGCGCCACCACGTCCGCATCGTCACGGCCGCCAGCCTCTTCGACGGACACGACGCGGCCATCAACGTGATGCGCCGCCTCATGCAGTCCTCGGGCGCGGAGATCATCCACCTGGGGCACAACCGCTCCGTGGCGGAGATCGTCGACTGCGCCATCCAGGAGGACGCCCAGGGCATCGCCCTCACGTCCTACCAGGGCGGCCACGTCGAGTACTTCAAGTACATGATCGACCTGCTGCGCGAGCGCGGCGCGAACATCAAGGTGTTCGGCGGCGGCGGCGGCACCATCCTGCCCACCGAAATCGAGGAGCTGCACCAGTACGGCGTCACGCGCATCTACTCGCCGGATGACGGCCGGGCCATGGGCCTGCAGGGGATGATCGACGACCTCATCTCCCAGTGCGACTTCGAGGTCCGCCCCGCGGACTTCAAGTCCCTCTTGAAGGAGCCCCTGCCCCGCGAGCCCGCGCGCATCGCGTCGCTCATCACCATCGCGGAGAACTTCGCGGAGGCCGGCGAGGAGCTGAGGACCGCGCTCGCGAACGCCCGCGTGGAGCACCCGCGCGTGCCCGTGCTGGGCATCACCGGCACCGGCGGCGCCGGCAAGTCCAGCCTCGTGGACGAGCTGGTGCGGCGCTTCCTGGCGGACTTCCCGGACAAGACGCTGGCCGTCCTCTCCGTGGATCCGTCCAAGCGCAAGTCCGGCGGCGCGCTCCTGGGCGACCGCATCCGGATGAACGCCATCGACAACCCGCGCGTGTACATGCGCTCGATGGCGACCCGGCAGAGCAACCTGGCGCTGTCGCGGCACGTGGCCCACTCCATCGAGGTCTGCAAGGCGGCGGGCTTCGACCTCATCGTGGTGGAGACCTCCGGCATCGGTCAGTCGGACACGGAGATCACCGAGCACTCGGACGTGGCGCTCTACGTCATGACAGCCGAGTACGGCGCGGCGACGCAGCTCGAGAAGATCGACATGCTCGACTTCGCGGACGTCATCGCCATCAACAAGTTCGACAAGCGCGGCTCGCTGGACGCGCTGCGCGACGTGCGCAAGCAGTGGCGGCGCAACCACAACGCCTTCACGCTCCCCGAGGACGCCGTGCCCGTGCACGGCACCATCGCCTCGCAGTTCAACGACCCGGGCATGAACACGCTCTACCGGGCCATCATGGACGCGCTGGTGAAGAAGACGGGCGCGTCGCTGCCGTCCGGCTTCGCGCTCACGGCCGGCATGAGCGAGAAGAAGTGGATCATCCCCCCGGAGCGCACGCGCTACCTGGCGGAGATCGTCGAAGCCTGCGAGTCCTACGACGGCTTCGTGCGCGCCCAGCGCTGTACCAGGACCTGGAGAGCCGCCTGCACGCGGACTGCCGGCGCCTGCTGGCGGAGTGGCCCGCGACGAAGAAGCGCTACGCCGCGTCCAAGTACCAGTTCCAGGTGCGCGACAAGGTCATCGAGCTGGACCTCATCTCCGAGTCGCTCTCCCACCTGCGCATCCCCAAGATTTCGCTCCCCCGGTATGAAGACTGGGGCGACATCCTCACGTGGCTGCTGCGGGAGAACGCGCCCGGCGCCTTCCCCTTCACCGCGGGCGTCTTCCCGCTCAAGCGCGAGGGCGAGGACCCGGCCCGCATGTTCGCGGGCGAAGGCGGCCCGGAGCGCACCAACAAGCGCTTCCACTACGTGTCGCGCGGCCTGCCGGCGAAGCGCCTGTCCACGGCGTTCGACTCGGTGACGCTGTATGGAGAAGACCCGGACCACCGGCCGGACATCTACGGCAAGGTGGGCAACTCCGGTGTGTCCATCGCCAACGTGGACGACGCGAAGAAGCTCTACTCCGGCTTCGACCTGGCGGACCCGTCCACCTCCGTGTCGATGACCATCAACGGCCCCGCGCCCATGCTGCTGGGCTTCTTCCTCAACGCCGCCGTGGACCAGCAGTGCGAGAAGTGGATCCGCGCGCAGGGCAAGGTGGAGGAGGTCGAGAAGCGCATCAACGAGCTCTATCAGGCGCGCGGCGTGCCCCGTCCGCGCTACCAGGGCGAGCTGCCCCAGGGCAACGACGGGCTGGGACTGCTGCTGCTGGGCGTGTCCGGTGACGAGGTGCTGCCCCCGGAGGTCTACGCGAAGATCCGCGCGCAGACGCTCCAGGCGGTGCGTGGCACCGTGCAGGCGGACATCCTCAAGGAGGACCAGGCGCAGAACACCTGCATCTTCTCCACGGAGTTCGCGCTCCGGGTGATGGGCGACATCCAGCAGTACTTCATCGACCAGAAGGTGCGGAACTTCTACTCGGTGTCCATCTCCGGCTACCACATCGCGGAAGCCGGGGCGAACCCCATCTCCCAGCTCGCGTTCACGCTGGCGAACGGCTTCACCTTCGTCGAGTACTACCTGTCGCGCGGGATGGACATCGACGACTTCGCGCCCAACCTGTCGTTCTTCTTCTCCAACGGCATGGACCCCGAATACGCGGTGCTGGGGCGCGTGGCCCGCCGCATCTGGGCCAAGGCCATCCGGGACAAGTATGGCGGCAACGACCGGTCGCAGAAGCTGAAGTATCACATCCAGACATCCGGCCGGTCCCTGCACGCGCAGGAGATCGCCTTCAACGACATCCGCACCACGTTGCAGGCGCTGCTGGCGCTCAATGACAACTGCAACTCCCTGCACACCAACGCGTATGACGAGGCCATCACCACGCCCACGGAAGAGAGCGTGCGGCGGGCGCTGGCCATCCAGTTGGTCATCAACAAGGAGTTCGGCCTGTCGAAGAACGAAAACCCCAACCAGGGCTCGTTCATCATCGAGGAGCTGACGGACATGGTGGAGGCGGCGGTGCTGGCGGAGTTCCGCGCCATCTCCGAGCGCGGCGGCGTGCTGGGCGCCATGGAGCGCATGTACCAGCGCTCCAAGATTCAGGAAGAGTCGCTGTACTACGAGATGCAGAAGCACGACGGGACGCTGCCCATCATCGGCGTGAACACCTTCCTGGACCCCAAGGGCTCTCCCACCGTGACGCCGCCGGAGGTCATCCGCGCGACGAAGGAGGAGAAGGACTACGCCATCACCGCCCGCGACGCCTTCTGGAAGCGCAACGAGAAGACGTCCGCGCAGGCGCTGGAGGCGGTGCGCCGCGCGGCGCTGGACAACGGCAACGTGTTCGGCGCGCTGATGGACGCGTGCAAGGTGTGCACGCTGGGCCAGTTGTCCCGCGCGCTGTACGAGGTGGGCGGGCAGTACCGGCGCAACATGTAGTGCGCCGCACCGTCGCGGTCCCGGCCGTGTGCCCGGGACCGCGACGCGGGTTGCTCAGGGGCCCAGGTCCTCGAACTGGCAGGCGTAGTCGCCCAGGACCGCTTCGTACTCCGCCATCAGGTCGACGGAATAGGTTCCGGTCTGGAGCTGCCTGTAGGTCTGGGTCCACCGCGCATCCACGTGCTCGCGGGGCACCTCCACCCGGTTGCCCTGGGCGTCACGCACGACCGCGTAGTTCTGCACCTGCCCCGGCGTCTCCTTCCAGTCGCAGCCGAACCGGTAGCGCCGCCCCGCGATCGCCTGGAAGGAGAAGAAGTCGTGGTCGTAGGAGTCGGGGATGCGGCCCGTGATGGCCTGCACCGGCCCCGTGAGCGGCGTCGCCGTGGCCAGGGTGTCTCCGTGGTCGTCCGCGCCCAGGTCCTCGAACTGGAGGGTGTAGTTCTGCCGCACCCATCGCGGCACCAGGAAGGCGTTGAGGTTGATGCTCACGAAGTGCGTGGACTGGGAGGCCTTGAAGGTCGTGGTCGTGCGCTCCGCGGTCGAACGGGTGAAGGCTCCACCCGGGACGGCATCCAGGACCTCGCAGGACATCAGGCCGTCTTCGGTGCACGACGCCCGGTAGTGGTGCTGGGGCACGACGCCCAGGGAGAAGACATCCCGGTCCGAGAAGGTCTCCATCTTCCCCTGGACGGACGCCGTGCCGGCCGGGAGCGCGGTCGCGGTCCCCATGGTGTCTCCGTGGTCCTCGGCCCCCAGGTCATTCAACAGGCAGCTGTAGGGAGACAGCGTTGCGGGGTACGTCATGTCCTTGAGGGAGGCATAGAACGGCCCACCCGGTGACTTGAAGGCGATGCTGCCCTCCCGGAGTTCCTCGAAGAAGATGTCGTACGCGGCAATCGCATACGTCTGGTCCCTCCGGTTGACGAAGGCCATCTCCCAGTACGGCGTCGGGAAGGTGCAGGTGAGGGCATAGACCCGGTCCGCCACGGTCTGGAACGAGAGCAGGTCCCGCTCGTAGTAGTGCTCATTGATGCCCGTCAGGGGCCGCGCCGAGGGCACCCAGGGGGCCGCGAAGGCGAACAGGTCCGCCTGGTCATCCGGCCCCGTGTCCACGAGGCGGAAGGCGAAGGGCCGGCGGGCGTCCTCGTAGAACGCGGAGATCTCCAGCGTGTAGACGGCGTTCGCCGCGAAGCCCGACCAATGCCAGGTGTAGGGCATCCAGCTCGGCACCCCGTCCTCCATGACACCGTAATCGAGCGACACACCCGCCGCGTCCCGCAGAGTCAGGACATAGCCCTCCGTCTCGACCTCCACGATGAAGTCATAGTGCCGCCCGGCCTGGGCGACGAAGGCGAACCGGAGCGGGACCTCCATGTTCCCCCAGGGGACGGAATGGACCTCCGTCTCCGAGGGCGTCAGCAGCGTGTGGCCCTCCGGGATTTCGGGTGCCGGGCACGGCGGGGCGCTGCCGTCACCGCACAGACACACCGGCTGCCCGTCCTGGAGCGAGCACGTCCCCTCGGAGCAGGAGAAGCCATCGCAGGTGGGCTCCGGCTCCACGACGGGTCCCGCATCCCTGCCAGCGTCCACGGGGTCCCCGGCGTCAGTCCCGGCGTCCTCGAGGGCTCCCGCGTCAGGGGCGGGGTCAGGGGTCGAATCACAAGCGCCCAGGCCGAGCAGACAGGCACAGAGCAGAAAGACAGACAGCGGGTGCTTCATCACAGGCATGGAAAGGGCCTCCCCCTCGGAGGACGCGCACCCTATCCGAAGCCTGACTGTCTGCCCATCCCCCACTCCGCATTGACTCTCAGTACGGGCTCGACGTGGGGCGGATGATGATTTCACTCACATCCACGTCCGCGGGCTGGGCGATGGCGTAGGCGATGGACCGGGCCACGGCCTCCGCTGGAATCGCGCCCTTGCGGAACCCACGCATCACCTCACGGGCGTCCGGGTCGGAGATGCTCTCCGCCAGCTCCGACGTCGTGACGCCCGGAGAAATCACCGTCACGCGGATGTCCGCGCCCACCTCCTGGCGCAGGCCCTCCGAAATCGCCAGCACCGCGAACTTGGTGGCGCAGTAGACGGCCGCCGTCGGGCTCACCGTGTGCCCGCCAATGGACGACAGGTTGATGAACTGACCGGACTTCTGCCGCTTCATCACCGGCAGCCCCGCCGCGATGCCGTGCAGCACGCCCCGGATGTTCACGTCGATCATCCGGTCCCACTCATCCACCTTCAGCACCTCCAGGAGCGACAGCGGCATCACGCCCGCGTTGTTGATGAGCACGTCCAGCCGGCCGAACTCCTTCAGCGTGAAGTCCACGAAGCCCTGCACGTCCTCGCGCTTCGTCACGTCCAGCGCGCGCACCCGCGCCTCGCCGCCCTTCGCCTTCAGCTCGGAGGCCAGCGACTCCAGCCGGTCCACCCGCCGCGCGCCCAGCACCACCTTCGCGCCCTGCTCGGCGAGCAGGCGGGCCGCCGCCTCTCCGATGCCGCTGCTCGCTCCGGTGATGGCCACCACCTTGCCCTGGATGTTCGTCGTCATGTGCCTGTCCTCGGGATGGACCGGCGCGGGAAGCGCGCCGGGAACAGGCACACCCTCTCAAGCCGCGCCCCGGAGGCGGTATCCGGATGCTCCCGGACTCTTGCCCATTCCTGCACGGGCGCTGGCGCTGCCCTGGGATTAAGACAGGCCTCGCATGACGACCGCCCGGCCCGACCCCGCCCTGAACCCGCACCTGTCCGCGCTCGCGACGCTCGTGAAGCGCCACGCGCCCGCGGATGGCCTCCACGCCACGGCCATCCCCCGCCTGGTCCTCATCCGCGCCTCGGAGCCCTCCATGCCGCTGCACGCGCTGCATGGGCCGGCGCTGTGCATCGTGGCGCAGGGCCGCAAGCAGGTGCTGCTGGCGGAGGAGTCGTATGTCTATGGCCCGGACCAGTGCCTGGTCGCATCGGTGGACCTGCCCGTCACGGGGCAGGTCATCGAGGCCACCTCCGCCTCGCCCTACCTGTGCTTCCGGCTGGACCTGGAGCCCGGCCAGCTGGGCGACCTGATGATGGAGGCCCAACTGGAAGCGCCCCCGGCCCAGGGAATGGTCCGCGGACTGGCGCTGGGTCCGGTGGGCGCACCGCTGCTGGATGCGACGGCGCGCCTCGTGCGGCTTCTGGACACGCCCCGGGACATCCCCGTGCTGGCGCCGCTGGTCATCCGGGAGATCCTCTACCGCCTGCTGTCGGGGGAGAACTCCGAGCGGCTGCGGCGGATCGCCATGGCCGACAGCCGCCTGGAGTCCGTCACCCGCGCCATCCACTGGCTCAAGGCGCACTACACCGCGCCGCTGCGCATCGAGCGGCTGGCGCGCACCGTCCACATGAGCCCGTCCGCGCTGCACCACCACTTCAAGTCCGTCACCGCGATGAGCCCGCTGCAATACCAGAAGCAGCTGCGGCTCCAGGAGGCCCGCCGCCTGATGCTGGCGCAGGCCATGGACGCGGCGATGGCCGGACACTCCGTGGGCTACGAGAGCCCGTCCCAGTTCAGCCGTGAATACAGCCGGCTGTTCGGGGCCCCTCCCTCGCGCGACATCGCACGGCTCCGGGAGTCGCTGGCCGCGCCACCCTGACGCGGCGCCGCGCGGCCCCCGGGGATGGCCCGTCCGTCCTCGCAATGACAGTCATGCCCCGGGCCCGGCTGCCCAGCCGTCCCCAGGTCTCATGGACAGCCCGCTCCCCCGTCCCCAGCTTGAGCCCTCTTCCCACCCTGGATGCATGCCATCCAACAGGGAGGACTGCCCGGTAGGAGGGCCGCCATGTCGCGGGATGAAGACGTGAAACAGGGACTGGTACGCACGGCCACGCTGCTCAGCGCTCAGGAATTGGAGCACCTGGCCCACGGCGCCGTGCGCAACACCGTCCTGGTTCCGGCGGGAAGCGCCGTGCAATCCCTGCGGATCCACCTGTCGCGCATCGCCGGAGACCTGGACGCGCTGCCTACCACCGCCCTCCGGGAGCGGATGAGCGGCGCCCTCCAGGCCCTGAAGGGTGGCTCGCCCGCGCTCTTCATCGACCGGCTTTGCGAACGGCTCGCCTTCGAGCGGACCAGTTCCCGGCTCTACGCGGGGCTCCTGCTCAAGACCCACGCGCTGGGCACCTTCGCCGGAGGCCCCACGCCCGAGCGACTCCTCGAACTGCACAACCAGGAGCTGGAGCACCTGGGCCGGGTGCGCGACGCCCTGCTGCGGCTCGGGGCCCCGCCCTCGCTGCGGACACCCTCCGGCGACATCGCGGGATTGCAGTCCCAGGGCCTCATCCAGGCCATCGACGCGCCGGGCGCCACGCTCATGGACGCCCTGCGCGCGACGCTCGTCTCGGAGCTCATCAACAACACCGGCTGGGCGCTGCTCGTCGACCTGGCCTCGGAGCTGGGGCCGCCCGACCTGGAGCAGGCGTTCCGCGAAGTCCTCCACGTGGAGTCACGGCACCTGGCGGAGGTCACCCTCTGGGTCGCGAACGGCGCGCACGCGGACGCGCCCTCCGGAAGCGAGCCCCGCTGCCTCGGCCGCTAGGACACGGGCCGCCGCAGGGCGACCTTCGCGCGGACGGCCTCGATGAAGGCCGGCTTGTCCGCGCTCGTGCGCACGCCCTCGAAGTCCATGCCCAGGTTCTCCGCGATGGCCCTCAGGTATTCCAGGCAGGGCTCGTCGCCGGAGCGTCTGCCTTCCGCGAACACCGGATGACAGGTGGGACAGTAGTTGACCACCCAGACGCGCTCGCCTTCGGGGATGTCCAGCGAGACGGGGCTGCCGTCGCTCGAGCCCTCCTCGTAGGGCTCGATGCGCCAGACGCCGGCTTCGTCGTCGGGCCCCATCAGCAGGTCGCGGTAGTTGAGGCTGGGGACGAACTCCCACTCGCCCCAGTCATAGCCAAAGGGCCGCGTCTCCGTGCGCCGGGCGCGGCCCCGGGCCTGCTCGAAGGACGCGATGTCCTCGGGCGTCTCCGCTTCGGCGAAGAAGAACAGGTCCAGGATGGCCTGGTCGTCGCCCATCCCCTCCTCCTCGCACTCCTTGCCCGTCTTCTCTCCGCACGTGTACGACGTGGGGGGACCGCAGACACTGCACCGGTAGTCATGAACGCCCATGCCCGGATGCTAGCAGCCCCCTTGCGTCTGTTTCAGTCGTCGTCGTAGTCCCCGTCGCCGTCGCCCCCGCCGACCAGCACCAGCTCCGGGACGTCGAAGGTACAGGTCAGCTCGCCCCCGTCCGCGTAGCGATAGACGAAGTGGCCTTCCGCGTGGTCCAGGGCCACCCGGTCCAGCGTCACCGAGCCCTCCACCGGAACCCCAGGCGCGGCGAGATAGCCCACCGCCGTCCCCATGTTGCCCCACCACCGGGACACCAGCGACGTCTCCTCGGGGTGCAGCTTGTCCCCCTGCGGCAGCAGCTTCACCGTCTTCGACGCGTCCTCCTCCACCGACGCGCCGCGCACCATCTGGATGTCCACGCCGAACTCCTCGAGACCCTCGACGCCCTCTGGCGTGTAGGACAGGTCGATCAACGTGCTCGGCGTCCCGTCCTCCAGGAAGTCGATGCGCGTCAGGACGGCGTTGGTGGAGATGGGCCAGTTCACGCTCTGGCCCAGGTGGGTGCCCTTGCATTCCCCCTTCGGCTGGGGATCGCAGGCGGTGGAGAGCAGGGCACAGGCAAGCAGCGGGAGGACGGGGCGCGACGAAGAGCTCATGCCTCCCATCCTAGACACAGGATTCCGGTCTTCCACCAGGGCCCCTGGAACCGGGGGCTCCAGGCAATCCCTGGCATCTTCCCTGATACGGGGAGTGAGGTGACGAAGGGGAAGTCGGGATGCTATGAGTCCTGGCGCCGTCTGCCGTTACCGGCCCTGCCTGTCCCGTCAGGCTTTGTGTCTCCCCGGCCGTCCCGACATCACCTTTCAATCCGCCTGGGGGAGGCGTGGGGCCGTGCGCCCCCGCGGGGGCTCCTTCCGGCATGCCGCCTGGAGTCCCATGTCCTCGTTTCGTTCCGTCCGCTGGCCGCGTCTGGCCGTGGGTACCCTGACGTCCCTGTCATTGACGCTGGGAGGGTGCGCCACGCTTCCTCCGCGCGGGCAGGTCGTCATGCGCGACGTGTCCTTCCCCCTGCGGGACTTCCGCATGGCGTCTGGTTTGCGCGTGGTGGTGGAGCACGACGCGCGCTCGCCCGTGGTGGCGGTGGTGGCGGTGGTGGGCGCGGGCGGCTCCAGCGACCCGGGCGGCCGGGAGGGCCTGGCGCACCTGGTGGAGCACCTGGCCTTCCGCTCGCACCCGGCCGGGACGCCTACGGCGACGGCGCGGCTGGAGGCCGCGGGCGCGGGGCACTCCAATGCCTCCACCAGCCTGGACTACACCGCCTACGAGACGCTGGCGCCCAAGGAGGCGCTGGCGACGCTGGTGAAGCTGGAGGGGCAGCGGCTGTCCGCGCCCATCGCCGGCATCAGCCCGGAGGTGTTCGCGGTGGAGCGCGAGGTGGTGCGCAACGAATTGCGCCAGCGCAACGAGACGGGCTACGTGGGCCAGGTGTTCAGTTGGGTTCACGCGGCGTCCTATCCCGCGGGCGACCCGTACTCGCGTCCGGTGGTGGGTTCGCATGAGTCGCTGAGCGCCCTCACGCTGGCGGACGCGCAGCGCTTCGCGCGCACGCACTACCGTCCGGAGAACGTGACGCTGGTCATCGCCGGGGACGTGGACCTGGCGGAGGTGGAGGCCGTCCTCACGCAGAACCTGCCCGCCGCGTGGGTGGGCACCGGCGCGCCCCTGGCCCCGGACACGCGCCTGCCGGCGAACCCCGTGGCGCCCGCCGCCGTGCCCGTCCCGAAGACGATGCCGGTGTATTCGGCCGCCGTGCCGACGCCGGAGCTGTACCTGTCGTGGGTGCTGCCGCGCGGCTTCGACGAGGCCAGCGCCGTGCACGACTTCGTGGGGGTCAGCCTGGATGACAACCTGTGGGAGTCGATGCGCAACGACGGCGACATCGCGGGCATCAGCACCGGGCTCGTCTCCGGCACCCGCGCATCGCTGCTCATCGTGCGCGTGCAGCTTTCACACGGCGACCACCCGGAGCGCACGGCGGAGAAGGTGCTGGACCAGGTGCACAAGGCCTGGAACCAGGAGATCGACGCCAGCGGCGTGCTGGGCCAGGAGTTCGGCTTCCAGTCCATGCGCCGCCAGGTGGTGACAGGCATGGCGCTGGAGTCGGAGCGCCTGCTGGCGCGCACGAAGCGCCGCGCGCTGCTCACCCACTTCACGCTCGACGTGCGCTCGTATACGCGCTCGCAGGTGGCGCTGATGGGATTGGGCGGCAGCAAGGTGACGGACTTCGCCTACACGTGGCTCCAGCGCAACCGGGCGCACGCCATCTTCGTGAAGCCGGGGGAGAGCGGGCTGCCCGCGACGGTGGCCCCACTGGCGAAGGTCTCCGGGGAGGAGTCCGGCGTGGAGCCGGGCTACCGCATCACGCCGTCCATGCTCACGGCCACCTCCGGCCCGGTGCAGGTGCTCAAGCTGGACAACGGCATGGAGGTGCTGCTCGCGCCCCGTCCGGGCCTCCCGGTGGTGCGGGTGGGCGCGGCGATGGGCGGCGGAAGGGCGTACGGCGCGAAGCCGGGGGTGGGCGACCTGGCCACCTGGGGTGCCTTCCGCGAGTCCTACTTCGAGGGCCACCTGAGCGACTGGGGTCTGCATGGCGGCTCCCGCACCGCGATGGACCACTTGCGTGTGGACGTGGCCGGCACGGCGGGCAACGTGGGCAACATGCTGGCGATGCTCTCCGAGCAGCTCGCCACCACGCGTACGTCGGAGGCCACCGTGCGCTTCATGCGCGAGCAGGTGCTGCCGTGGCGTGAATCGGTGGACACGCGCCCGGAGGTGATGGCGGAGCGGGAGCTGATGCGCGCGCTCTATGGCGTCCATCCCTATGGCAGCGAGGCGACCGGCGCCCAGATGGCGCAGGTGTCCTGGTCCGAGGCGCAGTCCTGGCTGGAGGACGTCTACCGCCCCGGCAACACGGTGGTGGTGGTGGCCGGTGAGTTCGACGTGAAGGAGGTCGAGCCGCTGGTGCGCAAGTACCTGGGCGACTGGAGCCGGGGCAAGCCCGAGCCCGTCGTGGTGCCGCCGGCGCCGGCGCTGCCCGCCGCATCCCCCCGCGTGAACACGCTCTTCACCTCGCGGCCCGGGGCCACGCAGGGACAGGTCCAGCTGGCCTGCCGGCTGCCCACGGCGACGCCGGAGTTGGAGGCACGGTACGCGCTGATGGCGGAGCTGCTGGAGGTGAAGGCGTACCAGGCGACGCGCTCCGGGACGGGCGCCTCCTACGGCTTCGGGGCCTCCCCCATCATCTCCCGGGGCGGCGCGGCGCACCTGCTGGTGATGGGCATGCTGGACGCGCAGCGGCTGGAAGAGGGCATCGGCGCGCTGCGCTCGACGCTGGTGGGCTTCGCGAAGGACGTGTCGGCCGCGGACCTGGAGCAGGCCCGGGCGCGGCTGCTCGCGCGGCAGGCGGTGTCGTTCATCACCACGGATGAGTGGGTGGACGCGCTGCTCGCCGCGCGCGTGAAGGGCTTCCCGGTGGAAGCGGTGGCCCAGCGTCCGGCGCACCTCCAGGCGGTGACGGCGGATCAGTTGAAGCAGACCTTCGACGGCTGCCTCCAGCGCCTCGTGGTGAGCGTCACGGGCGACGAGGCCCGGAGCCGCGCCGCGCTCCAGGCGGTGTCGGTGCCGTAGCGGGATGAAGGCAAGGGGGCCGTGTCACGCGACACGGCCCCGTCTCACCTGTACGTGTCTTCGGCCGTGCGGGGACGTCACGTGGCCGGGGCCCGCGGAGGAAAAACGCGGCCCCGTCACGCTGGCGTGGAGGGTCGCGAGGCCTTTCCCCGCTTCAGCGGGAACCCGAGCGGGGGGCGCTGTCACCGCTCGCGCCGTGCATCACGGCGTGCACGCTGAGCAGGCCTCCCACGGCGCCCGCGAAGCCGCCGGTGGTGATGAGGACCTTCGCGAAGCGATGGAGCTCATCCGCGCTGGAGATGTGGGTGAGGCCCGTGGCGCGCAGGGCCTCCTCCAGGACGAGGGGTCCCCGGGCGGGCCCCAGCACGGAGTTCAGCTTCGCGACCGCGACGCCGTGCCAGTCTCTGGGCTGGGTGCTCATCGCGCGGAGGACTTCGCTTCGAGCTCCGCGACCCGCGCTTCGGCGGCGAGCTTCTCCGCGCGCAGGCGCACCAGCGTGGCTTCGGTTTCCCGCGCCTGCTGGCCCACCTCCGCGAGGAGCGCTTCGGTGCGCTCGCGCGCCTCGCGCTGCTCGTGGATGTTCGTGTTCGTGCCCAGCCACTGGAGGATGTGGCCGTTCGCGTCCCGCTCGGGCACCGCGCGCGCCAGGTACCAGGCGTAGTGGCCATTGGCCAGCTTGAGCCGGAACTCGACCTCGTAGCCTTCTCCGGTGCGCAGCGCGGTCGTCCAGCGCTCGATGGCCAGGGCCCGGTCCTCCGGGTGCAGGACGTTGAGCCATCCTTCGGAGAGGATGGTGTCCAACGGCACGCCGAACTCGATGACCGCCCGGGAGCTCACGTAGTCCAGCAGGCCGTCCGGCTTCGCCGTCCACACCTGCACCGGGATGGTCTCCGCCAGGAAGCGGTAGCGCGCCTCGCTGGTCCGCAGGGCCTCCGCCGCCCGTCGCTCCACCGTCAGGTCGCGGACCTCGAGGATGGTGCCCACCAGCGCGTCCGCTTCACGCAGCGGGCTCACGGTGAAGGCGACGGGATGGGGATGGCCGTCCTTGTGGACGAAGACATCCTCGCCCCGCTCGCGTGTCTGCTTCGTCAGCGCCCGCGAGAGGGACGTCTCCGCACGGGAGGAGGCCCCCCCTTCCGGAGGCGGAGGGTGCACCAGGTCGTGCAGCGACAGACCGCGCGCGACGACCTCCGCGAGCGTGCGACCCGTGAGGGCTTCCGCCGCCGCGTTCATGTAGGTGCAGCGCAGCCGCGCATCCGTCATGAACAAGGCCAGGTCGGCGCTCTGCGCGAGGGTGCGCACCACCGCGTCCACCTCCGGACGGGCCAGGGAGGTGACGGAAGGACTCGGACGGGGAAGCGTGGGGGGCACTCGGAGCGACTCACTTCGAACGGCAGGGGGTCCTCTCACTGTACGCGGAAGGCCGCGAAACACCATCGCCGCCCACGGCAGGGAGAAGGTCCGAAGCCGTAGGAACGGACACGACGACCGGAGCCCACGCCCGCGACCGTATGAGGACCATGCGAGTCATGAGCCTGCGTCGAACACGCCTCCTGGTGTGCACCCTGTGGGGGCTGGGAGCGTCCGCCTGCCATGGAACGGAGGACCTCCTGGAGCCGTGTGATGCGGCGGCCCGCGGGGCTCCCGGGCAGGCATTCGAGCGCTGCGAGCTGTCCTCGCGCGTGGAGCCTCGCGCGAACTTCGGAGGGCTCAAGGTGCGGCGGAGCTCCGGACGCACACTCGTCCTGGAGACGACCCGGGACGCCGAAGCTCACGCAAGCCGCCGGCTCCTGGCACGGTCCGGGGACGGCACGGTGCTCTGGCGCGTCGACGAAGCGGAGGGGGAACACTTCAGCGACTTCACCGTGCACCCCTCCGGAGAGACCACGCTGGGCCTCGAGCGCACCGACGCGGCGGTGGGCGGGTTCGACCTGCTGCGGCTGTCAACCGAAGGGCAGGTGCTGTCGCGCCAGCCGCTGCCCGTGCCCACGACGGTGCCGTCATCCGACCTGGGAGGAAGCCTGCGCCCCTCCCCCTTCCGCTTGAAGTCGTCGTGGATCGACGCCCTCACGGACGGCTGGCTGCGCACGGAAGCGCGCGGCGAGGACGTGGCCGTGGCCTTCCTGTCGCGGGTGGCCATCGAGTCAGGAGCTCCGGACACGCCGGAGCTGGCGTCGGGGCTCATGGCGCTGCAGTGGGCGGACGGGCGCTACCGCGAGCAGTGGACGCGCGTCGTCGACGGGCGCCACTCCACGCAGCCCGCGGCCTGGGCCTACGACGAGTTCCGCTGGCGCGAAGCCGCGCTCAGGCCGCTGCTCGCGGTGGACGGCGACGGGCGGCTGGTGGTGGGCCGCACGTGGAACACCTCCCGCTGTCTGGCCGCGAGCCGCACGTTCAACGACTTCACGAGCCTGCACTGCAAGACGGGTCAGGACGTCACCTCGAACGTGGACACCGAACGCCAGCCCTTCGCCGTGACGACCTTCACCCCGGCGGGGGCCCGCACGGGAACGCACGTCTTCGTTCCCGCGAGCGCCGCGGAGTTCGTCGTCTTCGACATGGCGGTGCGCGAGGGGGAGCTGGCGCTCGCCGGCACGGTGGTGACGGAGGGCGGGGACGGCACGGTGGGGTACTACCCGGCGACACCCGGGGCGCAGAACCTGATGACACCGTATGACGGCTACCTGGGCGTGCTGTCGCTCGACACGGGGGCCCTGCGCTTCGAGCACCGGGTGGACATGGGCCGCGCGGATCACTTCTCCGCGCTGCGCTGGACGGACGCCGGGCTGCTCGCGGTGGGCGGCTCCGGCTGGGACCGGTGGTACGGCGGCATGAGCATCTCACGCGGCGCGGGGGCGCTCCTCGCGCTGGCCTCGTCGGATGGACAGACGGTGCGCACGCGGCAGGCGGGCCCCGAAGGCCAGGACCGTCACTTCCACCTGCTGGGTGTGGACTCGGACGGGGACTCGCTGGTGGCGGTGGGGCTCGCGGAGGCGCCGATGACGCACTCGGGAGACGTCTCGAACACGGCGGCCATGACCTTCGGGGGGCTCACCGTGGAGCTGCGTTGAGAGCAGGGGCCCGCCCCGACCTGGGAGCGGGCCTGTGATGCACCTGCGACGACAGACTCAGAACGCCGACGCGCGGTGGCAGGAGTCCGAGGAGCAGGGGCAGTCCTGCGGATGGCACTCAAAACCCAGGCGTCCTTCGGCCTACACTGCCGCGCATGACGACCTCCGCCTCCGACGCCTCGCGGCTGCTGGACCTGCTGTGGGAGCGCTATGCCTCCGAAGTCCCCTACGCGCGCACCTTCGTGGCGCTGTCGGGGGGACGCTTCCGCAACGACCACGTCGCGTTCCGCACGCTGGCGCGGCCGGAGGGAGGCATCACCCTGTTCTCGCGCGTGTTCGAGCGGTTCGGCTGGCGCCCGGCGGGTTCGTACACCTTCCCGGATGCGCACCTGTCCGCCATCTACCTGGCCCACCCGGATGGGCTGCCGCGCGTCTTCCTCTCCGAATTGAAGTCGGAGGAATTGTCACCCCGGGCCCGCGAGCTGCTCGCCACGCTCCCGGCGGACCCACCACCGCCGGAGGACGTGGAGGCGCTCGCGGCGTGGTTCTCTCCGCCGACGCCGCCGGACGAGGCCGCGCTGCTGGAGCTGGAGAAGGAGACGCAGTACGGCGCGTGGCTGCTCGCGTTCGGGCGCAAGGTGAACCACTTCACCGGCGCGGTGGACGACGTGGAGGCGTGGCAGCGGCGCATGCGCGAGGCGGGGGTGCCCATGAAGACAGACATCGAGGGCGCCGCCGGCACGTCGCTGCGCCAGACGGCCACGCACGCGTCCCCCCTTCCCCTGCGGCTGCGGGACGGGGGCACGCGCACGTGGCCCTATGCGTACTTCGAGATTGCCCAGCGCACGGGGGGCTTCGACGGCTTCCTGGGTGCGCAGGCCCGCGCGCTGTTCGACATGACGAAGCGGGGTTGAGGCTCGCGGCCTACGGGTTCAACACCTCCACGTGGGCCACCGACTTGCCCTGGTATGTCCCCGGATAGGTGAGCAGGGGCAGCCCCCGCTTGTCGGGCGCGAACCCTGGGCGCGCGGCTGTCCGACCCCTTCCGGCTCACCGCGCGCTACGAGCTGCTGGTGAACCGCTCCAACATCGACATGGGTCTGACGGACGATGACACCGCCGCGTGCGAGGGAGCCGAACACCTGCGCCACGTGTATGACGACACGAATGGCAACGACGAGAAGCACGGGGTCCTGCTCCAGTTCGAAGCCGTGTGGTGAGCCATCCCGCTGTCCGCTGCGGGATGAAGGCGGCGCCCCCCGGGGTGGGGCCTCCAGGCGCATCGCGCGAGACCCCTGCTTGCGAAGCAGGAACCCATCCCCACCTTGCGCACGAAGAACTCATGACTGAGGAGGCTCACCGTGCCCATGTCCAGACTTTCGCTGGCCCTCGCCGCATCCACCGCGCTTTGCTTCACCGCGGGCTGTTCCAAGCAGGGGATGCACAAGTCCGAATCGAAGAAAGCCATCCCCTCGTCCGCGACGGCTTCGAAGGATCAGAGCTGCCCCATGTCGGTGCCGGGCACCCAGGTCCGGACGCAGGAGACATCGGACGGCGTGGCGCTCATCTTCACCACGTCGGATCCGTCCCAGGTCACGGACCTCCAGATGCGCGGCCGGAAGATGATGGTCGAACAGGCTCAGCACTCGAGTTCGCAGACGCCGATGGACCTAGCGCAGGCGGAAGACCTGGGCGTCAGCTCGACGGAGGAGATGGACGGCGCGGATGATACGGGCACCGGCGGCGGCGGATCCAAGGGCTCGGCCGGCTCCCCCACGGTCCCGTCGCGCGCGATGGTGCAGGACACCGCGAACGGCCTCACCGTCACCTACTCCGCCGACGACAAGATGCAGAAGCGCGAGCTCATCGATCAGGTCAACGCGACGGCCCATCAGCTGGAGAAGGGCCACTGCCCCGGCATGTAATTCAGGGGCACTTCGGGGCGGAGTCCTCTCCGCCCCGGAGTACCTGAACTAAACCTGCGAAGCACTTGCAGCCGAAGTCAGCGGCATTGCAATTTGACCCGAAACGATGCTGCGGACAGTACGTGGCCAAGTGGATCCGACCCTCCCGGCACGGTAGAGTTGAGGCGCGCGCAGACCGAAAACGCAATGACGCTTTTCTGCCCGTCCTCAAGGAAACGACATGCCCCACCCGTCAAGGGTTGCCCTATGCCTGTTGGCCTATGCGTGCACTCCATTCGTCGCAGCCGCTACGGAGGACCAACCCAACTTCGAGAAGATTCCCCCTGGTCAGACCTTTGTGCTGGCCGCGCCCGTGGGTACCACTTCCGATGTTCTCGGCATGGGCTTCGATGAAAGCCTCTCGGACACGGATGCCGAGGGAAAGGTACATCGCGTCTTCTCGACGAAGATCAAGCGGGTGCCTGAGAATCAGTACTTCTCTCAGTTCGAGCAGTTGGACAATGAGTTCAAGCTCAAGGCGCACGCACGATTCCTGACCACATCCATGAATGTCGGCTTCTCCCAAGAGAAGCGGTACATGGCACTCCGTGTCTATCACCTTCAGGAAGTCGCCACGATTGTTCCTGGCAAGCAGCTTGATACGGCCCCCATCGTGGCCCAGAAGATTTTCTATGGTTGGGCCCTCAACGTCATCATTGAGGGCGAAGCCTCCACCTTCACGTCCGAAGCAGCGACCGAATTGTCCACCGCTGGCGGTGATATTGATGCCACGGTGAAACGCTACCAGCTCAAGAAGTACGTGCATCTCCAAGGCTTGGAAGCCAAGGACAAGACCCACATCCCAATCGTGGTCGATGCGTCGCGCATCAACGAAGAGTTCCAGGTGTCGGAGAAACCTTCTCCAATCTTCATTGAGTACAAGGTAATGAAGGAGATGTTCAGCCCCAAGTTGTCCTGGCAGCGCGGCGGCTTCAGCCCTGGTCGCTATCGGCTGACCAAGATTGGTTTCAAGGTGACCTCGACCAAGGCGAACGGGAAACCATGGGACGCATTCGGCAACGCACCGGACCCACTGGTCACCGTCCTTCTGGACGGAGAGCAAATCGACACCTGTCTGGTCAGGGATCAAGATGAGGGTGTGTGTCCCAGCCAGAAGGTCGTGACACTGACCGAGCACAGCGCGTTGCAGATGGTCGTCATCGACAAGGACGTCAACGAAAACGATGACATCGGTTCAGCCCTGCTGGAGAACATCATGGCTGCGGGCAGGCCGTATTCGGATATCGAACTGGTTACCCAAGGACAGTTGCAACGGGCAACCGTGACGTTCGTTCCAGTAGCAGGACCGTCACCTTCGCCGCCTACTCCTCCAGCCGTCGCCGCACCAGCCGTGCCCTGATATCAAGAGCCACCCTCCTCACGTTCGAAACACGACCGTGAGGTTGTTGCTCGGCATCTCCACCACGCGCTCCCGCACAAGCCCGTGTCGCAGCGCCTCGGCGGTGACCGTGCCCAGCTCGCGCACGCCCCAGGCCGCATCGCGGGCCTTGAGCGATGCGTCGAAGGCGACGTTGCTCGGCGCGGGCACGACCCCGTCCACGAAGTAGGGCCCGTACAGGACGAGCCGGCCTCCCGGCCACAGCACCCGTCCCGCGCCCCGCATCAACCCCTGACAGGCCGCCCACGGCGCGATGTGGATCATGTTCACGCAGAGCATCGCGTCCGCATGCTCCACCGGCCACGCTTCGGAGCTCGCATCCAGCAGGCGCGCCGGGAGCAGGTTGGGCGTCCCCTCCTGCGCACGCCACGCGTCGATGCTCGCCAGGGCCTCCGGGTCTCCATCCGTCGGCTGCCAGCTCAGCCCCGGAAAGGCCCGGGCGAAGAAGGCCGCGTGCTGGCCGGTGCCGCTCGCCACCTCCAAGAGGACGCCGGACGCAGGCAGCACCTCCTTCAGGACGGCGAGCAGCGGTTCACGGTTTCGCTCGGTGGCGGGGGCATGGCGCATCATGACCGACGGTCTTCCACACCCGCGCGCGTGAGGGAAGGCCACACGCCCCGTGCCAGCTCCTCACGATGCGCGGCCAGCCCTTCAGGCCCCGTCGGTCCGCCAGCGAACAGGCAGCCGTGCGGACCTCAAACACAGGGGCCCTCCAAAACAGCTCCTCACGGAAGTTTGCACTCACAGGCGACCTGAACGCAAAGACGTGCGGGAATTCCGCAACACTCCTTCGGCCTTCCCGACAACTTCCTGCGAAAGCGAGAGCGCCGTCGGTTCTCGTGGATGTCTGTCTCGCATCACCATCCAGTCTGGAGTGACCTTGAAGTTCTTCAATCGGAATGTTTCACGCATGCTGTGCTCGGTCTCGCTGCTCGCGTTCGCGAGCTGTGGGCCGCAGGAGTTGGACACCGCTTCGGGCCCCGGGCAGGACGGGGTCTCCGCCGAGGTCGGCGCCACGCCCCAGGCGCTGTCCACCATCGCCTACCGCAGCAGCAGCACCGCGGGCGGCTCCACCCGCACGTCGCTGACCCTCGCGAAGCCCGCGGGCACCGTGGCGGGGGACGTGCTGCTGGCGCGCATCATCAACCGCAACGTCGTGGCCGCGGTGGCGACGCCGCCCGCTGGCTGGACGTTCCTGCGCTCGGACCAGAGCGCGTCGCAGATCAAGGCGTGGGTCTTCTACAAGGTCGCGACCGCGTCCGAGCCCACCAGCTACGACTTCACCCTGGACCTGGCCAGCTACATGGCCGGCAGCGTCTCCGCCCTCTCCGGCGTGGATCCAACGAACCCCATCGACGCGCAGACGGGCCAGAAGAACGGCACCACCGCCAGCTTCAACACGCCGGCCCTCACCACCAACACCGCCAATGGCGTCGCGGTGTGGTTCGGCTCGCAGTTGTGGACGGGCAGCGCGTGCCCGGCGAGCCCCATCGTCCCGCCCGCGGGCTTCACGGAGCCGGTCGACACCTGCCTCGTGTCCTCGTCCACCGGCGTGCTCTACAACGTCGCCTACAAGGAGCTGGGCGCGGCGGGCGCGCAGGGCGCGTTCAACGGCTCGTCGCCGTACCCGAACACGAACACCGCGCAGGTCGTCGCGCTGCGGGCAGTGGGCGCTTCCGCGTCCTGCTCCGTGGGGGACACCTTCTCCACCGCGTACACCACCCAGGGCACCGTGGCGTCCACCGCCATCGTGGAGCCGTCGGGTCTGGCGGCGAGCCGCCTCACGCCGGGCGTCGTCTACGTGCACAACGAGGACACCACCGCCATCGTCGGCATCAGCACGGCGAACGCCGCCACGCTGGGCACCTTCAACGTGTCCAACGTGACGCCCGCGGACTGGGAGGACGTGGCCACCGGCCCGTGCCCCACCGGCCAGTGCATCTACATGGGGGACATCGGCCGCTCGAGCGCCAACTTCCCCACGCCTCCGTCCACGTTCGCCGTCTACCGCATCCCGGAGCCCAACATCGGCGCGGGCCAGACGAGCGGCAACCTCACCGCGACGGCCTTCCCCTTCCAGTACCCGGACACGCCCAAGGACGCGGAGACCATCATGGTCCACCCCACCACCGGCGACATCTACATCGTCACCAAGTCCTACGCGGGCGCGAGCAAGGTCTACAAGTTCCCCCAGCCGCTGCCCACCCCCGGTACGATGTCCACGCTCGTCTTCGTGGCCAACATCCAACTGCCCACCACCACGGACACCAACTACGCCGCAGCCACCTCCGGCAACATCCACCCGTGCGCCAACCGCTTCCTGCTGCGCACCTACCGCAGGGTGTATGAGTTCCGCGCCGCCCCGGGCGCCGCCTTCGAGACCGCCTTCGCCGCCACGCCCGTCGCCCTGACGGACACCGTGGAGGGACAGGGCGAGGCCATCGAGTACGACCCCACCGGCACGGCCTATTACACGATGAGCGAGTCCCCCTCGCCCTTCAAGCTCAAGCGCGTCGTGCGCCAGTAGCCTCAATCGCAGTCACCCGGTCACACCCGGGCCGCGTCCGGCTTCCATGCCGGGCGCGGCCCGTGATGCGTCGCGAGACATCCTGGAAGTTTCGCGCCGCGTCAGAATTGTCGCTCTTTCTCGTTTTGCATGTATAATCGCAGTCATGCGATTCTTCCGAACCGGTTTCGTGCGCGCCTGCGCGCTGGCGTCCGTGGTGTGTGCCTGTGGTCCGCAGGAGGGCGCCCCTGGCGGCGACCTGCCCTCCAGCGATGTCTTGCTCGGGGAGGCCCGGGCCTCGGCGGTGACGGGCCACCGGGCCTTCCGGGTGATGACGTACAACGTGCGGGGGCCGTTGGACACGGGGGTGCGAGCGTGGCCCAACCGCAAGGCGGCGGTCATCCAGCGCATCCTGGCGAACAACGCGGACGTCGTTGGCGTGCAGGAGGCACAGGCGCCCTCGGGCGGGCCCAGCGTGCCGGCGGACCTCATCGCGGGGCTCACGGGCACGGACAAGCCCTACGGTGTCCACAACCCGGGCGGCGGCAGCCCGAAGCTCATCTTCTTCAAGAAGAGCCGCTTTGAGATCGCCACCGAGGTGGGCCAGGGCAACGAGGCGCTGGTCAATCCCTACAGCGCCAGCGCGACGTGCTTCAGCCACGCGGAGGGCAAGAAGATCTCCTGGGTGGGCCTGCGCGACCTGACGTCGGGGCAGGTGTATTTCGTGGCGAACACGCACTTCGCCTACGCGGCGGAGTGTTCGCTGGGACGGTTGAAGGAAGCGGCGCAGATGGCCTCGTTCCTGTCCACGAAGCCGGGCGCGCTGCCGGTCATCGCGATGGGCGACTTCAACGTCGATGCGCAGGGTTCCACGCCGGGCGAGAGCACCATCGAGGACCTGGAGGCCGGGGCGAAGCTGTTCCGCACCGCGCGCTTCGACGGCACGACGGGCGAGGACGACGCGACGTTCAACAACGCGTGGGACGGCACGCCGTCCACGAACTACTCGCGGCTGGACTACATCTTCCACAACGGTGGCGCGCTCACGTCGTCCGCGCCGGCCATCGATCGGACGGAGAGCGGCGGCAACACGCCGTCGGACCACTACCCGGTGCTCGCCACCATCCGTCCGGCCATCTTCGCCGCCGGTTCCACCTTCTCTCCGACGCCCAATGGCACCTCCGCCTCCACGCAGTTGTTCTTCGCGGACGTCACGGGGGATGGCTGCGCGGACCGCATCACCTGGAACTACGCCGTCGGCGAGGGCGAGACGTGGGTGGCGAAGTCGAAGTGTGATGGGGGCTTCGCGGCGGCGGTGAAGAACGTGGGCGCGACGAGCGGCGTGGCCACCACGCGGTTCTTCTTCGCGGACGTCACCGGGGATGGCTGCGCGGACAAGGTCCTCTGGCGGCCGACGCTGGGCGACGGCGAGGTGCGCATCTACCCGTCGAAGTGCGACGGCACCTTCGGAGACCGCGTGTCCGTCACACAGGCCGGCAGCCAGAGTGAGTCCACGCGGATGTTCTTCGCGGATGTGACGGGGGATGGGTGCGCGGACCTGGTGCGATGGAATCCGAAGGAGCGCAGCGGCGCCTTCGAGACCTTCGTGGCGAAGCGGGGCGCGACGCCGTCCTTCGGCGCGGCGGTGCGCAGCACGGAGGGGGCGAACACCAGCGAGGGCACGCGGATGTACTTCGCGGACGTGGATGGAGACGGCAAGGAGGACCGCGTGGTGTGGAATCCCGACCAGGACGGGGGCCGCACGCGCGTGTACCGCTCCACCGGAGCGGGGGCCTTCGCCTTCGCGTTCGCCCATGACGCGGGCACCAGCGGCGTGGACACGACGCGCTTCTACTTCGCGGACGTGGATGGGGACGGCAAGGCGGACAAGCTCTTCTGGCGCCCCACCTTCCGCCAGGGACGGATGCAGATCTACCCGAGCGCCGGGACGAACTTCGCGGGCAGCCCGGTGATGGACAACACCGGCTACAGCGGTTCGGAGAACGCTGGGTTCTTCTTCGCGAACATCGACGGCCGGGGAGGCGCGGACAAGGTGTACTGGAACCCCGGCAACTACGACGGCGACACCAAGGTGTTCCGCTCGCTGGAACCGTGACGTGAGTCACCCAGGTCCGGCGTTGTCGCTGCGCGGCGACGCCGGACCGGCAGGGGACGCCCGGCCCTGGAGTCGGACCGAACGAACCCGCCTTCCGTTGGGCATCAGCCAGCGTTCGGGCTCACGGGAAGGAGTGCACGACGAGGAAGGACGCGGCGCGCCCCACCGTCCCAGGCGGCTGGGATGGTTCTCGTGGGAAGCCATCGATGTTCCCGAAGACGAGGCACACCGGATAGCTGCGCCGGTCCGGCAGTTCTGCCCGGGTATAGCGCCCCGTCACCTGCGGCCCGCCTGTCCAGAGTCGCCCGTGCAGAAGGGTCCCTTCGGGCAGCTCTCCAAAGCGATTGTTGACCATGCTGACGATGGGGCCATCGCGCACGAGCAGTTCATCCGAGGCCGCGCCTGGCTGGTTGACGTCCGTGTAGATGTCGCCGCTGCCGCCCTCGCCCATGTGGAGTTCGCGCATGGCCTCCAACGCGCCGTCCGGGCAGCGGCTCGGATCGGGACGAACCTGCGAGCCCGTGCACGCAGCGAGGGCGGCCGCTCCCACCAGGGAGCAACGCTTGAGCGCCTGGGAGCGCCCCGCTGGGGAGACAACGGCTGCCTGCCGCGGTGCACGGATGCTCATGTCTTCCTTCTCCTGCTGGGGTGAGCTGAGCGGGGGCGTGCCCGTCAGCGGCGCGCGAGCTTGGTCCAGCCCAGCGCGCGGCGCCATTAGTTGGACGGGCATCGAAGATCCCCGCCACGGGCGCCACAAGGTGAGACCCGCGACAAGCGCTCCCACCAGCAGCACGACGAGCCCGCCCCGCCGCAGGGTGTGCGAAGACCACGAGGTCCCGCTCCTCCGAATAGCACCGAGCGAGCGGGCCTCGGCAGCGGCCACCTTCTCCGGATCACGCTGACGCAGCTCCCGGGCCGCGCGCCATCGGTGAACTTCTTCCACGTGCCGCGCTCGGGCCTCCCGCAGGGCGACCTCCTGCCCTGGCATCACGGGTCCCCGGACCTCCGCCGCCTCGAACGTCGTGCGCGAACCACTGGAGGTCGGTTCGCGCCAGTCGAACAGCGGCGCATCCCACGCCGTGTCAGCCACCGCCAGCGCCCGGCGCACTTCGACAGCCAGGACCGCCGCGCCCTCGGGACGATGCTCGGGCGAGAAGGCCAGCAGCCTTAAGACGACGGACTCCAACACCTCGGGTAGGCGGGGGTTGAGTTCCTTCAGGGGATGCAAGCCATGAGGCGACAGGGGATCCAAGGGCGCAAGCCATTGAATGGCGGGATATTGATCCGTCAGCAGGTGATAGAAGGTCACACCGACCGCGTACAGCTCATCCGGGATCGTGTAGCGGTAGGGCTCCGTCTCCCCAGGCCGACGCTCCGCCAGCGCCCGCCACCGGAAGAGCTGGGGGCTGTAGTAACGCGGACTGCCCGGAGGCAGTTGGGCGGTGGCGGTGAGGGAGGGCGCCCCCGCATACCAACCCGCGCCCCAATCCAGCAGCTTCACCTTGCCGTCGGCTGCGACGAGGACGTTGTCCCCCTTGAAGTCGCGGTGCAACGCCCCCTCACGGTGCGCGGCGGCCAGCGCCTCCAGCACCTGCACCAGCAGCCTCGCGACCTGACGGGCCGTGGGATTGCGGGCCAGGGCCCAGTCGTAGAGGGATTCGCCGTCCACGTACTCCATCACCAGATACGGGTGCTCCACGGGTCCCAGCCGCCATACGCCATGCGTCACCAACCGCACCACGGCCCGGTGGCGCACGCGGGCCAGCAGCGCCACCTCCCTGGCGAACCAACGCTCTCCGGGGCGCCGCGACAGCTTCAACGCATACAGCTGCCCACGCCTGCGTCCCGCCCGGCGCACCGAGTAGGTGGTCCCGTAGCCTCCCGCTCCCAGCCGTCCCACCACCTCCCAGCGATCCACGCGGGTGCCCGGCGGCAACCATTCCGCGGACGATAGGATCCGCCCCAACTCCGCCCCGGGGCGTTCGACTTCCGGCGACTCGCTGCTCATAGGGACAATCCCTCCCACCGCACGACGCGGTCGCCTTGCTCGTTCTGGACCTCCAACACATAGCGGGAGCCCGGCTCCGAGCCTTTCGGCATGTTCCACTCGACCACAGCCCGGGCGCTCGTTCCTGGTGCGAGGCCTGCCTCCAGCATCCTGACGGGTGCCGTCAGGATGAGGCGGCCGGCCTCTCCGCTCGGCTCGACCTGAACCAGCCGAGCCATGCCGGGCATCCATGGCGGCATGTCCGGGGCATTCTCCAAGTTGAAGGCCACCATCCGAGTGGACAGTTGGCTGTAGAGCACCGCGGGTCCTCCGACGACCTTCAGCCCTGGCTCCACGAATCCCGTGCCGAGCCGCTCGAGCGACATTGGATAGGGCTCCAGTGCCCCCGTGAGCACCGCGCCCCCCAATCCCGTCTGGGCGCACTGCGCACGCAGGGTGGCGAACCCCGCCTCGGCGGCGGCGCTCCGTCCCCGCAGCAGGATCAGCTCCTCCGCCAGAGCCTCGGCGGACAGGGCGTGACGGGAAACCTCCACGACGGTGTCCACCTCCTTGGGGTCGGTGACGAGCAGGAACGTCACCTGCCGGGGTGCGTCCTCGCCCGCGAAGCGTGCCGTGACGAGCGGACGCGCTGACTCCGGGATGGCCACGGAGGGGCGCAGCACCATCACGCCCGGATACACCTTGACCTGGGCGAACAGGGAGGCCAATGCCTTCGTGTCCACGGAGGACGGCACGATGTCGTCGTTGAACACGACGGTGGTGACCACGCCGGGAGCGACGCGTAGCAGGTGCAGCGTCGTCGCCTCATCCGCCCGGACGACGAGCCGGCGCCCTGGTGGGACGCGCTTGTCCGCACCTGCCGGCTGCGCCAGGGCCGCCGTGCTCAGCACCAGCAACATGATTGGAAAAACAACCTGCCAGGATGCGAACACGCTGGTAACCTCCAGCGTCACACCCTACCAGAATCAGGTGACGTGTCGGAGTCTCCACACCCCAAGCCCATGCCATCCGCGCTCCATGAGTTTGACTTCGACGCCCTCTTCCCCGTCCTGGAGCGACTGTCCATGGCTTCGTCCCCAGAGGATGAGCACGTCCTGAGAATCGCCGCCTACGGCCTGCACTACTTCCACAAGCTCTCGATGCTCGACGGCTTCAGGGCGTATCTGCGAGACGCGGACGCGCCCGCCACCGACGCGAACCTTATCGAACAGGAGTTCGTGTCGATGCCAGACGCCCGCCAATGGCTAGCGCAGGCGCAGGGCCAGAACGTCGGCGCCCTGGTCAGGGTCGCGGGGAGGACGCACGCGGTCTGGAGAGAGGCGTCCGGCGAACTCACCCTGGTTCCTTCCCTGACGCCGCAGGACCTGGAGAAACACCAGGAATGAGCATTCCGACCCTTCACGTGTGACATTGAACGGTCCACCGTCCGACCATGTCCTCCGCCATGCGCACCCCGCTCCTCGCCACCGTCCTGTTCGCCGTCCTCGCCACCGCGCCCGTCCAGGCCCAGACGCCCGGCTCGTACCTGCTGCGTCCAGCACGCGTCTTCGACGGCACCACGCCCAAGCCCCACACGGGTTGGACGGTGCTCGTCACCGGTGAGCGCATCGTCGCGGCAGGCCCCGCGCAGAGCGTGAAGGCACCGGAGGGCACGGAGGTCATCGACCTGCCCGGGACCACGCTGCTTCCCGGACTCATCGAGGGCCACTCGCACCTGTTCCTGCACCCGTACAACGAGGCGTCGTGGAACGACCAGGTGCTCAAGGAGTCCCTGGCGCTGCGGGTGGCGCGGGCCACGAACCACGCGAAGGCGGCGCTGCTCGCGGGCTTCACCACCACTCGCGACCTGGGCACCGAGGGCGCGGGCGACGCCGACGTGGGCCTCAAGCAGGCCATCGACCAGGGCATCATCCCGGGCCCTCGCATGCTCGTCACCACGCGCGCGCTGGTGGCCACCGGCAGCTATGGGCCCAAGGGGTTCGCCTCCGAATGGGCCATCCCCCAGGGCGCGGAGGAAGCCGACGGCGTGGACGGACTGGTGCGCGCGGTGCGCGGACAGATGGGTCGCGGCGCGGACTGGATCAAGGTCTACGGCGACTACCGCTGGGGCCCCAATGGCGAGGCCCTGCCCACCTTCTCCCTGGAGGAGCTGCGCCTCATCGTGGAGACGGCGAAGAGCGGCGGCCGGCCGGTGGCGGTGCACGCCAGCACGCCGGAGGGCATGCGGCGCGCGGTGCTGGCTGGCGCGGAGAGCATCGAGCACGGCGACGGCGGCACGCCCGAGGTCTGGAAGCTGATGGCGCAGCGGGGCGTGTTCCTGTGCCCCACCCTGGCGGCGGGCGACGCGCAACTCCAGTACCGGGGCTGGAAGCGGGGCGTGGATCCGGAGCCGGAGTCGCTGAAGAAGAAGAACGCGGGCCTCAAGGCCGCGCTGTCCGCGGGCGTGCCCCTGTGCGTGGGCGGGGACTCGGGCGTGTTCGCGCATGGGGACAACGCTCGGGAGTTGGAGCTGCTGGTCGCCCAGGGTGTGACGCCCGCGCAGGCGCTCCAGGCCGCCACCTCCGGCAACGCGCGCATGCTGCACCGCGAGGACCGCATCGGACAGGTGAAGGCCGGTCTGCTCGCGGACCTCGTCGCCGTGGAGGGCGACCCCACGCAGGACATCTCCGCCGTGCGTCAGGTGCGGCTCGTCATGAAGGGCGGCACGCCGTACCGACGCTGACGCCGCTCAATGCCTCGCACGAAAGACACGCGCAAGCGCGCCGTCCAGGAGCCCCGCGAGCAGCAACACCGGCGCGGCCAGCACCGCGCCGAACCACGCCAGCACATAGAGCAGTCCGAACCCCGCGCCCCCGGCGCCGCCCACCACCGTGCCGGACAGCACGCCCACGTACTGACGGCCTCCGGCCAGATGCGACAGCAGGAAGAGCGCGAAGAGGCCCAGCGCCGCGACCACGAAGGGATGGCGCATCATCGGTGTGCCTCCAGGCCCGGCGACGTCATGGCCAGACGCCAGAGGGGGCCCTCCACGAGTGAATACAACAGCACCGCGTCCGCGAGCAGGTTTCCCGCGGCGAAGCGCAATCCCGTGTCATCGCGCACGGGAAAGGCCGCGAAGTGGAGGCTGGTGAGGAGCCCGTGCAGCACCTCCTCATCGTCGAACGCCGCCGCCCCCACGAGCGCCAACCCACTGGAGCCCGCGTTGGCGTTCACCCACGGAATGGTCGGCCCGGAGTCGATGTCCTGGACCGCCTCCCCGTCCACCGGCCACTCCGCCGCCCACGCGAAGCCGAGCGCCTGCCCCATCAACGCCTGACGGGCGCGCAGGTACTGCTCGCGCGCGAAGTCCGCGTCCACCACCTGGAGCATGTGCGCGGCGAGCCACAGCGTGGAGCCCTCCGGTCCGTCCTTCGTCACGCCGTCGTAGGTGAAGCTCGACACGAGCAGGCCCTGCTTCGCGTCCATCAGGTGCTCGCGCGCGGACACCACCCACCGGCGCAACAACGGACCGTGATCCCGTCCATCCACGACATCGGACAGGCGCAGCGCCGCGAGCGCCACCGTGTTGCAGAAGGTCCACCCCTCGTCGGGATAGCTCTCTCCCGACAAGGCCGGAGCGCGCTCCAACTGGCCGGTGATGAGGTCCACGCGCTCGCGCAGCAGCGGTGCGTAGTCCGCGCGCGGCTCCACCATCTGGCGGGCCGCGAGCATCAACGCCAGCTCCCCGTTCACGAAGAGGCTGCGGCCCGCCGGATCTCGAAAGGGGCCCCCGTTCACGTAGGGCAGGAAGAAGGCCTCATGGGCCCGGCGTTCGTCGCGCAGCGTCCGAGCGATCCACGCATCCACGACGGCCAGGTGCTCCGCCTTCCGCGCGGGCTTCGACAACGCGAGGTTCGCGAAGGAGAGCACGGAGAAGGTGCGCACCATCAGGTCCCACTCCGGGTTGGTGCGGTGAAGCACGTCCCGCTCCGCACTCACCTCCTGGAGTGAGAACACGCGCTGGCGCAAGGCCAGTGCGCCCGCGAGCTCCGACAGGTCACCGGGAAGGAACACCCCATGGAGCAGGGGAAGCCATACCGCCACGGCCAACACCAGGAGGAGTCCGCGTCGCATGCCCGGAGTGTCCGTCTCCGGGCCGGCGGAGTGTGTTCTCACGGGCCCAGCGGTCGCGCCTGGAGGGCGAACGGTCGCCATGTCCCAATCCGTCGGGCCCGGGTGTCTCAACCTCCATGAGGAAATCGGGTTGGAAGGCCCTGGGCGTGGGGACGTGCGTGTTGGGACTGGGCGGAGCCCTGCCCCCTTCCGCGGAGGCGTGCAGCGGTCCTGTCTGTTTCGGCAAGGATGTCCGCGTCGCGCGCTCCGCGAATGGGGAGGTGCCGGCAAACGTGCCCGCCCTGGTGGTCGTACACCCCTTCCGGATGACATTCGACACGGCGGGCGTCCGGCTGCTCACGGCGGAGGGCGCCCCCGTGGAGGCGACGGTCACCTCCGGCGCACTCGGAAGCGCGGCCCTGGTGCCCACCGGGCCGCTCGTCCCCGGAAACACCTATCGCGTGGAGGCCACCAGCCCCTGCTACCAGGAGACCCAGACCGAGGCCGCGAGCTTCACCGTGGGACCGGCGCTGCCACTGCCTGGCACTTCAGGTGTCCTGGAGGCCGGGATTGAACAGCACGGTCCCCTGGAGGTGTACGGCGGCGCGCTGTGTTCGGTTTCCGTGGAGGGCAGCACGCGGATCCTGGGCTTCACCCCCTCGCCGGAGCTGGTGCCCTTTCTGCCGTGGGTACATTGGACGCTGGAGGTGGATGGCCAGACATGGGCCCGGGCGGAGCACGGCGCCGTGGGCCCCACGGGCGAGTTCACCGTCGCGAGCCGACTGCTCTTCACGCGCGACCTGCTGCGCCTCTACACGGTCTGCGACGACTCGGCGGCCATCGAGCGCCCCTCCGACCGGGGCCTCGCACCCGGAGTGCATGTGGCCACGCTGCGGCCGGTGCTCGAACATTCAGGGGTTGCGCTCCCACCGCTGGAGGTCTCCTTCACGCAGACGTGCCCGGAGGACCCCGACCCCGCCGCCCCTGCTCCCGAGAAGGAAGGCTGCTCCCAGGCGGGCGGGGGCCTTACGGCGCTGGGCCTTCTCACCACGCTCCAGCTCTGGCGGTCCCGCTCCCGCACGCGCCGCGTTTGAACGCTGTCCCAGTCCGCCGGGCTCGGGTGTCTGATGGGGCATGCTCGGACACGCCTGGAAATTGGTGACGGTGGGGATGTTCCTCCTGGGAACGGGGGCCGTCCTTCCGCCCTCGGCGCGCGCCTGTGTCGCGCCCAACTGCCTGCGGGGCGTCCGCTTCCCGCTCCCACCGGACAACGGGAACGTGCCGACGAACCTTCCCGGTCTGGTGGTCGTCCCGCCGCTGCTGGAGAGCGTGGACCCCGCCACCGTCCGACTGCTGCTGGCGGATGGAACCCCGGTGCCCGCGACCGTGACGGCGGGCGCGCACTCGACCCAGGTCCTGGTGCCGGAGTCCCCGCTGGTGCAGGGAACGGAGTATCGCCTGGAGGCGACGGGCGTCTGTACCTTTCAAGGGAACCAGACGGCGACGACGACCTTCACCGCGGGCGCGCCCGCGACGCTGCCCACGACGTTGGGAGCCCTGACGGCGGAGACGCCGAGCCGGGGACGCTTCACGGTGTACGAGGATTCAAACTGCGGGAACACGCAGGCGGAGGGGGACTCCACCCGTCTGCGCTTCACGCCCTCACCGGAGTTGGTGCCCTTCCTTCCGTGGGTGAGCTGGACCGTGCAGGTGGATGGAGAGCCCTGGTCCTACGCGAAGCACGGCGGGGTGACGGCGACGGGTGAAGAGAACTCCGACACCCGCTTGTACGAATACAACCGGCCGCTGCTGTTCCTCTACTCCATCTGCGAGGAATTGGACCCCAAGCCTCCGAACCGGGGCCTCACGCCCGGCCGTCACCGCGCCACGCTCCAGGGAACGCTGGAGCACGCCAACCTCACGCTGCCAGCCTTGCACGTAGACTTTGAATTGACGTGCGATCAGCAGCCGGTGGACCCGGAACCAGAGGAGCCCAGCCCGCCCGCGTCCAGTGAAGGCTGCTCACAAACCGGAGGAAGCCTCACGGCCCTGGGCCTCCTCGCCACACTGAGTCTCTGGAGGCGGCGCGGGACGCCCGCCCCCTGAGCCCACCGCGTTTGGACGATCGGCAGGGGGATGTGCTTCGCTCGCCTGGACCCTCCACCCACGCTGGGAGCCACGGATGAAATTCCAGACGCTGCTGACCACCGTCCTCGCCATCTCCGCGAGCAGCGCGGACGCACGCGACCCGGCGCAGGACGAACGCGACCTGCTCAAGGTCGAAGCCGCCCTGTGCCGCGCGTTCGAGACCGGCGACGCCGAGGCCGTGCGCAAGGGCCTGGATGCGCGCTTCACGCTCACGGACTCGCAGGGCACCGTGACGAACCTGGACCAGAACCTCGCGGAGGTGACGAAGCGCGACCCGGTCTACGAGGTCTTCCGCAACCACCACCAGAAAGTCCGCCTGTACGGAGACGCCGCCGTCGTCACCGGTATCACCACCCTCAAGGGCCACTCCGGCAAGACGCGCTTCGAGGGCGACTTCCAGTTCACCGACACCTGGGTCCACCGCGAAGGCCAGTGGAAGCTCGCGGCCAGCCACGTCACCCGCCTGCCCAAGCCGGCGGCCACCACCCCGTGAGCCTCTTCGGCGTGAAGCCCGCTTGCCCGTCCTGAGGAACCGCCTTCCTGCCCCATCGCGCTGGCCAGACCGGACGACCTGGACGGTCCGCGCGGATTGCCTCCCGGCTGGCAACGGGCGAGCCTGCACCCCATGGAGATGCATCAGGTCCGGTACTTCCTGGCGGTGTCGGAGACGCACAGCTTCACCCGCGCGGCGGAGCGCTGCCACGTGGCGCAGCCCACGCTGACCGCAGCCATCAAGAAGCTGGAGGCGGAGCTGGGTGGGCCGCTGCTCCTGCGCGACCGGGGCGGCGCGAAGCTCACGCCCCTGGGCCGTCTGGTGTTGCCCCGGCTCCAGCGCATCGACGACGAGAGCCGGAGCGTGGCGCTCATCGCGGAGAACCACCGCCGCTTGAAGCAGGTGCCCCTGCGCATCGGGGTGCTGTGCACCATCGGTCCCGCGCGCCTGTCCGGCTACCTGGCGGCGTTTCGCGCCGTGGCGCCCGGGGTGGAGGTAGAGCTCCAACCCGGCACCCGGGACAAGGTGCTGCGGCAGTTGGAGGAGGCGGACGTGGACCTCGTCATCAGCCACGCCGCCGCGCCCACGCCCGACTGGTGCGTCGTCACCCCGCTCTACGACGAGCGCTACCTCGTCGTGCTTCCCCCCGGACATCGCCTGACGGCGCAGGACACCGTGCGGCTGGCGGAGCTGTCCGACGAGCCCTACATCGACCGGCTCTCCTGCGAGATGCGCGAAGAGGTCGGGGCGCTGTGCACCTCCCGCAAGGTGGCGCTGTACGCCAGCTACCGCACCGAGCGCGAGGAGTGGGTGCAGAGCCTGGTCGCCGCGGGCGTCGGCTTCGCCTTCATGCCCGAGCACTCGCTGGCGCCCGGCGCCACCACCGCACGGCCCCTCGTCGAACCCGCGCTCCAGCGCACCGTGTCCCTGCTGCGCTCGGGGGACCGCACCGCGCCGCCGGCCGCGAAGCTCTTCTGGCGCACCCTGCTGGAGAGCGCGGGCCGCCCGCGTCCGTGAGCCTGAAATGAGGACGGGCGCGAGGAACGCCTCGCGCCCGGAATCATCGACGCCGGAAAGACGCTCAGCGCTTCACGGCGAGCACGTCCACCTGCTCGATGGCCGGCGGCTTCGCGAGCAGCTCCGGCGCCTGCGCCATCAGGGCCGCGGCCACCTTGCCGCCCAGGTGCGCCTTGCGGCCCGCCTCGTCGGGGAACGTGTCCACGATGCCGAACGTGGTCGGGGACAGGCGAATCGCATACCAGTGCAGGGTGGCCGGCTCGTCACGCACGATGGGCAGCCCGCCCTCCAGGAACTTCTGCACCTCCGCCTCCTTGCCCGGCTTCGCCTCCAGGATGACGACCAGCGCCTTCTGGTCCGTCATGTCCGGCGTGCCCGGCGCCTTCACGGCGAGCAGGTCCACCTGCTGGATGGACGGAGGCGTCGACAGGAGTTCCGGCGCCTGCGCCATCAGGGCCGCGGCCACCTTGCCGCCCAGGTGCGCCTTGCGGCCCGCGTCGTCGGCGAAGGTGTCGAAGATGCCGAAGGAGGTCGGACCGAAGCGCAGCGCGAACCACTGCGCCGTCCCCGGCTCCTCGTGGACCAGGGGCAGGCCGCCCTCCAGGAACTTCTGCACGTCGGCCTCCTTGCCCGGCTTCGCCTCCAGGCGCACCAGCAGGCCCACGTGCACATTCTCCGCCTTCTGCGATTGCGTCGTCGTCATGGCTTCACCTGTCGTGCTCTTGGAAGAAGACGCGCAGCCCAGTCCCACCAGGGAGGTGGCCAGCGCGAGGAACGTCATGCGGTACGGCTTCAGGAAGGCATTCATGAAAGGCTCCAGGAGGATGAGGTGTTGCTCGGGGCGTGACCGCGTCCGCGACGTGGACACATATAGACCTCGCCTCCGGCCACCGTGAGGGCCCTGGCGCCAATGGATCGATAGTCATCACCTATGCACGAGGGCCTCCGGGGTGAAGGCCCGAGGCAGCGGGGCCCGCGGTCAGTCCCCGTCCGTCGCGGCGGCGAGGCAGGCACCCAGGCGCCGCAGTCCCTCCGGAATGCGCGCGGTCGGCAGCGAGCCGTAGCCCAGCACCAATCCCGGCCGGGCACGGGGGCCGGCGTAGAAGCGTGAGAGCGTGACGAGCCCGACATCCGCCGCCCGCGCCCGCGCCACCACCTCCCGCTCCAGCTTCAGGCCGCCCCGCCGGAAGGTCGCGCTCAGGTGCAGGCCCGCGAGGCAAGGCACCACCTGGAGCCAGTCTCCGCAATGGCGCACCAGACCTTCCGAGACGCGCGCATGGCGCTCCTCGTATTCACGCCGCGACTTGCGGATGTGCCGCGCGAGCATTCCTCCGTCGATGAAGCGCGCGAGGGCCGCCTGTTCAGCCAGCGGGCCATGCTGATCCATCAACCGCCGGGCCTGGCGCAGCTCCCGCTGGAGCGACGGGGGCGCGACGAGGAATCCCAGACGCAGCGTCGGGAGCATCACCTTCGAGAACGAGCCGACGTAGAGGACGCGCCCGGAGCGATCCAGGCCGTGCAGCGTCTCCAGGGGCCGACCTCCGAAGCGGAACTCGCTGTCGTAGTCGTCCTCGACGATGACCGCGTCGCGCGACTTCGCCCAGTCCAGCAGCGCGCTGCGCCTCGCCGGGGACATGGGCATGCCCAGCGGGAACTGGTGCGAGGGCGTGACATAGACGAGCCGCGCGGAGTCCGGCAGCGCCCGCACGTCGAGCCCTTCCGCGTCGACGGGGACGGGCACGACGCGCGCGCCCAGCGATTGGAACACCTCGCGCGCGGGGGGATAGCCCGGCTCCTCCACGGCGACGCAGTCTCCGGGTTCGATGAGCACCCGCCCCACCAGGTCGAACGCCTGCTGCGCGCCATTCGTGATGAGGACATCCTCCGCGTCGGCACGGACACCACGAGCGACGCCGACGTGCCGGGCCACCGCCTCGCGCAGCCCTGGATGCCCCGCCGCGTCCACCACGAAGCCCACGGGCAGCGCGGCGGCGCGGAGCTGACGGGCCACCAGCCGACGCCACGTCTCGAAGGGGAAGCGCTGGGCATCCGGCACCCCGACGTCGAAGTCATGGTCAGCGACAGGCCGGCGCGCGGGTTCGTCCGGCAGCGCGCGCCAGAAGGCCCGGGCCCGAAGCCTCACCGGCGAGGCACGCCCCGCCCGGCCCTCCCGGGGAAGAGGCTCGCCCTGGACGAAGCTGCCCGCCCGCGTGCGTCCTTCCAGGAGCCCTTCGGCGGTGAGCCATTCGTAGGCCAGGCCCACGGTGTTGCGGGACACCTCCAGGCGCAGCGCCAGCTCGCGGGTGGGCGGCAGCCGCTCCCCCCGGCGCAGGCGCCCGTCGAGGATGGCCGCGCGCAGCTCCCGGTAGATCTGCCCCGACAGGTCCCTGCGGCCCTGGAGGGCGACGTGGAAGTCCATGCGGAATGCTCCCACGGATTGGCCCAATGGGATTCACCATTCCTGGTCCTGCCACGGGTCCAGGGACAAGGCACCCTGCCGCCATGAATCCATCCAAGGACTTCGCGTCGCACCCCATCGTCTCCGACAGCATGCCGTGGACGCCGATGGGGCCTCCCGGGCTCTCCTTCAAGCCGCTGCGCTTCTTCCGGGACGGCGGTGGCTGGATGTACCTCTTCCGGCTGGAGCCCGGCACCCGCATCCCCCGGCACCGCCACACCGGCGAGGCGCACGGCTTCAACGTCGCGGGCCGCCGCCAGTTGCTCGACACCGGCGAGGTGATTGGGCCGGGCACCTACGTCTACGAACCGCCCGGCAACGTCGACAGCTGGCAGGTCGTGGGTGACGAGCCCGTGGTGCTGCTCATCAACGTGAGGGGCGCCATCGAATACCTGGGCCCGGACGGCGAGGTGCTCGGACGGGTGACGTCCGTGGACCGGCTGGAGACCTACCGGCGCTGGTGCGAGGAGAACGGTGCACCGTTCCTCGCCACGCTGGAGGATTGAGCCAGGCAGCGCGGAGGGAACATGAAGGGCTCGCGCTGGCACCCGTGACGTGGCATTCCACGCGGGCCGGCCCTCTTGAAAGGACCCACGACGATGCCCCCCAGGCCCACCCCTCCGCCCCAACTCCAGACGGCCCCGGAAGCGCTCCAGAAGTTCGTCCGGGGCCTGCTCACGCTCGACGTGGAGGAGCCCTGGGACAAGCCCGCCCAGGTGAGGCAGACCGGCCCCGCGACGTGGAAGCCGTCCAATCCCTACACGCTCGTCATGGGTCCGCTGGAGGTCGACGGCAACGTCGTGGTGTCCACCGGCAAGCACGATGAGGGCGTCCTCATCGTCTTCGGCGACGTCACCTGTCGCAACCTCTTCGTGGGCGTCGGCTTCTCCTTCGTGTGCACCGGCACGCTGCGCGTGCGCGAGGCGCTCGTCACCCGGGCCATGGACAGCATCGCGTACGTGGCGGGCGCCGTGGAGGCGGAGCTGCTCGACTCCGGCTCGGGTGCGTGGCTCACCCTGTTTGGCGATCCGTCCCTGCTGCGCGTGAAGCACCTCACGCACTACGTGATGCACGGGCGCACGCCCATCAAGCCTCCGTCACAGCCCGACCTGCGCACGCTCGTGGTCCCGGAGGTGCTCGACACCGAGGAGTGGGATTCGCTCTCGCCGGAGGAGCAGGCGGAGGAGTCCCCCGAGGCGCTCATCCAGTTGGACACCCGCGCCGTCCACAAGCGTTTGATGGGCGGCGCCAGCCTGTTCCTCGCGCCCTGAACCACGCTGGATTCCACCCACTCCGGGTGTGAATCCATGTCAGACACGAATGCTAGGTTGCTCCTCGTCTGAAGGCTTGCGGTGACGTTTTTTCGCGGCCTCGGGCGCAACGATTTCTCAAAAAAGGAGCAACCCTTGAAGCGTCTCGCATGGAAGGCGTTCGCCGCGGCGTGGCTGACGGTCGCACTGACGGGGTGCGGAGCGGAGCTGGAAGAGGGGTCCCTCGAAACCGGAGCGGAGGAGCAGGCGCCCGTGAAGGAGAAGGGCCCGCCCCCGACGGAGAAGGTCTTCGCGCTCGCCGGCTGCACGGCGCCGATTCCGCTCACCAGCAACACGCCGGTGAGCAATCTGAGCGCGAACACCGGTGAGTGGTCCTGCACCTATACGCTGACGGTTCCCGCGGGCGCCGTGAACCTGCGCTTCGACACCGGCACCACCGGAACGGGAGACGCGGACCTGTACGTGAAGTATGGCGCGGAGCCGACGTCCGGCGTGCATGACTGTCTTTCCAATGGGAGCAACAGCGCGGAGACCTGCGCCATCTCCACCGCCCAGGCCGGCACGTACTACGTGAAGGTCTACGGCTACTCCGCCTTCACCGGCGTCAAGCTGACGGGCGCCTACACGCCGTCGGGTTCCGGGGGCTGCACCAGCACGGCGACCCTGACCAACGGCGTGCCGGTGAGCAACATCGGTACGTCCGCGGGGAGCTGGTCCTGCATCTACGTGTTCTCCGTCCCCACGGGCGTGACGAGCGTGCAGTTCGTCACCGGCGGGGGCTCCGGCAACGGCGACCTGTACGTGCGCCGGGGCTCCTCTCCGAACGAGACCACGTATGACTGCAAGTCCTCGGGCTCCTCCAACACGGAGACCTGCACCATCCCCGTGACCCAGCCCGGCATCTACTACGCCCGGATGTATGGCCAGAACACCTTCTCCGGAGCGAGCCTGACGGCCAGCTACTCCATCACCGGCTACCCGGGCTGCACCACCACCAGCGAGCTCATCAACAACTCGCCCGTGAACAACGTGGGGGCCCCCGCCGGCACCCTCTCCTGTGACTACACCCTCACCGTGCCTTCGGGCGCGACCCAGGTCGTGTTCTCGAAGTCCGGAGGCTCCGGGGCCTCCAGCCAGCTCTACGTGAAGCGGGGCAGCGCGCCCACGCCGTCCTCCTACGACTGCTCCAACTCGCTGACGTGCACCCTCGCCTCGCCCGCGGCGGGCGTCTGGCACGTGCGCGTCTACAACTCCTCCGACTCCGGGACGCTCTCGGGGGTCACCCTGCGCGGCGTCTATACGCCGGGCAGCGGTGGCGGCGGTGGCACGGTGCTGACGAACAACCAGGTGGTGGGCAACCTGTCGGGCGAGGCGGGCTCCTACCGCTACTGGACCCTGGTCGTGCCCTCGGGCCAGTCCTCCCTGAGCGTGACCACCACCAACGGCACGGGGGACGCCGACCTGTACGTCCGCAAGGACACGCAGCCGACCGAGTCCCTCTACGACTGCCGGCCCTTCCAGGCCGGAAGCAATGAGACGTGCTCCTTCAGCTTCCCGGCCGCGGGCGTCTACCACGTGATGCTCAAGGGGTACGACGACTACGCCTCGGTGCAGTTGAAGGCGTCCTACTCGCCCTGAGGAAGCAGGCAGGCCCGGCCCCGAGGCAGCTTTCTTTCCTCGGGGCCGGGGTGGGGAAACACTCCGGTCCATGAGTGCTCGGCAGTTCGACGTGGTGGTCCTCGGCTCCGGTCCGGGCGGTGAAGGCGCTTCGATGAAGGCGGTGAAGTCCGGCCGCCGGGTGTGCTCCGTGGAGGCGAGCCCCCTGGTGGGCGGCGCCTGCACCCACACGGCCACCATCCCCTCCAAGGCGCTGCGCCACGCCATCCAGCGCCTGATGGACGTGCAGCAGGACCACCCGGAGCTGCGGGCGGAGCTGGCGCGGCACACCACGCTCAAGGACATGATGCGCGCCGCCTCCACGGTGGTGTCCAAGCAGGTGCAGCTGCGCAGCACCTTCTACGAGCGAAACCGGGTCGAGCTGGTGGTGGGCCACGCACGCTTCCGGGACGCGCACACGGTGGAAGTGACGGAGCCGCGCGGCTCCGTGGAGCTGATGACGGCCGGGGCCTTCGTCATCGCCACCGGCTCCCGCCCCTACCACCCCAAGGGCGTGGACTTCCGCCACCCGCGCATCTTCGACTCGGACACCATCCTGCGGCTGCGCGAGTCCCCGCTGTCGATGATCATCTACGGCGCGGGCGTCATCGGCTGCGAGTACGCCTCCATGTTCCGGATGCTCGGCGTGAAGGTGGACCTGGTGAACACGCGCGACCGGCTCCTGTCCTTCCTGGACGACGAAATCTCCGACGCCCTCTCCTACCACCTGCGGGAACAGGGCGTGCTCATCCGCCACCAGGAGGAGATGGTCTCCGTGGAGCCGCACGACGACAGCGTGGTGCTCCAGCTGAAGAGCGGCAAGCGGCTGAAGGCGGACGTCTTCCTCTGGGCCAACGGCCGCTCCGGCAACAGCCAGGACCTGGGGCTGGAGGCGCTGGGCATCGCGGTGGACTCGCGCGGGTGCATCCAGGTCAACGACGGCTACCAGACGTCCGTGCCCCACATCTACGCGGTGGGTGACGTGGTGGGCGCCCCGTCCCTGGCGAGCGCCTCCTATGACCAGGGCCGCTTCGCCGCCACGCACATCGTGGAGGGGAGGCTGGAGCACAAGCTGGTGAAGGACATCCCCACCGGCATCTACACCAGCCCCGAAATCAGCAGCCTGGGCCGCACCGAGCGCGAGCTCACCCAGGCGGGCGTCCCCTACGAAGTCGGCCACGCCTTCTTCAAGAGCCT
>SECN01000269.1 GCA_004173515.1 Myxococcaceae bacterium | reverse complement strand
ACCGGCACCACCGACAGGCCCAGCAGCGTGGCCACGAAGCGGGCGGTGTTGCCGGCGAAGCTCGCCACCAGCCGCGCCGCCGTGGGGCCCGCGCTCTGGAGCAGCTCGGAGGCCTTCTCGCCCAGCTCCGCGGTGCGCTGGCTCACCAGCTCCGGCAGCGACATGCCCAGCAGCGACTCCACCTGCGGCACCACCTGGGTGCTGGCGCGAGAGAAGAAGCCGGGCAGCTTCGCCCCCTCGTCGCGGAACACCGGCACCAGGTACAGGCCCGCGCCCACCATCAGCAGCGTGCCCGCGACGAAGAGCAGCGACGTGCCCCACGTGCGGTCCAGGCCGCGCTTCTCCAGCAGCGTCACCACCGGGTTGAACGCGTACGCGCCCGTCAGCGCCAGCAGCACCGGCACCGCCACCCCGCCGAACACCGACAGGAGCGCGAACACCAGGGCCAGCGAGCCCACCATCGCGCCGGACCACACCAGATCCACGCGGCGCGCCGCGGCCTCGTCCAGGGCCCCGGGGTCGCCAGCCGGGGGCACGGGCTCCGGGTGCACGACGTGCAGCACGGGGGAGACTTCAGGGGCCGGGGCGGGCTCCGGAGCCTTCTGGAAGACCTTCACCGCGCGCTCACTGCCTTTCTTGCGACGTCCGATGACCGCCTCCCTGTCCCCGCCCATCCTACGGCGTCTTGAGCCCCGGATTGCGATTCACGAACCGGCCCCAGGCGTCGCCCGCCACCTTGCGGTCCAGGGTGCCGACCTTCGCCCACGTCCCGCACCATCGCTTCACGGAGCGCCTCCGCCCGCCTCGGGCGTCACGGGACGCAGCTTGACCTTCAGCGTCACCCTGGCCCCGCTGGGCGCGTAGTAGGTCGTGTACGGCCAGAAGCCCCGCTTCTTCACTTCCACCTGGTGGAAGCCTTCATCGGCCAGGCGCAGGCTGCGCGACACGCTGGAGAAGTCGCTGCACAGGCCCTGCTGCACACCGTCCAGCAGCACCTCCGCGTCCGCGGGCTCGCACCGCAGCACCACGTCGCCGCGCTTGCCCTCGGCGGCGGCCATCAGTTCCTGGGCCCGGGCCACCGTCGCCGGCTGTTCCTGCTTCGCCGCGCAGCCGACCATCAGCGCCGCCACCAGCGTGCGGACCGCCCTGAACCCAAGGCGCATCACGGCGCCACGGTCGGTTCGACGGTGTCCTGCATCACGCCCGTCCTATCGACCTTCCGCATCTGGGACATCGTTCCTCGGGCTGCCAGGGGGCTCGCGGCTACTGCGTGACGATGGCGACCCGGCCCTCGGCCAGGAAACGCGTGTTCGCCTCGGTGAGCGCGCGGGCCCCTTCCGCGTCGAGGACCAGGTCGGAGCCCTGGAGTTGCGCGGCCTTCACCACCAGGGGCTTGTCGCCCACCAGCGTGGCCTTCCTGGCGGCGTCCAGGCTCTCGAACCAGGCCGCCACGCCGGTGGCGCCTCGCGCCTCCTCGGTGAGGACCGTCGCGCCGTAGAGCGGCTTTCCCGCCGCGTCCACCAGACGGGGCGCGAGCACCGGCTTCAAGCCCAGGCCGCGCGCGTCCACCACGAGGCCCGTGTACTTCATCGCGCCCTCAGCGTTGAGCACGATGACCGTGTCCTGCGCGGGCGCCAGCGCCGCGGAGAGCGCCGCGAGGGGCACTTCCACGTCCAGCTCCACGCCGCTGTCGGAGAAGTAGCGCTTGGCGATGACCTTGTAGCCCTTGATGGCGCCTTCGACGCGGCCCTTCACCTCGTCGCGCGCCCACTCGTCGGCCACGGTGCGGCCCGCGCTCACCTGGATGCCCTTGGCCTGCTCCAGCAGGTTGCGGAACGCGTCCAGCTTCGCGGCGCGCTCGGCGCCCAGCCGCGCCTGCGCGGGATTGGCCGCCTTCAGGTCCGGGGCCCCGGCGCCCGTGGCGCGCAGGAGCTGCCCTTCCCAGTTGATGCCGCTGCTTGCGACGGTGCGCGCGGCGTCACTCGCGGCGGGCGTGGCGACCTTCGCGTCCTTGCCCTGGCCCAGCGCCGTCAGCGGCACGACCAGCAACAAACCCCACAGCGAACGCCTCACGGAGCACTCCTCCCGCTGTCGCCGAGGATCCGACGAGCGCACAGGAAACCACTCTGGTCATTCAAGGGGGCCCCTCCGCGCGAAGTCAAGGCGACCCGGGGCACGGGCGGATCCACCGGACCCGACTTCCATGCGCACCGCGAACCGCTGGTGGCACCGCGTAGGCGCGGTGGCACACCCGCAGGGTAACGCCGAGCGTCAGTTCTCGTTCGCGTGACGGTCGACGTAGGCGTCGATCATCTTGCGGTGCCGCTCGGTGAGCAGCGTGAAGCGCACGCCCGACTGCTCGCGGCGGCCCAACTCCTTCCACTCGCGTACGACTTCACCCTCGGCGTAGATGATCTCCTCGGAGCCGGGGAGCTGGAACTGGAGGCCCACGCGACGCGCTTCGTGCTGGGGCTCGATGAGGCGCGACAGGCTGACGCCTTCCTGGCTGATGTCCGCGGCGCGGGTCATGTACGGCACGCCGCCCATGTACTTGTTGAGGTAGATGTCCAGGGGCGCTCGATTGGCCTTCCGCTTCTCGCTCATTGGCTCATGACCTCCGGCTGGTGCAACAGGCTGCTGCGGGGGTGCAGCGACCTGGAGGCACAGTACGGTCAGTCGTCATGCGCGCAAGAAAACGGCGCGCTCCAGGCGCGGTAGGCTGGTCATCATGGGCCGCGTTTATCCGCTCGCTGGATTCTTCGCGCTGATCTGTGCGTGCGGTCTGCCAGCGCACGTTCGCCCCGTCCCCGAGGGCACCCTGGCGCTGGAGGCGGGCGTCGGCGGGCCCGCGGTGCGACTGGAGGGCACACCCGTTCCCCTGCCCCTGTCCACGCTGGGCGCGAGCTACGGGCTCAATGGGCGGTGGGACCTGCACGCCCATGCGCACCTGACGCCGCTGCTGCTCGGGGTCGCGGGCATGGATGCGGGGGCGACGTGGCTCGCGCTGGAGCAGGACGGGGCACGGCCCGCGCTGGCGCTCACCGGACGGGGCTACGTGTTCAGCGACCTGGACACGGGGGCGCTCTTCCATGGGGAGGCGAGTGCCGCCGCGAGCTGGCTGCTCCGCGAGCGCTTCCTCACCTACGTCTCCGGATCCGCGCTGTACGACGTGGTGGAGTCGGACGTGCTGTGGTCCGTCGCCGCCGGGACGCAGGTGCCCTTCGGGCGCTTCGCGCTCCAGGTGGAGCTGGGGTGGTACTGGCCAGGCTACGACGCGTCGGCCGCCGGAGCGGAATGGGTCACGCCCGGTGGACGGGGCGCACTGGGGCTGGTGCTGGGCGGCAGCTATCGGTTCGGCGGTCCGTGAGCCGGCGTCACAGCGGCTCCGTCACGCGGACGCGGCTGAAGCCTTCACGGTCATCCTCGAACAGCACGACGCCCGCGCTTCCATCCACGCGTGCCACCACGCGGGGCCGCGTGAGCTGATTCGCGGAAGCGCCCGTGTCATCCAGCCGTGTCGCATCGACCTGGGCCGTGCTCGCAAGCCCCTCCACACGCGCCGCACCGAGCCCGCTCTTCCCTGGTGACAGGTCCTGGAACACGACGCGCCATCCATCGCGCACCCAGGCCACCGAGGGCCGGAAGCGACTGACGAAGGCCCCCGTGTCCGCACCGCCCGCCACCGTCGGCAAGGGTTCCCAATGGCCCTGCACCCGTCGGGCTCCTCGCACGTCGTGGTGTCCGCGACGCTCACGCAGATCGTCCCAGACCATCACCACGCTCCCGTCCGGCGCTGACGTGAGCCGGGGCTCGCCCGCCAGCGTCTCCGCGGCGGAAGGCGGCGACACCTGCTCGCCGAGCGTGAACCCCTCCCCTGCCGACACCGCCGCGTAGACCTCCCAGTCCCGCTCGCGGTAGTCGATCCAAGCGACCACCAGTTCCTCCGGGCCCCAGGTCACCGAGGGCTGGAGCTGCGAACCCTCGTGTCGGTCCCCCACGCCGTTGCCCGCATCCACGCGCGACGACGCGGACCACGTGTGGCCTCCATCCTCCGAACGGGCCAGGCGCACCTTGGGCGCGAGCCCCTCACGGAAATCCGTCCATGCCAGGGCCACACGGGAACCTCCCGGCTGCCATGCGAGCGCCGCCTCCCACTGCGAGGTGTCCACCGCCTCCACCCGCACCGCCGCGCCGAAGCTCACGCCGCCGTCCGTGGAGGCCGCCGTCCACAGCACCTCCTTCGTCCCCTCACGCGCCTCCTGCCACGCCACCACCACGCGGCCCTGCGGACCCGCAGCCACCGAGGGACGCAGTTGTCGGCCAGCGCCCGGTGACACCGGATGCGCGGGTGTGAACGAGCGGCCGTCGTCGTCGGAGGTGGCCACGTACACCTGGGGCCGCCCCGCTCGCGCGTCGCTGAACACCACGTACAACCGCCCCGCTGCATCGAACGCGCCCTCAGGATTCGTCTGCGCGCCCACGTCCACGGGAGCCACCTCCCGCGACGGAAGTCCTTCCCCCACGGCTGTCACCGTGACCTTCGGCCCCGGACCGTCCCCCACGAGCGACAGGTCCGCCGCGACGAGGGTGCGCGCATACCGTCCTTCGCGCTTGTCCCCAGAGCCCGGCTTCAGTGCATCCCCCTGCGAGCGCAGCCGCTCCTGCCTTGCCTCCAACGAGAGCCCGGGGTCGGCCTCCACCGGATCCGGGAAGGTCCACGGTCCGATGTCCACCCAGCCCGTCAACGGCCGACTGCCCACGAATGCTCGCGGCGGCTGCTCCGGCGTGCTCTTGCGCGTCACCCACACCTGCCCGTCGAAGAGCAGATCGAACAGGTTGCCGCTCAGCATCGGCGCCGCGCCGTGGCGGAAGCCGCGATATTTCTGCGTGTGGCTCCAGCCCGACGACAGGATGGTGTCCGGCAACCAGCCACCCTGATCATCCGCCACCGTCCAGCCACTCCAGGCTTCGGGCTGCGTCACCAGCTCCGTGCCCAGGTCCTCCAGGCGTTGGAGGAACGGCGCGTAGAACGCGTCGCGCGAGATGGCCGCGCCCACCTGACCGAACGGAAGCGCGAACGTTCCCAGCCGCTCCAGCGACGCGGGGCTCAGGTCCAGGTCCACTTCCTCCGTGTCCGTCAGGTAGACCTTGTCGCTGCGACCCGCGAGCGTCCCATCCGGCCCGTACAGCAGCGCCGCGTTGAAGCACTCCGGACCCGTGGCCACGTACGCGGGTTCGTCGCCGTCCGCGTCCACGTCGCGGAACAGGCCCACCGCGTCGGAATCCCGCCGCGCCTCCACGTACGGCACGTTCGCGGACGTCATCACCCAGACGCTGTAGCGCTTTGCGATGCCTCCGAACGTGTGCTCCATGGCCCGCCACGCGGGGTCCCCCAGCGCGAGCGTCAGCGACCGGGCCGCGGAGATGCCCGGGTAGCGCCTCCGGTATTCGTCCGCCGCCCGGAACCAGCCCGCGTACATCGCATTGAAGGCCAGCTCCGTGTTGCCCGCCCCTCGCGCCAGCATCGCGCGCCGGCCCGCGAACCAGGCGATGAGCCCCGCGTCCTCCGGGAAGAGCAGCAGGTTCGGACGCGTCGAGGACAGGCATGGCGCGATGCGCACCACGTCCTCGCGGAAGGACGCATCGAAGTGTTCGAGCGACGCCGCGTCGTCCAGTGTGAAGGCGTGCCCCACCACGAAGACGCGCACCGTGCCGGTGTCCGTGAAGGACAGCCCGCACACCGTGTCGTCCTCCGGTACGGTCGGCCCTCCACACGCCAGGGTGGCGAGGGTTCCCAACAACACCACGAACGCGAAGGATGACCGGGGGTGCATTGGCGGCCCTATAGTCCCCCCATTCTCGTGAAAGGCGGAAGCATGCGTATGCAGTGGATGGCGGCCCTGGTGCTGGCGCTCGGCGCTCCGGGCTTCGCCCAGGCACAGGCCCCGACGAAGACCTCCAAGCCGGCGGCCGAGGCCAAGGCCCCCGCCGCGGCCCCCCTGGAGCTCCAGACGGAGGACCAGAAGACGATCTATTCGCTCGGCGTGTCGCTGGGCCAGAACGTGACGTCACTCGCCCTCACGCCCGAGGAGATCCAGATCCTCCAGCGGGGGCTCCAGGATGCGCTCACCGGCGCCGCCCCCGCCGTCGACGGCAAGGAGCTCTCGCCCCGGGTCCAGGCGCTCGCCAGGAACCGACAGGCCCAGGCCAACGTGGCCACGCTGGAGCGCGCGGCGAAGGAGCCCGGCACCACGAAGCTGCCCTCCGGCGTCCTCTACCGCGAGCTGACGGCCGGCACCGGCAAGGCTCCCCGCGCCACCGACACGGTGAAGGTGCACTACCGGGGTACCCTCGTGGACGGCACGGAGTTTGACAGCTCCTTCAAGCGCGGCGTGCCGGTGGAGTTCCCGCTCAACGGCGTCATCGCCTGTTGGACGCAGGGCGTGCAGAAGATGAAGGTCGGCGGCAAGGCGAAGCTCACCTGCCCCGCCAACACCGCCTACGGTGACCGTCCGCCCGCCGGTTCGCGCATCCCGCCTGCCGCGGTGCTCCAGTTCGAGGTGGAGCTGGTGGACGTGCCCGGCAACACCGCCGTCGGCCAGTAGTCCCTACCGCTCGAACACCCCGGGGGCCCGCATCGCGCGGGCCCCCGCTTCCACGTCACACCGGCGAGCGCACCGAACGTCCACCGAAGGGCGGGTCCGCCATGATGGCCTGGGCCAGCCGGTCCGCGAAGGCACGCCCCTCCCGCGCGAAGGACTCGGACTCCTCGTCGTTCAGGAGCACGCGCACTTCGAACTGGACGATGCCACCCACCAGCACCTCGATGGACAGCGCCCCGTCCCGACCGCGCAGCACGCGGTACAGGAGCGGACTCTGGAGGAGCACCTCCTCGTCGCTCACGGGATTTCCGCCACCTGGGTGTCCACCACCGGGGCGTTGATCACCATCACCTCCGGAACGCCACCCGACGTGTAGCCGCCGAACTTGAAGCAGTCCTTGTCCTCGGGCGTGGTGCACTTCCACACGCCCGGGTCCGCGTCCACGGGCAGCCGCGCGCAGACCTTCCGGTCCGCCAGGTCCAGCGTCATCATCCGCAGCGGGCCTTCGAAGTTCTTCGCCGGCAGGCCCAGCGCCTGGCCCAGCACCGCCGGATCATGCTTCCCGTCCGCCGTCTTCGACTTCTCCACCGCGCCCTGGATGGTCTCCGACGGCGCCGCGAACAGGTAGCAGCCCACGTCGTTGCAGCGACCGAAGTTCTTCGCGCCCGTCTGCACCACGAACTTCTGGTAGGCGCTGTCCGTCATCAGCCAGGACACCTTGCCGTTGGCGAAGTTCTTCGCCACGTGCTGGTCGATGCCGTAGGGGCTCGCCAGCGCGTCGCCCTGCTTGGAGATCTCCTTCTGCGTGGGGTCACAGTTGTCCACCAGCGACGCCACGGGAGGCTGCTGCTCCGTCGGCTCCGGGGGCGGCTTCGTGTTGCCCTTCATCGCGGTACAGCCAACCACCGTCGACAGCGAGCCCAGCAGTACCGCACGGAAGATAGGATTCATGGCCATTCCTTCAGTAGGGGTGAATGAGGAAAGGCCCGGATATCACAGGGCGGCGGCGGTGGCGCGCAACAACGACTCCGCGCTCACGGGCGCACCGGTGGCGTGGCGCATCCATTCATCCGGCGTGACGGAGCCGAAGATGGCCATGCGTTCGAACTCCGCGCCCAGCGGGCCGTGCTGCTTCAGGTGCTCTTCGATCTGGAACGCGATGAGGTGCCCGAGCGGGTAGTCCGGCAGGTACAGCGGGTAGCTGATCATGTGGCTGTAGATGCCCAGCAGCGGGCTGTCCTTCCGGCCCAGCACCGGCGCGTAGTACTGGTTCCACACGTCGCGCGACACCTGCGCCACCGCGTCGCGCAACTGCGCGGGCGTGGCGTCCGGGTGTTCGTACATCCAGTGCCACGTGGCCATGTCCACCAGCGCCACGCCGGCGATCTCCCAGGACTGCCAGAAGTCGTTGAGCACCCGCTCGCGCTCGCTGGCCGCGTCCGGCTTGCCCAGGCCCAGCAGCTCCAGGTCGCGCGCCTGGAAGACGAACGCGAGCGCCTCCGTGAAGGCGTTGTTGGGGACGCCGGACAGGAGCGTGTGGTCGACCTCGTACAGGCTGAAGACCTGCTCCACGTTGTGCCCCAGCTCGTGCACGGCGATGTTGTAGCCCTTGTAGTCCATGCCCCCCTTCTCCACGCGCGTGCGCAGGCGCGGGAAGTCCCCCCGGCGCAGCGCCTGTTGCGCATGGCCCGCCCCCCGGGATGCATCCACGCGGATGTACGAGGCGAGCATGTCCGCCTTCTCCTTCGTGAAGCCCAGGCCCTGGAGGATGCGGGGGATGTCGCGCGCGAACGCCTCCGCCGTGGGGTAGCGCTTGCGCGTCAGCGCATCCAACTGCGCCTCCGGCATCTTCGCGCCCGGACGGAAGCCCGGGTACCAGAGGTCCTGCGGCTCCAGCGGACGGCCCAGCCGGGACTCGATGAGCTTCGCCACGCGCGGCACCAGCGGCGAGGCGAGCAGCTCCGTGAGCAGCGCGCGCACCCGCGCCTCCGGCAGGCCCCGCTCCAGCTCGAAGCTGCGCGCGATGCGCGTGGGGGCCACCGGCGAATACGGATCCGCCCGCCGCGAGGCCTGGAACGTGGCCAGCAGCCGCGCGTAGCGCGTGTCCGGCTCCGGCGCGACTTCCGCCCTGGCGGGCCGCTCCGGCGCGTTCGGCTCCACCGACTCCGGCGGGGCCACCGTCACCGTGTTGGTGAACGGATCCCAGTCCACGCGCGGGTTGTCGATGACGGCCGCGGGAATGGACTGGGTGACGATGCGCTCCATCACCTGGACGATCATCCGCTGCTTCGCCAGCCCCGCCGCGTCCGTGTAGTCCGCCTTCAGTTCGTCGCGCAGGTTCCAGTGGCTGATGAGCCGCAGGCCCTTGGGAAACAGGCGCTGGCCCTTCGCGTCCACCAGGTGGTGCATCCAGACGTTGTACTCGGCGATGTAGAGGTTCGCGGCCGCGATGGCCTTGGACACCTGCTGCTCCACCTCCGCCGGCACGCGCCGGTTGAAGCGCGACGCCAGCTTCGCCTCCGCCCACTGCCGCCGCGTCCACGTGGGGCCCGCCTTCACCCGCTCCTCCAGCGTGGTGAGCGGGAAGTTGAGCAGCGCGACGAAGCCCGGCTTCGCCTGGAACAGGTCCGACGTGACGTTGGAGGACGGGTCGTACGCGGCCAGCAGCGGCTCCACCGGCAGCAGCGGTCCCAGGTCCAGGTCCGTGAACCACTGGAGCTCCCGTCCCAGCTCGTTCATGTGCCCGTCGAACTGTTCGAACACGCTCTCCATGCGCCGGAACGTCGCGTCCAGTTGCGGCCCCTCCGGCAGGAACTGCTCGCGCGCGAAGGCCGGCAGGTCCCCGTCGTCCGCTCTCCACAGCGAGGCCACCTGATCCACGCCGCGCTCGATGCGGGCCCTCTGCGGCTCGCCGTGCTTCGCGACCAGCTCCGCCTTCAGCGCGGCCAGGGCCTGCTTCGTCACGGGCGCGGCCGGGGCGACGGCGCTCCGGGCGCGCCCGTGACGAAGCAGGCCC
>SECN01000268.1 GCA_004173515.1 Myxococcaceae bacterium | reverse complement strand
GCACGGCCTCTGCTTCCTGCGCCCGGCGCTCGTCGGAGCTGGACGGCGGCTGGGCCCCGCCCCCGTCCAGCTCCGACGAGCGCCGGGCGCAGGAAGCAGAGGCCGTGCTGCACGCCAGCGCGGAACGGCTCGCCAAGCGCGTGCAGGAGCTGGGCGTGCAGATGCGGCGGCCGGAGGTGGTGAGCGATCGCTGGACGCTGATGTCGGAGCTGGCCGCGTCGCGCGCGGACTTCCGCAACCGCGTGGGCGACCTCGTCTACCTCACCGCCGCCGCCTTCGCGGACGTGCGACGCGAGGACGTGGTGCCCGGCTACGCCCATCAGGTGGGCGCGCGCGTGGCCCTGCGAGGCGCGGCGGCGGATCTGCGCCGGTCGCTCCAGGGACGGATGGAGCGCGCGGCGAAGGCGACGGATGCCCAGCGGCCCGCGCTGGCGAGGCAGGCGGAGGAGAGCCTCGCGGCCTTCATGTCGCTGTCGCCGTCGCTCGCGCTGCGCACACCCACCAAGCGCGAAATCGTCGCGGCGCGCGGGCGGCTGCGCGAGGCGGGCGCGAAGCCGGAGCTGGGGCCGGACGAACTGCCGGCGCTGGTGGAGCCCTTCCTCGCGCTCCTGGAGGAGGCGATGGAGGAGATGACGCGCACCTGGCTCACCGTGCACGACCGCGCGGTGTGGGCGGCGAGCGGCGTCCGGCTGGAGCAGGTGGACATGCACCTGGAGCTGGGCTCACCGGGCGCGGCGCGCGTTCTGGAGGAGGCGGTGGTGGCCGCGGGCGCGCTCTCCGGACGCTCGCTGCCCTTCGACGTCTTCCTGCGCAAGGGGCGTCAGGAAGCATCCGCGGGACTCAACGAGGCCGGCGCCAGGGACCTGCTCGCCCGCTTCCGCGAGCGGCTGGCCAGCCTGCCCTTCAGTTGATCAAGGCTTCGTCGTCGAGGGCAGCGCCGGAGGCGCCGAGGACGCGGGCAGCGCCGGCGTCTCGCGGTTCGGCGGCAGGATGCGCAGCTCCTCGAAGCGCTCCGCCAGCGTCTGCGGCGTGAGCTCCTCCTGCCACTGCTTGGGGTTGGTGTTCCATCCGAAGTCGGCCGGCACCTTGCCGCCGCCCTGGCTGGAGTAGCCGATCATGTCCGGGAACTGCGCGGACCAGCGACCCGCGGGATCCGGCTCCTTGGTGACGTGCTGGCGCTTGGGGAGGAGGAAGGGCTTGGGCTTGGGAGCATCACTCATGCATCGAAGCCTCTCCGAAAGCCGGCCGCATGGGTAGAGGCAAGCGGGCCCCCTGACGCCTTCGCGCATGGTCCTTGGGAGGCAGCACGCTCGGCCCCAGCGCGAACACGGCCGCGAAGTAGCGCGCCTGCGCCTCGCTCCCATAGCGGTAGCGCCGCAGCTCCCCCTCCGGCGGCGTGACGTCCACACGCCAGCCCTTCCGGTCGCACATGACCTTCACTGTCGTCCCTGCACCCATCCCACGCCTCCCCCGTCCCGTTGCTGTCCGAGGGGGTGCGCTATGGAAGTCCCGTGCCAGCCTCCTCAAGCCCGGACAGCAGCTTGCAATGTCGGCGGGTGGGCAGTCGGTGTGCCCCCGGTAACGTTTGCAGGCGGGCGTCGGCATCGGGCCGCTGTCCCTGAAAGGAGGGGCGGGGCAGCGAACCGGGTCCTCGCGGGAAGGTTCCAGTCTCCTTGTGTCTCGCGGATCCTGCGTTAACTCAATGGCATGACCCACTTCGAGACCCAGAGCGGAGAGCGATTCGCGGACTTCGATCTTCCGGAGGGCTGCATGGTGTGCGGCGGCGCGGTCTCCATCCGTGCCACACCCGCGGGCGCCCACGGCTACTGCCCCCACTGCCACGTGCTGTCACGCCCGCAGATGCGCGTGAAGCCCAACGGCGTGGAGCTCTCCTTCGAGACCACGGCGCTCGCGTAACCCCGAGCGCCCTTCCCCACGATGACAGGCCCGCCCGGGGAGCGTCCTCCCGTGGCGGCAACGCAGGGAATCCTCACGAAGGCACGAGGGAATCGCGGTAAGCCGCGATTCCCTTCTTTTTTGCCTCCGAGGTTCCCGATGAAGCGTCTCCTGCTGTCCGCCGCCACGGCCCTGGGTCTGGGCCTGACGTTGGCGGGTGCTCCCGCGCAAGCCCAGTCCCCCGGCCCCTTCTCCCCGTTCGCCCCGCTGGAGCTGCGGGTGAACTTCCAGCCCGCGAGCGCGCCGGTGCCGGCGGGCTTCGTGGCGGACTCCGGTCAGGTGTACGGCAACCGGGGCAACGGCTTCACGTACGGGTGGAGCCAGGACAACACCGCCAACACGCGCGACCGCAACAACCCCAACGTCCCGTCGCAGGCGTACGACACGCTCATCCGCACGCAGAACGGCGCGAACTTCGTCTGGGAGCTGGCCGTGCCCAACGGCTACTACGAGGTGCGGCTGGTCGCGGGGGACTCCGACTTCACCGACAGCGACTTCGCCTTCAACGTCGAATACTGGGGCGACGTGCTGCGCGGCACCCCGAGCGCCAACCAGCACTTCTTCGAAGCGGTGAAGCTGGTGGACGTGCGGGACGGCAAGCTCACGGTGAGCAACAGCAGCGGCTCGGCCGTGAACAACAAGCTCGCCTTCCTGGAGGTGAAGCGGAAGTTCGGCATCGACATCAACTTCCAGCCCGCGTCCAACCCACCGCTGGAGAACTACGGCTTCCTGCCGGACAACGGGCTTCTCTACGGCGCGCGGCAGTTCGGGTTCACCTACGGGTGGAACGTGGACAACACGGCCAACATGGTGGACGCGGGCCATGACGTGGACATCGTCGCGCAGCGCCACGCGCGCATGCAGCAGGGCGGAGACCGCGTCTGGGAGATCGCCGTCCCCAACGGCGTCTACGAGGTGAGCATGCTGGCCGGCGAGCCGTTCAACTACGTGGGGGCCTACCGCATCCAGGCGGAGGACACCGTGGTGCTCAGCGGCATGCCCACCGGCTACGGCTACACCACCGGCCTGGCGCGCGTCGCGGTGTCGGACGGACGCCTCACGGTGAGGAGCGCGGCGGGCGCGGCGAACAACCGCATCAACGCCGTCTACATCCGCCAGCTCTAGCCAGCGCGCGCGGCCCGGGCCCGGGTGCGGCCTTCAGTGCACCTGGGCCATGAGCAGCGGCGCGGTGAAGAACGACAACGGGATGCCCACGCCCACCATCAGCACCGCCAGCTCTGGATCCAGTTCGTATTCGGCGGCGAGCAGGGCCCCGGTCACCATGGGCGCCATGGCGATTTGCAGCACCGTGGCCTGCTTCACCACCAGCGCCAGCCCCGGCATGAACGCCAGCACGGCCAGCAGGACGAGCGGCGCGAGCACCAGCTTGTAGGACAGCCCCAGCGCGAGCGCCGGCACGCGCTCGCGCAGCCCGCCCAGCCGCAGCTGGAAGCCCACGATGAACAGGGCCAGCGGCGTGAGCAGGTCGCCCAGCCGCTGCAGCACCGCGTCCATCCAGTCCGGGAAGGCGAAGGGCCGCAGCACCAGCGCCAGCACCAGCGCCTGGAACGGGGGGAACACCAGCACCTTGCGCACGAGCGTGCGCGCGGACAGCGAGGCCTGCGCGTGGGCCTTCGCGGCCGTCAGCGTGGCGAGCGTGGCCACCACCAGGAACGAGCCCAGCTGGTCCACCACCACCGCCACCGCCATGCCGTCGGGGCCCAGCAGCGCGGCGGCCATGGGCAGGCCCACGAAGGCGGTGTTGCCCAGGCCCGCGGTGAGCACGAGCGCCGCCACCGACTCCCGCGACAGCCCCAGTCGGGGGCCCAACAGGCGCAGGAAGAGGCTGGCCCCCAGGAAGAGCAGCCAGGGGGCCACCACGGCCACCACCAGCCCGGGGACGAACTCCAGCCGGTGCATGGCGCGCAGCACCAGCGCGGGCAGCGACACGTTGAGCAGGAAGACGTTGAAGACCGACGCCGTGGCTTCCGGGAACCGGCCACCGCGGCGGGCGAGCACCCCCAGCACCAGGCACACCCCCAGCAGTCCGATGACCTGACCCATGCCCTGCCTGCTCCGCCTTCCCGTGTCGGTGGCGGCGCAACCTGGAGGAGCCCACCCGAGAAGTCCAGCGTCGAGCACGCCCCCTTGGGAATGCGCGTTTCCACGCGGATGGAATGCATGAGGCCCCAACCGCCGCACAGGAGGTGGAAGGTCGTGGAAAGGCGCGGGGCGCGGGCGCATTGTGCCGCGCGCGGTCCGTCAGTCCTGACGCCGCATGCCCGTCGGGCCCCCCGTATGAATCCCGTTGCCACGGTGTTGAGAGCGCTCGGTGGCGGTGGCCTGCCCCGCACCTATTGGGTGTTGTGGGTGGGCACCTTCGTCAACCGGCTGGGCTCCTTCGTCGCGCCCTTCCTGGCGCTGTACCTGACGCGCGAGCGCGGCTTCAGCGTGGAGCAGGCGGGCCTCATCGTGTCGCTGAACGGCGCGGGCGCGGTGCTGGCGGCGCCGCTGGGCGGGATGCTCGCGGACCGGGTGGGCCGGCGCCTCACGCTCGCGGGGGGCCTGTGGCTGGGCTCGGGGGCGATGGTGTTCATCGGCTTCTCGGAGACGCCGGGGCGCATCGCGGTCGCGGCCTTCCTGCTGGGCCTGTTGGGGGACCTGTACCGGCCGGCGGTGTCGGCGGCCATCGCGGACGTGGTGCCGGCGCGCGACCGGGCGCGGGCGTACGGGATGCTCTACTGGGTCATCAACCTGGGCTTCGCCATCGCGCTGCCGCTGGCGGGCCTGCTGGCGGGGATGGGCTACCGGCTGCTCTTCATCGCGGACGCGGTGACCACGTTCCTCTACGGCTGCTGCGTCTGGGCGCTGGTGCCGGAGACGCGGCCGGCGACGGCGAAGGGCGCCGTGGCGCGCTCCACGCTGGGCGACCTGCTGACGCCCTTCCGCGACGGCGTGTACCTGGCGTTCTGCCTGCCCATCTTCGCGCTGGCCCTCATCTTCTTCCAGAGCCACATGAGCCTGCCGGTGACGCTGGCCGCGCGGGGCCTGACGCCCTCGGACTACGGGCTGGTGATGTCGGTGAACGGCGTGCTCATCGTCGCGCTGCAACCGTTCGTCAACCGCCTGGTCGGCCGGGTGCGGCGCTCCACCGCGCTGGCGCTCGCGGGCCTGCTGACGGGGGTGGGCTTCGGGTTGCACGCGCTGCCGGCCAGCGTGCCGTGGGCGATGCTCGCCGTGGCGGTGTGGACGCTGGGGGAGATGGCGCAGTCGCCGGTGGCGCCCTCGGTGGTGGCGGACCTGGCGCCGGCCGAGCTGCGCGGCAGCTACCAGGGCGCGTACCACATGATGTGGGGGCTGGCCTCCAGCGTCGCGCCCGCGCTGGGCGGCGCGGTGCTGGGCCACATCGACGCCTCCGCGCTGTGGGCGGGCTGCTGTGTCCTGGGCATCGCGGCGGGCGCGTGGCACCTGACCATCGCGGGGGCGAGGCGCAGGCGCGTGGAGGCGCTGCGGCTGGAGCGCCCGGAGATGAGCACCAGCCTGGACTGAGCTACTGCCCGAGCACCGCCTCCGGACGCGTGAGGCCGCGCGCGCGGGCGACGGGCTGGAGGACGTCCTGGGGGGGCGCGTCGGCGGTGAGCAGCAGCGCGCGCACGGAGGTCTCCACCACGTCCTCGGCCCCGGGGCGCACCATGCCGCGCCGGGCGTCCTCCACGCGCTTGCCGCGGTACACGTCGAAGCGTTCCTTCACGCGTTTGGCCAGGTCCGCGACGGCCTTGTCGCCCGCGTCCACGCGCAGCTCCAGCTCGTTGCGCAACTGCACGGGGTCCGCGAGCACGCCGTAGCGGTCATAGCCCTTGTGCGCCACGTCCTCGTGCATCACCGCGTAGTCCTGCGTGTTGGGCGCGGGCACCTGCTGGGGCGTGAGCAGGTCGCGCATCACCGCCGTCACGGTGGCCGTCACGGTCAGCCGGTGCAGTTGCACGTCGTAGACGAAGTCCGAATACATGGGCTCCTCCACGGTGATGGGCTCGCGGAAGACCGCGTCACGGTTTCGCTGCACCTCCGTGCGCTGCGTCTCCGCCTTGTCCAGGGCCACCTGCACCGCGGTCTCCAGCACGCGCGCCGCCGTGGCCTTCTGCACCATCAGGCCCTCGTCCTGGGTGCACTGCCCCGAGCAGCGCTCCGGGTTGCACTCCCCGGGGATGCTGCCCGGCTTCGCCGCCGCGCGGGCCTCCTCGCCGCACTCCACCAGCGCCTCGCGGCACTCGCGCTTCTCCCGCTCGCGGCACCGCTCGGCGGCATCGCGCAGCGTGCCCAGCTCCATCTGGGCGCGCAGGTACTCGCGCAGCACCGCGGCCTGCTTGCGCTCCACCGTCTCCAGCGTGCGCTCCGTCTCCAGCAGCTTCGTCTCGAACTGACCGCGCTTGGGGTTGGGCACGGAGCGGTTGCCCGCGAGGTAGCGCTTCGTGCGCTGCGACTCCTCCACCGCCTTGAGGGGCAGCACGCGCTCCAGCGCCAGCTCCAGCTTCACGCCCACCCGCCCGGGGGGCGCCTCCGTCACGACCTTCAGGGGCAGCTGCGTGGGCAGGAACGTGGCCAGCCGGCCGGCGCCCAGCCGCTGGGCGACATCCGGCGCCTGGGCCTTGTCGTCCACCGGCGCGGCCACCACCAGGAAGGCCACCTCGTCGCGCAGCTTGAGCCGCACGGCCTCCGCCCGCTCCCGGGCCGCCGTGGCGCCCACGCGCTCCTGGTCCGCGCGCACGTACGCCAACAGCGCGTTGCCCAGCTTGCCCGCCTTCTCCAGGGTGTCCGCGCTGGCGAAGAAGCGCTTCGCCCACGCCACCTGCACCGCGTCCACGCCCTTGCGAGCGGACGTGTGGTCCGGGGCCACGGCGAGCACCGCGTCCAGCTCCGCGCGGGCATCCTGGAGCTTCTCCTCCTTCAACAGCCCCAGGGCCACCTGCACGCGCGCCTCCAGCGTCTGGGCGAGCAGGGCCCGGGCCCCGTCATGGTCGGGGTCCAGCTCCAGCACGCGCACCAGCAGCTTGGTCGCGGCCGACAGGTCCCCGGAGCCGTGGGCGGCGCCGGCTTCCTGGTACACCTCCGCGCCCCACTCCTTGCGCACCGCGCGCAGCTTCACCGTGACCTCGGAGGCCTCCGGGTCCGCGGCCAGGGCGCGCAGGTAGGCCGCCTCCGCCTCCGCCCACTTGCGCTCCTTGCTGGAGGCATCGCCCTCGCGCACCGCGCGGGAGAAGGCGGAACAGCCACTGAGCAGCACGAGCGTGGCCAGGGCCAGGGCGCTCAGCCAGCGGGAGGGGACACGGGGGGGTCGCAAGGGGGGGCTCACGCGCCGCATCTTCGCGGGAAAGTCCTCCGAGGGTGAAGATTCCGACAGTCCGTGCCAGGTCGCCTGTCCGGCGTGAAGGCAGACATCCCGCCAGGACGGGCCCGGGACGGGCGACGTGCTTACGCTGTTCTGCCTTTTGTCGGACGTTCAGGACCTACACGGTCTTCTGCTGACTGCGATGAGCCAGGGTGCAGGCGTTCAGTGCCTGTGCTTCCGGCCCTCGGGAATGACGCGACGCACCAGTCCGTAGAGGGAATCAGCACCCACGAGGGGGGCTAGAGAGAAACACATGCCTTGTCCACAGCCGCGACCCACCGAGTTCCATCTTCCGCTGCGGGCCGATTCGTTCTCCATCGAGGAGTACCGCAACGTCCACTGCCGCTTCTACAGTGGCTGCATCGACGTGGCGGTCCGCGAGGACTGGGAGAGCTTCACCTGCGCCAAGTGCCCGCTGTTCCAGGCGGACAAAGCGCCGGGGGCCAGTTCGTATGCCTTTACCCAGCCCGCCGACTTCGGGCGGCCGTAGTCCTGTCTTCTGTGTGTGATTGAGGCGACCGGGCGTCCGACCGGGCCCGTGCCTCCCCAACCGGGGAGCAAGCGGACCGGGAGGACGCCCGTCGTCGGACGCGCTCCGGCTGCCTGAAACGCTGCTTCCTTGAACGGCAGGGCTCACCTTCCGGGACGAGGGGGGCTGAGGATGCAGGAGCAACGCGTCGCGACGTGGTTGGAGTTGCAGGACCTGTTGTTCGGGGGTTCGTGGAACGAGCCGCTCGGCCGCTTTCGAACAAGCTTTGTCTTCCGTGGCATTCCGGACGCCCGGCTGGATTTGTCCGCGACGTTGAACCGCCAGGGCGCGTTCGTGCGACACGAGCGGGACCTGCTGCGGGCCTTCCGCAAGTACGCGCGGGGCGTGCCGGGCACGGCGCAGCTCACGTCGGTGTGGGACTGGCTGGCGCTGGCGCAGCACCACGGCATGCCGACGCGGCTGCTGGACTGGACGTTCAGCCCGTACGTGGCGCTGCACTTCATGACGGAGCGCCAGGACTTCCTGAGCGAGGACGGCGCGGTCTGGTGCGTGGACTACCACCAGACGAACCAGCAGTTGCCCCGGCCGTTGAAGGAGCAGTTGCGGCTGGAGGGCGCGGACGTGTTCACGGCGGAGATGCTGGCGACGGTGGCAGGGGATCTGCCGACGTTCGACGGGCTGGCGGAGCATCCGTTCGTGTTGTTCTTCGAGCCACCGTCGCTGGATGCGCGCATCGTGAACCAGTTCGCGTTGTTCTCGGTGATGAACGGGCCGGGCCTGAGCCTGAACGACTTCCTGGGGCACCAGCACCAGGGGGTGCGGCGGCTCATCGTGCCGGCGGCGCTCAAGTGGGAGGTCCGGGACAAGTTGGACCAGGCGAACATCACCGAGCGCGTGCTCTTTCCCGGCCTGGACGGCCTGAGCCGCTGGCTGCGCCGCTACTACGCGCCCCGGCCCCGGTAGGTATCAGGGCGCGGGAGTAGAGCCTGGAGACTCCGCGACCACGTCCCCCTGGGGCGTGACAGCGTAGAAGAACCACCCATCCAGGATGCGTTTGCGTGGCCCCATGCAGCGCTCGAAGTCGGGATCCACGAGCACGTAGTACAGCCCCGGCGTCGGACCCGTGAAGAGCGAGACGTTCACGCCATCCTCGGGATGCACACAGCCGGAGAACACCCGCACCGGCGTGCTCTTCACGAACGCGCGGACGGCGCCCACCGCGGCCTGCGCAGCGCCCGCGGGCATGGGATTGCCTACAGGCCGGGCTGTCTGTTCGTCCGGCCATTCGACAACGCCATCCCATCTCTTCGATGGGGCGGTCGCACACCCCACGAACAACGACACCAGAAAGCCAGAGAGCGCGAATCGCACGGTACATCCTCCCATACCCCAGGGGATGCACCCACCGCATCACGCAACCCCTCACGCGTGCACGGGTTCGCCACCCAGCGGCCCGCCCCGCTCGCGGTCCCGCCGCTCCGCGCGTTCCCGGGCCTCCCGCGTCCACCGCTCCGAATCCCGGCGCGCGTTCTTGTGCGCCAGCGCGCCCCCCATCACCACCGCGGACACCACCACCAGCATCACCAGGATGCCCACCACCATCGCGCCGATAATCACCATGCGACCTGACCTCACCTGAAGGGGCCGCGCCTCCAGGGCACCAGCCACGTCCACTCCCAACAGTGCGTCGTGTCCGCACCTCCCGCAGGAGCCATGCCCGGCGGGACCTCGCCCCCTTGTCTGTATTCACCGCGCCCCTGCGACCCCGGTGTCCCCCCGGTGGAAATGGAC
>SECN01000753.1 GCA_004173515.1 Myxococcaceae bacterium | reverse complement strand
TTCATCCTGGAGAACAGCGGGGCCACGGTGCTCCTCACCACCCAGGCCCTGTCCGAAGGATGGCAGCCGACGGTGCGTCACCTGGTGCGGCTCGACACGGAGGCACGGCGCATCGACGCACTGTCTCCGGGCAACCCGCGCGTGGACGTGCGGCCCGAACACGTGGCCTACGTCCTCTACACGTCCGGTTCCACGGGCATGCCCAAGGGCGTGATGGTGCAGCACCGCTCCATCGTCTACCTGCACCGCGCCATGGCCGACGTGCCCTTGTCCGCGGTGCCTCGGGTCCTGCGGGCCAGCCTCAACGCGCCGCTCAACTTCGACATCTCCGTGGGCCAGTTGTTGCTGCTGCTGGATGGACACAGCCTGTGCCTCATCAAGGAGGAGGTGCGCCTGGAGCCGGAGCGGATGCTCGCGTGGATGGAGCAGCACCGCATCGACGTGCTGGACTGCACGCCGTCGCAGCTCAAGTCCCTGCTGGATGCGGGTCTGCTGGAGCGCGCCCACGTGCCGGAGACGCTCCTCATCTGCGGTGAGGCGGTGGACGAAGCCACGTGGCGCACCCTGGCCGCGACGAAGCGCACGCGCGCCTTCAACCTGTATGGCCCCACCGAGGGCACGGTGTACGCCACGTGGTGGTGCATCCAGGACGCGGCGCAGCCGGTGCCCGTCATCGGGCGACCGCTCGTCAACATGGGCGTGTTCGTGCTCGACGCGGACCTGCAACCGGTGTCCGTCGGTGTACCCGGGGAGCTGTTCATCTCCGGCGAGGGACTCGCGCGTGGCTACCGTGCACGCGCGGATCTCACCGCGGAGCGCTTCATCCCCCACCCGTTCAGCACGAAGCCCGGGGCGCGCCTGTACCGCACGGGCGACAAGGTCCGCTGGCGGCAGGACGGGACGCTCGACTTCATGGGCCGCCTGGATTTCCAGGTGAAGCTGCGCGGCTATCGCATCGAGCCGGGTGAAATCGAAGCCGCGCTGCGCACGCACCCGGGCCTCCGGGACGCGGTGGTCCTCGTCCGCGAGGACGTGCCCGGCCTGCCGCGCCTCGTGGCCTACGTGGCCCCCGCCGTGGACACCGCGCCACTGCGCGGCCACCTGCTGCGCACCCTGCCGGACTACATGGTGCCAGCCGCCTTCGTCGCGCTGCCGGCCCTCCCGCTGACGCCCAATGGCAAGGTGGACCGCAAGGCCCTGCCCCTCCCCTCGGCGGACGCCACGTCGTCGGGCCCGATGGTGGGACCTCGCGACGCGAACGAGGCGTTGCTCGCGCGGCTCTGGGCCCAGACCCTGGGTCTGTCCTCCGTGGATGTCCGCACCAGCCTCTTCGAGTTGGGGGGCCATTCGCTCCTCGCGGTCCGCCTCATCGCGGCGGTGAACCGCGAGACGGGTCGTCGCCTCCCGCTGTCGTCGCTCTTCCAGGCCCCCAGCGTGGAGCAGTTCGCGCGGCTGATGAACGAGGTGGAGGACACCCGGCCCTTCTCGTCGCTGGTGCCCTTCGCGAAGGACGGACCAGGCAGCGCCCCGCCGTTCTTCTGCGTCCACCCGGTGGGCGGCAATGTGCTCGCCTACGCGGAGCTGGCGCGACAGTTGGGCCCGGATCAGCCCTTCTATGGCCTCCAGGCCCAGGGCCTGGACGGCACGAGCGTTCCCATGGGCACCGTGGAGGAGATGGCCACCCACTACGTGCAGGCGCTGCGCACGGTGCAGCCTTCCGGGCCGTACCACCTGGGCGGCTGGTCGCTGGGCGGCGTCATCGCCTACGAGATGGCGCACCAACTGAGAGCCGCGGGCGAGGAGGTGGCGCTGCTCGCGCTCATCGATTCGTACGTCCCGGAGACGGTGGCGGCTTCCGAGCAGGCGATGGATCGCACGCTGGCGGTGGGCCTGTTCGCGCAGGACCTGATGGGCGTGTCCCTGGCCGACCTGGCGCTGGACACGGCGGAGCTGGCGACGCTGGAGCCCGAAGCGGCGCTCACCCGGGTGCTGGAGTCCGCAGTGCGTGCCGGGGCGCTCCCGCCCGGCGTGGACAGCGCGAACCCCATCGCCCTCTTCCGCGTCTTCGAGGCCAACCTCGAAGCGGCCCGGTG
>SECN01000752.1 GCA_004173515.1 Myxococcaceae bacterium | reverse complement strand
ACAGTTGGGTGCCCGCGCTGGGGGCCGGGGGGGCGGAGGCCCAGGTCGCCCTGGCCTCCGCGCTCAAGGATTCCAGCTGGCGGGTGCGCTGGGCGGCGGTCCGCGCGGGGGCCCGGAGCCGGGGGCTCACGGACCGGCGGGCCCTGGCGGACTGGATCACGGACAGCCCTCCGGAAGCGGACCTGGGCGCGTGCCTCACCGCCGTGCGCGCCGCGGCGGACTCCGGAAAGTCCACGGCGGACTTCCTGCACGACGCCGGGGCGCGGGGGCCGGCCGCCGCCGCGCGGGTGTGGGAGCGGCGGGACGGCATCCGGCAGGCACTGTTCCTGGAGATGTTCGCGCAGGAGCCCTCGGTGAGGATGCCCGCGCTCCAGCACCTGGCCACGTTCCAGGGGCGCTCGACGACGCGGGTGGTGCTGGACGCGGTCGCTTCACGGCCCGTGGCCGGTGATGAGGTGATGGCCTCGCTCCTGTTGTCTGTCGCCGAGCGGCAACGCCTGTCCGTGGGCCGGTTGCTGCTCCTGGAGGCGAAGCCCCCGGACGAGGCCGCCATCAACCGGCTCTTCGCCGTGTATTCGCGCGAAATCGACGCGCTCCGGCCGGACCTGGGGTCGGGGGATGCGCAGCGCCGGCGCACGGCGGCGGCGGGCCTGCGCCGCTACGGCCCCCTGGCGAGCCGCGAGCTGGAGGGGGCGCTGGGCGATGCGGATGCCCGCGTGCGCGAGCATGCGGCCCGGGGACTGGCGGAGGCGGGTGGGAAGCCCCTGCGCGACGTCGCGCTCCAGGGCGTGAAGGCGGCGGAGACGGTGGAGGCCGCCCGGCCGTGGCTGGAGGCGATGGCCCATGAGAAGGGGTGCGCGGCCTTCCTCCGGGACGTGGCGGAGGGACGCAACGCGCGGACGCCGGAAGTCCAGGGCGAGGCGGTGGCGGTGATGGGGGACTGCACGGAAGGCGGCAGCCCCCTGCGCCGTCTGGCCCCCTACGCATCGTCCAAGGTTGGCTCGGTGCGTGCGGGGGCGGTGCGCGCGCTGGGAGCACTGCCTCGCAACCCGGACGCGTTGGAGCTGGCGGCGACGGCGCTGGGGGATGGGGAGCCGGAGGTGGTGGCGGCCGCGCTGGACGTGCTGGCCACCTACCGACAGCCTTCGCGCGGGGATGATGCCGCGGGGCTGCTGGGGTCGGATCATCCGGGGGTGCGGGCGGCGGCGGCGCGCGCGCTGGAGTTCATGGGCCGCGCCTCGCACGTGCGGGGGCTGGCCGAGCGCCTGCTCACGGATCCGGTGGCGGAGGTGCGCGTCGCCGCGGCGCGGACGCTGACGGTGCTGGGCGGGCCCCAGGCGGTGGCGGCGTTGAGCGAAGCGGCGGCCCGGGATGCGGACTCGCACGTGAAGCACGTGTCCCAGGACGGCCTGCGTCGGCTGGGCTTCGGTCGCTGACGCCGGGCGGGCGTGGACGCGAAGCCCTCCGACCCGTGAGGCCCGCTGCTCCGGGCCCCACCGTGGAGATGCTCACGCGCCGCTGACGGCCTTGGCGTCCACGCGGTTCCGGCCCGCGTGCTTGGCGCGATACAGGTACTTGTCCGCGGCGGAGATGAGGTCCTCCGGCTGGGAGAAGTCCGAATCGAGCAGCGTCGCCACGCCCAGGCTGATGGTCACCTTGATGGGCGTGCCGCTGAAGATGAAGTCCGCGCGGTCCACCGCCACGCGGCAGCGCTCCGCGCACGCCAGGGCCGCGTCCTCGGCGGACTCGCGCAGCATCAGCGCGAACTCCTCGCCGCCGTAGCGCGCGAGCAGGTCCTCGGTGCGCACCGTGTCCGCCACCCGCTGCGCGATGCGCGTCAGCACGAAGTCTCCGGCCGGGTGGCCGTACACGTCGTTGATGCGCTTGAAGTGGTCCACGTCGAAGAGCACCAGCGACAGCGTACTTCTTGTTGTAGACGCGGGTGAGGCCGTCGCGCGTGGCGGACTCGTAGATGCTGCGCTGGTACTGCTCCTCCAGCGCGTCCTGGATGCTGAACTTCAGCACCGTGTTGGAGCCGATCTGGATCTTGTCGCCGTCGTACAGCGGCGCCGCGCTCACCTTCAGCCCGTTGAGGTACGTGCCGTTGGTGCTGCCCAGGTCCACCAGTTGGAAGCGGCCATCTCCAATGGCCACCACCTTGGCGTGCTTGCGGGAGATGCCGTCGTCCTCCACCTGGAACTGGGCCTCGGAGCTGCGGCCCAGTACCACTTCCGAGCGGTCCAGCTTGAACATCCGCCCGATGCCGGCGGCGGACTTCGCGCTGATGACGATCAGGTACGCGCTCTGCTGCTGGGCGCTGCCCAGCAGGTCCGAAATGGAATGGACGGAAGTTTTCTCCTCGGACATCGCACCTCCCATCTTACGGGCCGCCTTTTCACGGCGGCAAGCACACCCACGCGCCTTTCACGCTCCCGGTGTCAGCCGACCCGCCCCACCCGGGCCGGCCGGCGCCGTTTCTTGACGGGCCGTGGAACTGTCGGACGCCCGACGGACAGCTCTCCGGCCACCGGCGTCCGCAGGAAGCGCGCCAGGGGCTCGCCCCCCTTGGGGTACTCGGAGAGTCCCTGCATCAGCTTCACCAGCGCCGCCGACGGGGTCATGTCCGCACCGCCCACCGCGCCCTCCGCCAGGGCCATGGCCCCGGACTCATACAGCGTGAGGTCCACCCCGTTGCGGTAGGCCTGGCTCACCACCAGCACCGGGATGCCCTGCTTCCGGGCCTCCACGAAGAGCGGCTGGAAGGAGCGTCCCAGTTCCTTCGCGATGGGCACGTTGCCCGCCCCGTAGGCCTCCAGCACCAGCCCCTTCACGTGGGGCAGCAGTTGCAGGGGCAGGGCGGGGTCCAGTCCGGGGTACACCTTCAAGAGGAAGACGCGCGGATCCAGGGCCTCAAAGAGCCGGAAGGGGCCCCGGGCCTTCAGGCCCTCCTCGAAGGTGGCGTCCACGCCCAGCGTGCCCAGCACGGGGAAGTTGGGGCTTTCGAAGGCGTCGTACTCGGCCACCTTCACCTTGCGGGTGCGGTTGCCCCGGTACAGGTGCGAGTCGAAGCAGATGGTGACCTCGCGCGGCCCCTGGATGGCGGAGAGCACCGCGTCGATGAGGTTGAGCCGCGCATCCGAGCGGATCTCCCCCAGCGGCCGCTGCGAACCCGTCAGCACCACGGGGCAGGGCGGGTTGCGCAACATGAAGGACAACGCACTGGCCGTATAGGCGAGCGTATCCGTGCCATGGGTCACCACCGCCCCGTCGAAGTCGGGTAGCCGACGGTGGAGGTGGGCGGCCATGCGGCTCCAGAGTTCGGGCTGCATCTCGGAGCTGTCGAGGTTGGAGAACAGCTCCAGTTCGATGTCCGCGAGCTGGAACAGCTCCGGGACGCGCTTGCGGAGGGTCTGGAAGAAGGCCGCCGGACGCAGGGCGGAGGGGCGGCCGCCGGCCATTCCGAGCGTGCCTCCGGTGTGCAGCATCAGGACTCTGGGCATGGTGTGGAGGGCTCCCTGCCAAAGGCCGCCTTGCTTTACAAGCCCTGCGCGCGTGGCTAAGACCCGCGGCCGTGCTCCTCTCGTGTTGGAAGCGTGTTGCTCCCGTGCTGGCCGCGGTGACCCTGCTGGGTTCCGGCTGTACCAAGAGCGCTGAGATCCCGGCCGCCCCCGCCCCCAAGGCGGC
>SECN01000751.1 GCA_004173515.1 Myxococcaceae bacterium | reverse complement strand
GACGCGGAGACGGCGGAGAACGCGCTCCAGGCCGCGCTCACCGGCCACCTGGTGCTCTCCACGCTGCACACCAACGACGCGCTGGGCGCGGTGGCGCGCATGAAGGACCTGGGCGTGCCCGCCTTCCTCCTGGCGCAGAGCCTGCTGGGCGTCATGGCCCAGCGCCTGCTCCGCCGCGTCTGCGTGCACTGCGCGGAGGAGGCGGTCCTCACGTCGGATGAGCTGCAGGCGCTCCAGGCGCCCCTGCCGCTGCTGCCGGGCGGGGTGCGGCTGCTGAAGGGCGCGGGGTGCGTGCGCTGCCGGGGCACCGGCTACACGGGCCGCACCGGCGTCTTTGAAATCGTCTCCACCACGCACGAGGTGCGGGAGCTCATCGCCCAGGAGGCCCCGTACGAGCAGCTGGTGAAGGCCGCCCGCAAGAACGGCATGCGCACCCTGCGCGAGGCCGCCGTGCGCAAGCTGGCCCAGGGCCTCACCGCTTTCGACGAGGTGGTGCGGATGACGTCCGCCCTCTGAAACACGAAGGGCCCGCCGTGATGCACGGCGGGCCCCGGATGCGACACGGCGGAAGGCCAGGGCCTAGAAGCGCGCCTGCAGCAGCGTGTTGAAGCCCAGCGCGTGCGGCTTCTCGAAGTTCGGCTGCGCGATGCCGGTGACGTCGTCCTCGAACGTCGTCCGGTTGGTGTCGTAGGTGTAATAGACCTCACCCACGGCGGCCACGGACTCGGACAGGTCCCAGCGGAAGGTGGCCTTGGCGGAGATGATGGGCTCCGCCTCGCAGACGCCGCTGCCGCAGGTGCTGGGCAGGATGCTCAGCTGGTTGGCGTCACGCACCACGACGGTGCGCGTGCCGCTGAGGCCCAGCGGCGGGTTGCTGCCGCCAATGAGCGGCTGCGGGCTGCGGAAGGACGCCGGCTGCTGCACGCCCAGGATGACGCCCGGGGTCAGGTGCAGGTTGGGCAGGTGGTAGTCCGCGCCCACCGCGACGAACATCTCCGGCTTCAGCTCCGTGCCCGTGGGGAAGTCCTGGAACGGGGGGAAGCCCGGCACGTCGAACTGGATGAAGGACAGGCTGCGGAAGAGCGCCAGCACGTTGAAGCGCAGCAGGTCGTACTTCGCGCGCGCCTGGAGCGCGAGCGCCGTGGCGCCCTGGGGCTTGGTGGCGCCGAACGTGTCCGGGTCCTGCAGCGTCTGCGTCAGGTAGCTGCCCTCCAGCGACACGGAGTAGGACAGGCCGCCCGGGTACTGCTCCGGCGCGAAGAAGCGCTGGTAGATTTCCGGGTCGTTCTTGTAGAGCCGGAAGTCGATGCTCGTCCCGACGGGCACACCCACGTGGTAGACAATCTGACCGGACACGCCCGCGGCGTTGACGTTCGCCTCGATGCCCTGGTTGGCCAGGCCCGGGACGATGCCCTTCTGGAAGAAGCCGCCGCCCGCTTCGACGCGCAGCGTCTCCAGGATGTCCCAGCCGGCGCCGCCCATCACGCCGTAGAGCGTCTCCTGCTCCAGCACCAGGTCGTTGAGCACCAGGGCCGTCTTGCCGCCCAGGTACGCGTACCAGCGGTCGCGCGTGAGCTGGAGCTTGGCGCCCGGCACGCCCGCGGCCGCGGCGCGGTTGGTGAAGATGGGGCTGCCGCCCCAGGAGATGCGGTACGCATAGCCCAGACGGAAGCGGTCCGCGGACACCGGGAAGCCGGTGAGCGACAGGCCTTCCTTCTCACCCCAGCCGGGCGGCTGGTAGTTCAGGCGCACGTAGCTGGAGTTGTCGAGGATGTCGACACCGCCCGACGGCCGCTCCAACACCAGCAGCGTGAGGGCCGCCTCGGTGGTGAGGCCCTCGAAGAACGCCGGCATGCGCTTGTAGAGCACGATGTTCGACAGCGACTCGAACCCGGAGAACTTGGTGTTGAAGTTGTCGTAGAACTGCGTGTTCTGGTTGCCCGCGCCAAAGCGCGCGTTCGGGCTGTTGGGCGTGGTTTCACCCGCGCCCGCGAGCACGTTGTCGTCCGCGAAGACGAACGACAAACGGGTGTCCACGAAGTCTCCGGCCCATGCGGGCGCGGAAAGAGCTGTCAGGCCCATCAGGGCCAGCGTCTGCAA
>SECN01000267.1 GCA_004173515.1 Myxococcaceae bacterium | reverse complement strand
GCGCCGCACGCCCAGCCCGTCGCGCCGGAGAAGCCGATGAGCTGGCCTTCCTTCACGCGCTCACCGGGCTTCACCACCACGGCGCTGAAGTGCAGGTACTGCGTCTCCAGCCCGTCGCCATGGGAGATGACGACATAGTTGGCCAGGGGCGCGAACTGCTCGCCACAGCCGCCCTGCTTGCTGTCGCCCCGCGCCATCCGGACGGTCCCGTCGTGCGCCGCCACGATGGGCGTGCCCTCCGGCATCCGGAAATCCCACGCGAAGGTGTCGTTGTGCTGGTGACTGCCCGTTTCGTGACCCTGACTCACCGTGTAGATGCGACCACACGCGAAGGGCACACCCACCTCGGCGACGACATTCGAGGCGGCCTGGGCCGTGGGGGGAACAGCGGGCGCCGAAGCGAGGAGGGAGCCGACGAGAAGAGCGGTAATGGTCATATCGGGGCGGGCGGACAACCGGTGCAAGGGCTTGCGGTATTTCCAGCTGATTTTCGCTCAATCCCGAACGGATCACTAGCAGCCGAGCTGCGCCCTGCCCCGTCTCAAGGGACCGACCCTTGACCACATCACAGAGGGGAAACCGGCCTGAAGCATGGGAGCCCCTGCCTCGTCGCCTGCCCGGTTGGCGGGCCTGACGCCTCTGGAGAAGACCCGCCCCAATCCCTGCCACCAGGACATGCGCAAAGACAGACGCTCGGTCGCCTCCCTGCCCCGCCAGCAGGCCCGAACTCCCGATCACCGCAGGCCCCGTACGGCAACCGACAGCCGGAAGCCCCTCCCAACAAAGTGACTGGTCACTTTTTAAGTTGCGGACTATCCTTCAGGACATGCCCCCGAAGTCCGCCCCCCGCTCCAGACCCGCGCCCAGGACGGCCGTCGCCCGCGCCGCGCCGGGGGTGCGCCGCACGCAGGCGGAGCGCCGGGAGACGACGCGGCGCAAGCTGCTGGACGCGACCCTGGAGACGCTGGTGGAGCAGGGCTACGCGCGGCTGACGACGGTGGCGGTGGCGAAGCGGGCGGGGGTGTCCCAGGGGGCGCTCTTCATGCACTTCGACACGAAGGAGGAGCTGCTCGCGGTGTCGGTGGAGCACCTCTTCCCGCGCATCATCCAGGACTTCCTGGCGGGCGTGGGCGCGCGGCCCTCCGGCAAGGACCGGGTGGGGGCGGCGGTGGACATGTTGTGGGCGGTGTATCAGCGGCCGGAGTTGCAGGCCGCCATCGAGCTGTACGTCGCGGCGCGCACCGACCCGGAGCTTCAGCGGGCGCTGGCGGCGGTGGACGGGCCCCACCGCAGGAACCTGCACCGCGTGGCGCGGGAGCTGTTCCCGGACGTCGCGGCCACGCACCCGGACTTCGACGACGTGGTGGAGCTGGCCCTGGACGCGGTGCAGGGCGCGGCGGTGGGGGGCTCGGCCCGACCGTCGGACCCGGCGCACCGCCGCATGCTGGACACCCTGGCGCGCTTCATGCGCGTCGCCTTCGCCCCCAAAGCCTGAGCGGTTGAAACAGCAGGAGGTCTTCCATGGACACGGCGCACATCCCCGACCTCATCACCCCGGCCATCCCGGTGTTCGTCCTCACCGTCATCGCCGAGGCCCTGTGGGTGAAGAAGCTGCGCGCCGAAAGCGGCGACAGCGTCAAGGGCCACACCTGGAAGGACACGGTGGCCAGCCTCTCCATGGGCCTGGGCAGCGTGGTGGTGGGCGTGGGCTGGAAGGGCGTGGCCTTTGCGGGCTACGCGGCGCTCTACCACCTGACGCCGCTGCGCATGGGCTCGGGGCTCCTGGCCTGGGTGCTGCTCTTCTTCCTGGAGGACCTCTGCTACTACGCCTTCCACCGCGTCCATCATGAGAGCCGCTTCTTCTGGGCCTCGCACGTGGTGCACCACTCCAGCCAGCACTACAACCTGTCCACGGCGCTGAGGCAGACGTGGACGCCCATGACGGGCTGGGTGTTCTGGGCGCCGCTCGCGCTCTTGGGCTTCTCCCCGGCGATGATCGTCACGCAGCAGGCGGTGAGCCTGCTGTACCAGTATTGGATCCACACGGAGGCCATCCACCGGATGCCGCGTCCGTTCGAGTGGCTGTTCAACACGCCCTCGCACCACCGCGCGCACCACGCGTCCAACACCGTCTATCTGGACACGAACTACGCGGGCATCCTGATCATCTGGGACCGGCTCTTCGGCACCTTCACGCCGGAGGTCGAGCGCCCCGTCTACGGGCTGGTGAAGAACCTCACCACGTACAACCCGGTGCGCATCGCGTTCCACGAGTACGGCAACATCGCCCGGGACGCCGCCCGGCCGGGGTCGCTGGGCCAGCGGCTGTCGTATGTCTTCCGCAACCCGGCGTGGAAGCCCCGGGGGCAATTGCCTCCCGAGGCCCCCGGGCCCGTGGAAGCGGCGCACCCGGCGCCGTGAGTGGAAAGCGCCTCCCGGAGGACAGGGGGCGCAAGCGAAGCGACATCCAGGCAACGCGGAGCGCGACATCGTTGCGTCGGTGCCGTGCGGGCCTTGCTACGGTGGGAGGCGATGATTTCCAGGCCCCGCGCGTGAAGGCGGGCGCCTCTCCCAAGCAAGGAGTCGGGTCATGACGGAGCGCGAGTTGTGGGAGCGGTACCAGCGGCACCTGTGCGTCGTCCCCTCGGTGGGGCTCACGCTGGACATCTCCCGCATGAACTTCGGCGCGGACTTCCTGGACGGGATGCGCGCGCGCACGGACGCGGCGTTCCAGGCCATGGACGCGCTGGAGAAGGGCGCCATCGCGAACCCGGATGAGAAGCGCCGCGTGGGCCACTACTGGCTGCGCGCGCCGGAGCTGTCGCCGGAAGCCGGGTTGAAGGCCGACATCACCGCCATGCAGGACGCGGTGGCCGCGTTCGCCCGGGATGTGCACGCGGGCAAGGTGAAGCCCGCGAAGGCGGCGAAGTTCACGCAGGTGCTGCTGGTGGGCATCGGCGGGTCGGCGCTGGGGCCGCAGCTGGTCGCGGACGCGCTGGGTTCACACCGGGACCCGATGCAGGTGCACTTCCTGGACAACACGGACCCGGACGGGATGGACCGGACGCTGGGGGCCCTGGGCGAGCGGCTGTCGGAGACGCTCACGGTGGTCATCAGCAAGTCGGGCGGCACCAAGGAGACGCGCAACGGCATGCTGGAGACGGAGCGCGCGTACCAGCAGCGCGGCCTGGACTTCGGCGCGCACGCGGTGGCGGTGACGGGCGACGGCAGCGAGCTGGACCAGTACGCGAAGAAGCACCACTGGCTGCGCACTTTCCCGATGTGGGACTGGGTTGGCGGCCGCACGTCCATCATGTCGGCGGTGGGCCTGGTGCCGGCGCGGTTGCAGGGGCTGGACGTGGACGGCTTCCTCGCGGGCGCGAAGGACATGGACGCGGCGACGCGCGTGCACGACGTGGCGAAGAACCCGGCGGCGCTGCTCGCGCTGATGTGGTTCCACGCGGGCGGCGGCAAGGGCCAGAAGGACATGGTCATCCTGCCGTACAAGGACCGGCTGATGCTGATGTCCAAGTATCTCCAGCAGTTGGTGATGGAGTCGCTGGGCAAGGAGCTGAGCCTGGATGGCAAGGTGGTGAACCAGGGCATCGCCGTCTACGGCAACAAGGGTTCCACGGACCAGCACGCGTACGTGCAGCAGCTGCGCGAGGGCGTGAACAACTTCTTCGTCACCTTCGTGGAGGTGCTGAAGGACCGCGACGGCAAGTCCATGGCGGTGGAGGGTGACAACACCAGCGGCGACTACCTGCTGGGGTTCCTGCTGGGCACGCGCCGGGCCCTGTTCGAGAAGGGCCGCGAGTCAATGACGCTCACCGTGCAGGACGTGAGCGCGCGCACGGTGGGGGCATTGATTGCGCTGTACGAGCGGGCGGTGGGGCTCTACGCCAGCCTCGTGAACATCAATGCCTATCACCAACCGGGCGTGGAGGCGGGCAAGAAGGCCGCGGGCCGCGTGTTGGAGTTGCAGGGCAAGCTGCTGGCGAGGTTGCAGGCGGCGAAGGCGGAGGCGCGCTCGGCGGATCAGCTGGCCCAGGACATTGGCGCGCCAGACGAGGCGGAGACGGTGTTCAAGCTGCTGGAGCACCTGGCCGCCAACGGCGACCACGGCGTGAAGCGCTCCGGCGGAGAGCGCCCCGCGGAGGCCCGTTTCCAGGCGGGGTAGCGGACACTGGGATTGCCCGGCGGGGCAATGCTTGACGGGCCCGGGTGGCGGATAGTCTGGGCTGTCATGGGACAGGGCCTCGCCGGGGCTGTGCAGGGAGGGAGCTGGGCGCGCGCGCACTCCGTGGGCATGTGGCTGTGCGCCCTGGGCTGCCTGAGCGCATGTCCGGAGGTGCACCGCCAGGGCGGCTTCGCGGATCAGGCCTCCCATCGGGACGCGGTGGAGCAGGTCCCCAAGGGGGAGTGTCCGCCAGCTACATACATGCGTTATTGCACCAACGGGCGCGAGCAGAGTGACGAGTGCATCGAGGCATGCGAATGACGCGACCGTGGCAGGCGCTGGTGAGCCTTCTTGGCTGTCTCGCGTTGATCACCCCGCTCCTCTTCGTCCTGGGGCGACTGAGGGAGTCCGACACCCTTGAGGTGCCAGGGCAGGCACGGCTCATCCCCATCCTCGGCATCGAGGACCACACGCGACTGCTGACGTACCACCGCTACTGCTCGAAGCAGAGCGACTGTGAGCACCCGCTGGGCTGCTACTTCGACATCCGGCACGGACACTACTGCACGGACAGCAACTGCATGACCGACGTGCAGTGTCCCGAGGGACAACGGTGCAGCACGCTGACGACCATCCTCGGGGGACCACGGGTCAAACTCTGCGCCCCCATCGGACCACGCCAGGAGGGAGAACATTGCTGGGATCTCCCCAGGAATCCGCTGGCGGCCTGCACAGCGGACCTTCGCTGCTCGGGCGAGGGGGGGTTCTGTGCCCGCGACTGCACGCTCAACGAACCCGATGCTTGTCCAGAAGGCTTCTTCTGCGCGGATGTGAAGCCGGAGCCATCGTGCCTCCCCACGTGCGAGACACGGGGATGTCCGGACGGCCAGCAGTGCATCCCCTCCGAGGAGGGAGCCTCCACCTGCGCGAAGATCTACGGACCCAATTGCCTGGAGACGCCCTGTCCCAAGGGACGCAAATGCGAAGTCTTCCCGGATGCGCGGTTCCCCGGCAAGGTCTGGGCGGAGTGCATCGAGCGCTGTTCCGACAAGAGCCCCAACCCCACCTGCGCGGAGGGCCAGGTCTGCGACCGCTATCACTGCCTCCAGGCCTGCGACCCGAACGGACCCAATCCGTGCGCCGAGGGCTACCACTGCGATCGCCGCAAGGAGACGCTTCCCTGGTCCTGCCAGCCGGACTCCTGGCCCGATCGCTGACCTCCTGACGTCCCGCTTGCCCTGGAGTCCCGGGCCGTCCACCAGCGGATGAAGCCCTGCTCCGGTGTGCATGGCCGACACATCCCCGGGCCTCCACGGACGGGATGTGGCGGGCTCGCGACGGTCCCATTTTCGGGGTTCGCGATCCACCGGAGCCCCCCTGATGAAGACGTCGCGGTCCGCACCCCTCCTCGCCCCGTCCGCCACCCCTTCGCTCCAGGAGACAGGAGACCCGTGGCGCTTCGACGCGCTCGGCTCCGTGCGCAGCCGCGACGCCGTCACCCTGGATGCGCTGCCCCGCGCGCGCTACCGCTCCGCATTCGAGATTGGCGGCGCCATCGGCGTCCTCACCGAAAAGCTCCAGGCGCGATGTGACGCCCTGCTCTCCGTGGAGGTGTCCCGGCTCGCCCAGGCCCGCGCCATCCACCGCTGTCGCCACCTGCCCCACGTGCGCTTCCAGGTGATGGCCGTGCCGGACGAATACCCCGACCAGACCTTCGACCTCACCCTGCTGTCCGAACGCGCCTGCCATTGGAGCGCCCCGGAATTGGAGCGCGCGCAGCAGCGCATCCTCGAACACCTGGAGCCCGGCGGGCACCTGTGTCTCATCCACTGGACCGGCCAGAGCCGCGACATGCGCTTCAACGGCCATGACGTCCATGACTCCTTCCGCCGCCTGTCCCCCAAGAGCCTGCGCCACCTGCGCGGCGAGATGGACGGCACCTGGCGCCTGGATGTCTTCGAGCGCCTCTGACCCCTTCCGTCAGGATCTCGACCGCCCCCCCATAAACCCGCGCCCCAGGCCCCCGCTCCAGCGATAGAAGGGGCCCCATGGAACTCGGAATCACGGGAAAAACGGCGCTCATCACCGGCAGCAGCCGGGGCATCGGACGGGCCATCGCCACGGTGTTGTCGCGCGAGGGCGCCCGGGTCTGCGTGTGTGCTCGGAACCTGGAGCCGGTGGAGGCCGTGGCCAAGGCGCTGCGCTCCGAGGGCGCGCAGGTGGCCACGGTGGTCGCGGACGTGGCGACCCCGGAGGGTGCCCATTCCGCGGTGGACGCGGCGGTGCGGGCCTTCGGCTCGCTGGACATCCTGGTCAACAACGTGGGCGGCAGCGGGGGGGCGGGCGCCTTCGACGCGGCCAGCTCCGAGCAATGGGCGGGCGTGCTCCAGCGCAACCTGATGTCCGCCGTGTGGTGCAGCCAGCGCGCACTGACGGTGATGCGCGCGCGCGGGGGCGGCAGCATCGTCCACCTGAGCTCCATCTTCGGCCGCGAGTACGCCACCAGCGCGCCCTACAGCGCGGCCAAGGCGGCCCTCATCGCGCTGACCAAGGAGATGGCGGTGGACCTGGCCCCCCACCGCATCCGCGTCAACGCCGTGGCCCCCGGCTCCATCTTCTTCCCCGGGGGAAGCTGGGACAAACGCCAGCAGTTGGACCCCGAGTCGGTGGCCCGCATGGTGCGCGAGCAGATTCCCTGGGGCCGCTTCGGCACGCCGGAGGAGGTGGCGGACGTGGTCGCCTTCCTGTGCTCCGAGCGGGCGAAGTGGGTGACGGGCTCCACCCTGCCCGTGGATGGCGGTCAGGGCCGTGCCTTCTAGGACGCGCCCGGGCGTCCTGACGGTAGAGTCCGCGCGCATGAGGCCACTGGCTTGCTGAAGCTCTACAAGAAGGACGGCGACACCCTGCGCTACTGGGAGGCCTGGGAGCACGAGGGCGTCGTCACCGTGCACTGGGGCGCCGTGGGCGACGGGGGCGAGGAGAAGGCCGTCCCCGTCCCTCCGGACGAAGACCCCGACATGGTCATCGCGCAGGAGGCCGAGTCCCTGGTGGACGCCGGCTACGACGAGCCCGAGCCGGAGGCCATGGCCGTGCTCCTCGTGGAGTACGCCGTGCAGGGCAAGGGCAGCGGCCACGACTTCGAGCAGCGCAACGCCGTGGAGGAGCTGCTCACGGACGCGCTCGGCTGGACGGGCAACGGCGAGGTGGAGGGCGGCGAGACGGAGAACGGCTTCATGCGCGTGCACTGCCGCGTGATGGAGCCGGAGTCGGCCGCGCGCACCGTGGTGGAGGCGCTGGACTCCGAGGACCTGCTCGAAGGCGCCCGCGTCCTCGTGGCCCGAGGCGACGAGAAGCCCCGCGTCGTGCACCCGCCCCTCTTCCCCGTGCTCAAGTAGCCGTCGGTCCCGCCGCTCCGGACACGGGCGGCTGGGGCCGGAAGACGCGGAACAGGAGCACCAGCGACGGCCCCACCGTCACCGCCCCGATCCCCAGCGCGACGAACAACAGCCGCAGCACCCCCGGCGACGCCGCCGCGCTCCGCAACGTCAGGCCCGGATACACGAGGTACGGCGCCTGCGACACCGCCCACCCCAGCACGATGAGCCCCGCCTGCGTGGCCGCCGCCACCCGCGCGGCCCGGTAGCGCCGCGTCCACAAGAGCGCGAAGGCCCCCACCGCCGCCACCGCCGTCCCCCCGTGCAGCGCCAGCGCGAACGGCGTCTGCGACAACCCGGTCCACACCCGGGGGGCGCCCTCCTTCGACAACAGCAGCACCGCCAGGGCCAGCGGGAACAGCAGCCCGCCCGTCACCAGCGCCCGGCGCCGGAAGTCCTCCGCCAATTGGGACGTGGGCGCCTCATGCGTGAGGTAGACGGCCGCCAGGAACGCGAAGAGCCCCAGCGTCAGCACGCCCACCGACACCGCGAAGGGGGACAGCCACGACGCGAAGAAGCCGCTGACCACCGCGTGGCCCTGCATGCGGATGGCGTCACTGGCCACCGCGCCCACGCACATGCCCAGCAGCAGGGGCGCGACCACGCTCGCCACGCTGAAGACCACGCCCCAGCGTCGCTCCACCGCGTCGCCGCGCGTGTCGTAGGCGCGGAAGGTGAAGGCCGTGCCCCGGAACACGATGCCCAGCACCAGCAGGGTCAGGGGCACATGCAGCGCCACGCTCAGCGCCGCGAACGCGCGCGGAAAGCCGCTGAACAGCAACACCAGTCCGACGATGAGCCAGACGTGGTTCACCTCCCACACCGGGCCGATGGCGCGCGCGATGAGCGCCCGCTGCTCCGCCTTGCGAGGCCCCAGGGCCAGCAGGTCCCACACCCCACCGCCGAAGTCCGCGCCGCCCAGCAGCGCGTACAGCACGAACGTGCCCGCCACCGCGAGCCCCAGCACCTCTTCAATGGGCATGGGCCACCTCGCTCCCCTTCGCGCCGGGCAGCGTGCCCGCCACCTGCCGCCAGAGCACGAAGAGCACCGTCACCCCGAGGAACAGGTACACCGCCGTGAAGGTGAAGAACGGCGCCGCCAGGTGCGGCACCGGCGTCACCGCTTCGCTGGTGCGCATCACGCCCCGGACGATCCACGGCTGACGGCCCCACTCGGTGACGAGCCACCCCGCCTCCAGCGCCACCAGCCCCAGCGGCCCCGCGACGAGCCACGCCCGCATCATCCCCCGCCCATGCGACCACGCGCGGCCCCGCCACCTGCGCCACAGCGTCACCAGCGCGAGCAGCGCCATCAGGCTGCCCGTGCCCACCATCACCTGGAAGGCCACGTGCACCTTCGCCACCGGCGGCCAGGTGTCGCGCGGGAAGTCGTTCAGCCCCTTCACCTCCGCGTCCGGATCACCGAACGCCAGGATTGAGAGCCCCCTGGGCAGGCCGATGGAGCCCGGCACGGTGCGCGTCTCCACGTCCGGCAGGCCTCCCAGCAGCAGCGGCGCGCCCACCTCCGTGTGGAAGTGCCCCTCCATCGCGGCCAGCTTCACCGGCTGCGCCTTCGCCACGTGCTTGGCGGACAGGTCGCCCACCAGCGGTTGCAGGAGCGCGGTGATGCACGCGAGCGGCAGCGCGACCGACAGCGCCTTCTTGTGGAAGGCCGCACCCGGATGCTTGAGCAGGATGAAGGCGTGGATGCCCGCCATCGCGAACGCGCTGGCCTGGTAGCTGGAGAGCAGCACGTGCGTCGTCTGGTACTGCCAGCCGGGGCTGAACATCGCCACCAGCGGCTGCACGTCCACGGGCCCCGTCGACGTGGCCGTGAAGCCGGACGGGTTGTTCATGAACGTGTTCACCAGCGTCACGAAGAACGCGCTGGCCGCGCCGCTCACCGCGACCATCACGCCGCTGAACAGGTGCAGGTTCGGCGTCACCCGCTCGCGGCCGTACAGGTAGATGCCCAGGAAGATGGCCTCGGTGAAGAAGGCCACGCCCTCCAGGCTGAAGGGCAGGCCAATCACTTCCCCGTAGCGGCCCATGAACTCCGGCC
>SECN01000266.1 GCA_004173515.1 Myxococcaceae bacterium | reverse complement strand
TTGCAGACGCTGGCCCTGATGGGCCTGACAGCTCTTTCCGCGCCCGCATGGGCCGGAGACTTCGTGGACACCCGTTTGTCGTTCGTCTTCGCGGACGACAACGTGCTCGCGGGCGCGGGAGAGACCACTCCCAACAGCCCCAACGCACGCTTTGGCGCGGGTAGCCAGAACACGCAGTTCTACGACAACTTCAACACCAAGTTCTCCGGCTTCGAGTCGCTGTCGAACGTCGTGCTCTACAAGCGCATGCCGGCGTTCTTCGAGGGCCTCACCACGGAGGCGGCCCTCACGCTGCTGGTGCTGGAGCGCCCGTCCGGCGGTGTCGACATCTTCGACAACTCCAGCTACGTGCGCCTGAACTACCAGCCGCCGGGCTGGGGTGAGAAGGAAGGCATCTCGCTCACCGGCTTCCCGGTGTCCGCGGACCGCTTCCGTCTGGGGTACGCGTACCGCATCTCCTGGGGCGGCAGCCCCATCTTCACCAACCGCGCCACCGCGGCGGGTGTGCCGGGCGCCAAGCTGCAGCTGACGCGTGACCGCTGGTACGCGTACGTGGGCGGCAAGTCGGCGCTGGTGCTCAACGACCTCATCCTGGAGCAGGAGACGCTCTACGGCGTGATGGCCGGCGCGGGCTGGGACGTCCTGGAGACGCTGCGCGTGGAGGCCGGCGGCGGCTACTTCCAGAAGGGCATCGTCCCGGGTCTGGCGAACCAGTCCATCGAGGCGGGCGTCAACGCGGCCGGTATCTCCGGCCAGGTCGTCTACCACGTGGGCGTGCCGGTGGGCACGAGCGTGGACTTCCGGCTCTACAAGAACGACCCGGAAATCTACCAGCGCTTCTTCGCGCCGGAGACGTACCCGGGGGGCCTGTCGTACTCCCTCTCGCTGGAGGGCAGCTACCTCACGCAGACCCTGCAGGACCCGGACAAGTTCGGCGCCACCAAGCCCCAGGGGGCCACGGCGCTGGCCTTCCAGGGCCGCGCGAAGCTCAACCGCTTCCGCTTCAACGCGCTGGCGCTGGTGCGCAGCCTGTCCTTCATCCAGTTCGACGTGCCGGGCTTCCCCCCGTTCCAGGACTTCCCCACGGGCACGGTGCTGAAGCCTGAAGTCTTCGGCGCGGTGGGCGTGGACTACAACATCGAGCGGCTGCACCTGACGCCGGGCTTCATCATCGGCGCGCAGCAGCCGGCGTCCTTCCGCAGCCCGGTGCCGCTCGTGGGTGGCAGCAACCCGCCCCCCAGCCTCACCGGCACGCGGACGGTGGTGGTGCGTGACGCCAACCAGCTGAGCATCCTGCCCAGCACCTGCGGCGGCTCCAACGCCTGCGAGGCGGAGCTCATCTGGTCCGCCAAGGCCACCTTCCGGTGGGACCTGTCGGAGACGGTCGCGGCGGTCGGCGAGGTCTACTACACGTACGACACCAACCGGACCACGTTCGAGGACGACGTCACCGGCATCGCGCAGCCGAACTTCGAGAAGCCGCACGCGCTGGGCTTCAACACGCTGCTGCAGGCGCGCTTCTAACGCCCTGCTCCACCGTGTCGTTCCCGGGGCCCGCCGTGCATCACGGCGGGCCCTTCGTGTTTCCAGGCCCGGGCGCGGCGCTTCACATCGCGGACGTCATCCGCACCACCTCGTCGAAGGCGGTGAGGCCCTGCGCCAGCTTGCGCACGGCGGCCTCGCGCAGGGTGCGCATGCCGTTCTTCCGCGCGGCCTTCACCAGCTGCTCGTACGGGGCCTCGTTGGCGATGAGGTCGCGCACCTCGTGCGTGGTGGAGAGGCACGCCCAGGTCCTTCATGCGCGCCACCGCGCCCAGCGCGTCGTTGGTGTGCAGCGTGGAGAGCACCAGGTGGCCGGTGAGCGCGGCCTGGAGCGCGTTCTCCGCCGTCTCCGCGTCGCGGATTTCGCCCACCATGATGACGTCCGGATCCTGGCGCAGGATGTGGCGCAGCGCCCCCGCGAAATCCAGACCCACCTTGGGCTGCACCTGCACCTGGTTGAAGGCGTCCCACACCATTTCGATGGGGTCTTCAATCGTGGTGACGTTGACGTCCGGGCCCGCCACCGCCTTGAGCGCGGAGTAGAGCGTCGTCGTCTTGCCGCTGCCCGTGGGGCCCGTCACCAGGATGAGGCCGTGGGGCTGGTCGATCCACGACTCGAAGTGGCCCTTCTCGTCCGGCTCGAAGCCCAGCTGGGCGATGTCCTGCACCAGCGTCTCCGGGTCGAAGATGCGGATGACCACCTTCTCGCCGAAGGCGGTGGGCAGCGTGGAGACGCGCAACTCCACCTCGCGGCCGTCGCGCTCCGTCTTGATGCGGCCGTCCTGGGGGCGGCGCTTCTCGGAGATGTCGATGCGCGAGAGCATCTTCACGCGCGACACGATGGGCGGGTGCACCTGCGCGGGCAGCGTGTACACGGGGTGAAGGACGCCGTCGATGCGCAGCCGCACCACGCTGGTGTTGCGCTTGGGCTCGATGTGGATGTCCGACGCGCGGTTGTCGAACGCGTAGCGCAGCAGGTAGTCCACCGCCTGCACCACCGGCCTGTCGGACGCTTCCAGCTCCTGGGTGCCGCTGAGCGACACCAGTTGCTCGAAGTTGCCCATCTGCTGCTGCGCCTGCGGACCGCCGAAGTCGTCCGCGGCGCGCGCCAGCGTCTTCTTGAAGCCGTAGATGTCCGCGATGGACTTGAGGATGTCCGCCTTCGCCGATAGCACCGGCTCCACCGGTTCGCCGGTGAGCCGGTGGAAGCTTTCGAACAGCTCGCGGTCGAAGGGGTTGGCCACCGCCACGCGCAGCCGCCCCTGCTCCGTGCGCTCCAGGGGCAGCAGCACGTGCTTCTGCGCGTAGGGCCGGGACACCGTGCGGGTGGCCAGCGCCATGTCCATCTTCAGCGGATCCAGCTTGCGGTATTCCAGCCCGGCCGCGCGCGCGGCGGCCTCCGTGACGCGGTCCTCGTCCAGCACGCCCCGCCCACCCGGCGCGGGAATCTGGAAGGCGGCGATGAGTTCCACCGGCGACACGTCGTAGCGGGCCGCGTCCTTGCCCGCCCCACCCTGCGCCTTGAGCACGCGGGCCCGCGCCGCGGGCTCGCGCACCAGCACCTCCTGCGCCTGCTGCGGGGTGAGCAGCCGCTGGGCCACCATCGCCTCCAGCACGAAGGCGATGGTGAAGTCCGTGCTGCTCCGGGACGGGACACTGCCTCCGGGGGGGGCTGCCTGGGTCAACCGTTCCTCCTTCTGCGGGTGGCCAGCAGCAACACCCCGAGGCCCGCGAGGAATGCCGCGGCGGACGCGGGCGCGCCCTGGCAGCCACAGCCCTCCGGCCCGTTCGTGGACGGGCCCGTGCCGCCGTCCGTGGGCGGCGGCGGGGGCGCGCCTCCGTCACCGCACAGCGCGCAGGTGCCACCGTCCGTCTTGGCGAACGGGTCGTAGCACTGGCCGCTGGTGCCGCAGTACAGGCCGTTGGGGCAGTCCTGGTCGAAGCGGCAGCTGGCGATGCAGCCCCTGCCCTGCTCGAACGCGGTGCACTGCAGGGGCGAGGCGCAGGTGCCCTCCTCGCAGTCGCGGAAGCAGAAGCGCTCGCTGGCCGTGCCGGCGGGACGGCAGGTGTTGCCCGGGCTGCACGTGCAGGCGTCCACCGAGCACGGCTGCGCGCAGACGCCCTGCGGGTTGCCGTTGAGCTTCAGGCACTGCTGGTTGGTGCCACACTCGGCGTCCTGCGTGCAGGGCTCGCCCACGTTGCGGGTGCCCTGCTTCTCCTTGATGCACGCGTGGTCGCACGTGCGGCACGCGGCGTTGGAGCCACAGTCGCTGTTGGTGGCGCAGTCCGCGATGCAGGCATTGCCCTCCGGCAGCGGCGCGCACGAATAGCCGGTGCGACAGTCCGCGGTCCCCGGACGGCAGTCATCCAGGCAGCGCTTTCCAAGCGAACCCACCGTGGCGCAGGTGGAGCCGCGCGGGCAGTCCCTGCTCGCCGTACAGGCCTGGGAGCAGTACCCGTCGCGCCAGCCGGGGAAGCCGTCCGTCTGCTGCGCGGTGGTGAGGCAGCGCGACACCACCGCGCCGCACTGCGAGTCCGTCGTGCAGGCCGCGCCCACGTTCGTCGTCGAGCCGGCCGCCGCGGGCAGACACGCGAAGGAGGAGCCCGGGACGGCGTTGGAGGCCCGGCACTCATAGGGGGCGGGGCACGCGCCCGGCACGCCATCCTGGCAGGCCTTGGTGCAGAGGTTCAGCGTGGCGCCGCTGGTGGTGGACTGGGTCGCGGCGCAGGTGAAGCCCTGCGAGCAGCTGCTCGTCGCGCAGGGAGAGCCCACCGCGCCCGTCTGCGGATAGCGCGCGCAGAGCGCCCCCCGGTCGTAGGCGGTGATGTTGCGCCGCTGCTGGCCGGGCAGGAGCCGGGCCCCCATGACGGCCTCGAAGCTGGAGTTGTAGGTGTCCGCCAATCCAAGGCAGTGACCAATCTCACGCATCACCACCGTGCGCAGGTCCAGGAAGTCCACGGGCGTGGTGTTGGCCGTGGTGAACTTGAAGTCCACGGCGTTGAGGAAGATGTCGCACTGGTAGACGTAGCCGTTGTGCACCAGGGGCACGGCGGCGGAGGTGCTCAGCTCGCCGTTGAGCACCTCTCCATAGGCGCTGTCCGAGCGGTCCGTCACCCAGATGGCCGCGACGTTGAACGTGTCGTAGCGGTCGCGCACGTCCGGGACGGAGCCCTCCACGTAGGTGAAGGCGGGCCAGGCGCAGTTCACATCCTGCCAGGCCTGGAAGGAGGCCCTCACGACGTCCTTCACCAGCGCCAGGTCGTTGCCGCCGGGCCGGCTGACGCGCGAGTCCACGTAGAACTTGAACGGATCCTGGCTGTTGTTGAGGACCCAGTGGTCCAGGTACTGGAAGTCCGACGGGATCGGATCGTTCTGCGCGCTCGCCGTCGCGGCCAGCGCCAGCAGTCCGAGCAGGAAGACACTCCGCTGCAAGCCACGCATCATCACCCAAACCTCTTCGCGTCACGCACGCGCGGGCGCCTGACTGGCACCCGGAGCGTCACCGGGCGGGCAGTCTAACCGTGAACGGCGCGGACGGTGGCATCCACGAGCGCCTCGGGCGTGGGGCGCTCCGCGACGGTGGCCACGTCGATGCCCAACTGCCCCAGCGCGGTCGCCGTGGTGGGGCCAATGGCCACCACCTTCGCGGACGCCAGCGGCTCGCGGCCCGCCCCCTCCAGGAAGGCCTCCGCGGTGCGCGGCGAGGCGAAGAGCACCACCTGCGGCGGCGCCTCGGAGAGGTGCGCCAGGGCCTCCGGCGGCAGCGGCGCGGGCGTGGAGCGATAGGCCGTCACGCGCGTGACGCGCACGCCCAGGTCGCGCAGGCCGTCCTCCAGTTCGCGCCGGCCCTCCTCCGCGGACGGCAGGAGCACGTCGTCGTCGGGGCCGAGCAGGTCCCTCAGCGCGGTGAATAGCGCCACGCCGGTGCCCTCCGAGGGTTCGGCGGACACCGTCAGGCCAAAGGCCTCCACCGTCCTCGCGGTGCGGGGCCCCACCGCGGCCAGCTTCACGCGCGACAGCCGGTCCAACGTGCCGGCCAGCCGCAGGGCCTCCAGGAAGGCCTCCACGGCGGAGGGGCTGGCGAACACCACCCAGTGGTAGCGCTGCACGTGCTCGGCCGCGGACGCGAGCGGCCGGGGGTCCTCCGGGGGGCGCAATTCCAGGAGCGGGAGGCTGAAGACATCCGCGCCTTCGTCCTCCAGCAGGAAGCACAGCTCCTCGGCCCGCTCACGCGGGCGTGTCACCAAAACTCGGATGCCTTCCAGTCGCCGGTCCACGGGCCCGCACTCTAGGCGCGGGACGCGCCGTCGCGTCGGCCGAAATCGCGCAGGATGTCGCCCGCGCCCTGCGACAGCAGCTCGTCCGCCAGCGCCTCGCCCAACCGCTCCGCCTCCGGGACGGGGCCCTTCACCTCGCCCCGCACCACCCGGGTGCCATCCGGACGGCCCACCAGCCCGCGCAGGTGGACCTGCCCGTCCACCACCGTGGCATGGCCCGCCAGGGGCACGGTGCAGCCGCCCTCCAGCTTCGCCAGGAAGGCGCGCTCGGCCCGCACCGCGCCGCGCGTGGTGAGGTCCTCCAGGGGCGAAAGCAGCGCGCGCACGTCCGCGTCCGCCTCGCGGCACTGGATGGCCAGCACGCCCTGCCCCACCGCGGGCAGGCTGTCCGCCACGGACACCACCTGCGTGATGTGGTGGTCCAGGCCCAGGCGCTTCAAGCCCGCGGCGGCGAGCATCGCGCCCGCGAGCTTCAGGTCGCGCGTCTTCTGCAGCCGCGTCTGCACGTTGCCGCGCAGGGAGACGATCTCCAGGTCCGGACGGCGCGCGCGCAGGATGCAACTGCGGCGCAGCGACGACGTGCCCACCTTCGCGCCCGGCGGCAGCAACTCCAGCGTGTGTCCGTCCGGGCTGCAGAACGCGTCGCGCGGATCCTCGCGGGCCGGCACCGCCGCCAATATCAGACCGTCTGGAAACACCGACGTCATGTCCTTGAGGCTGTGCACCGCCACGTCCGCGCGGCCATCCAGCAGGGCCTGTTCAATCTCCTTCACGAACAGGCCCTTGCCTCCCACGGCGGACAGCGGCGCGGACAAGAAGCGGTCGCCCTCGGTGGTCATCTCCACCAGCGACACCTCCAGGCCCGGGTTGCGCGCGGTGAGCAGCGACGCCACGTGCCGCGCCTGCCAGAGCGCCAGCGGGCTCTGCCGCGTCGCGATGCGGAGGGCCTTCATCGCCGGCTCCCGGTGGCCACCACGGGGTTCGTCAGGGATTCGGACGTCGGCTCCGGCGCGATGGCGGCGGCCTCCTCTTCCGTCAGCCCGAACAGCTCCGCGGCGGCGCCGGCCAGACGGTTGCCTTCACCCTGGGGCCCCACGGCGCGCAGCCTCGCGGTGGGCTCATGCAACAGCTTGTTCACGATGGCGCGCCCCATGGCCTCGATGCTCTTGCGTTGCTTGTCGGTGAGCCCGTCGCCCAATCCCAGCAGCGTGCGCTCCACCTCCGCCCGCGCGATGCCCTCCGCGCGCTGACGCAGCCGCGCCAGCACCGGCATGCCCTCGCGCAGCGCGCGCTCCCGGGCGAAGCGCGCCACCTCCTGCGCCACCAGTCCGCCCGCCTTGTGCGCTTCCTCCGCGCGCTGGGCGGCGTTGTCCGCGACGAACTTCTGGATGTCGTCCACGTCGTACGCGTGCACCCAGTCCAGTGTGCCCACCGCCGGGTCGATGTCGCGCGGCACCGCCAGGTCCACCATGAACAGCGGCCGGCCCCGGCGCGCCTTGCCCAAAGCGCCCACGTTCTCGCGGGTGAACAGCGGCACCGGCGACGCGGTGCTCGTCACCACCACGTCCGCGGACAACAGCAGCGTGAAGAGCTCCTCGAAGGGCCGGGCGACGCCGCCCACCTCCGCCACCAGCGCCTCGGCGCGCGAAAGCGTGCGGTTGGTCACCACGAGCTTCCCGGCGCCCGCGTTCATCAGGTGCCGCGCCGCGAGTTCGCCCATCTCACCGGCGCCCACCACCAGCACCGTCTTGTCCTTGAGCCCGTCGAACACCTTGCTCGCCAGTTGCACCGCCGCGGACGCCATGGACGTGGCCGCGCGCCCCACCGCCGTCTCCGTGCGCACGCGCTTGGCGCAGCCGAACGCCGCCGCGCACGCACGCGTCAGCTCCCCGCGCACCGCGCCCGCGCCCTGGCCGCGCTCGAAGGCGTCCTTCACCTGACCCAATATCTGCGCCTCGCCCAGCACCATGGAGTCCAGGCTGGAGGCCACCCGGAACAGGTGCACGAGCGCCGCCTCGCCCTGGTGTTCGTAGAGGTGCTCCAGCGCCTCTTCGCCCCCCAGGGACCGCAACGTCTCACGCGCGCGCTCCCGCGCCTGCTCCGCGCTGGGCGCCGCCAGATACACCTCCACGCGATTGCAGGTGGACACCCAGAGCGCCTCCACCGGCGCCTGCGCCAGCCGCTGCAACACTTCCGTCTGCCGCGCTTCGGGCAATGCCAGGCGCTCCCGGATGCCCAGGGGGGCGGTGCGGTGGGAGACACCGATACAGATGAATTCCATGGCTACGGCATCCCCGGGCCAGCGGCGGACAGGTCGTAGGACGACAGGAAGGAGACCAGCACCAGGCAGAAACCCGCCATGGTGAGCAGCGCGACGCGACGGCCGCGCCAGCCGGCGAAGATGCGTGCATTGACGAGCGCGGCGAACACGCCCCAGGCCACGAACGTCGCGACCTGCTTGGCGTCGAAGTTCCACGCGAGCCCCGGCACCGTGGAGACGAACAGCGCCCCCGTCGCCAGCGTCAGCGACAGCGCGATGAAACCCCACACCACCAGCCGCCGGTTGAGCGTGTCCAGGAACTCCAGCGAAGGCAGCCGCGCGAACAGCAACCCGAAGTGCTTGGTCTTCACCTGCCGCTCCATCAGCAGGTACATCACCCCCACCCCCGCGGCCACGCCAAACGCCGTCATGCCCAGCAGCGCGATGGTGACATGCACCGGCAACAGGGGCTGACGCACCGCGGCCGGCAGCGGCGCCGGCCCGCCGTGCAACAACATCCCGATGAGCAGCACCGCCACCGCCAGCGGCGTGAGGAACGCGCCGATGACAGGTTTGCGGTAGCGCACATCCAACGCCAGGAACAGCGCCAGCAGGAGGAAGGCGAAGGCGGACATGCCCTGCGCGGGCCCCACCAGCCGGCCCCCCTGGGCCCCCAGCATCTCGATGAGGGCAACGCAATGCATCAGGAGCCCGGTGCCCACGAGCACCCGCCCGGACACGGCGAGCACCTGCGACTGGCGCACCAGGTAGGAAAGGTAGACGAGCGCGGCCAGCCCGTAGGCATGGCAGGCGAGTGAGACGAGCGTGTGGCTCATGGCGGCAGGCTCATAACCCCGGCCGAGGAGGCATTCAGCCCGCCCTCAACCCATTTTATTGAGAATGAAGGCCGCCAGCAGATCGGTCTCCGAGTTGGGCTTGCGCTCCGGAGAAGGCGCGCTCACCTCCGCGACATAGCCCGGAACGACCTCGTAGGCGGAGTCCCCCACCAGGATGGAGTCGGCCATCTGTTCGGCGCCCAGGCGGCCAAGCTGCTCCTCCGTCTTCACCTTCGACACCAACTGGTGGGTGTCCTCGCCGGACACCAGCTGCACCACGTGGACGGCGGGGGTGAGGGGCCAGTCGGTCCCTCCCTCGGCGGCCACCACCAGGCGACCTTCGCGCAGGTCGGCTTTGTCGGCCAGCGCCCACTCCTCGAGTTGTGCCTGGGACAGGAAGAGCTTCGTCACGGCGTTCAGTCTACACCAGCGTCCTTCCGGGGGGGCTTTGAAATGGGTGCAACCCCCCGGCGCCCTCCGCATCCGTTCAACGGGGGGCCGGGCCGGATCCCACGGCTTGCGGGGCCCCCGGACGCGTACTAACAGGGCGCGCGTCGGCAGATATGGACCGCCCCGAGGAGACGACATGGCTGGCGAAGTGAAGGACATCAAGGATTCGGACTTCAAGAAGCTGGTGCTGGAATCACAGGAGCCCGTGCTCGTGGACTTCTGGGCCACCTGGTGCGCACCCTGCCGCGCCATCGCGCCCTCCGTGGCGGCGCTGTCGGAGCAGTACAAGGGCCAGGTCAGCTTCACGAAGATGAACATCGACGAGAACCAGGTCACGGCGCAGGAGTACGGCATCCGCTCCATCCCCACCCTGCTGCTCTTCAAGGGCGGCAAGGTCGTGAAGCAGATCGTCGGCGCGGTCCCCAAGGCGACCATCGAGGCCGCGGTCAAGACGAGCCTCGTCTAGCCGCACGGGCGGCACGGGGCCTCCCGTTCCGTCCCCCACGTCCCCTCCCGCCGATGACGCACCTGGTCCTTCCACCAGGTTTCGCGCACGGTGCGAGGGGACGTTTCGCGTCCGCGCCCCACCCAGGCATCCCGCAGAAGACACCCGGCTGTGACACGGCGCGCATTCGATATGTCTGTAGAAAGACAACTCACCGCGACGGTAAGGGCTTACACGTACCGGGTGCCAAACGCCCCTCGCAGGGGCCATTTCTCTGGTGTTGAGACAAATGGACTGTCAGCACGGCGGGACGATCCTCCCGTCATGTTTTGTTCAACAGACATTGAAATTGCATTGCGAGTCAAACAAGACCCCAACGTGTCTTGTTGACAGAGTTCGCCACACCAGACAGAAGACAAAAGTACACGCCTGTCTTGATTGGCGAGTTTCAACAGGAGTTCTTCATGGCACGCCTTCGCAAAGAATTGACCTCGCAAGCGCCGCTGACCCCTGCCCTGACGTCGTGGGCGGAGGCGTTGGGTGACGCCATCGGCCGCGGCATGCTGCGCGCGCTGAACACGGGGATGCCGCAGATGGGCAGCGCGGCGCCTTCGCCGGGCAACGGCGCGGTGATGGCGGGCCGCCGCCGGGGTCGTCCGCCGAAGACGGTCGCGGGCGGGCCGGTGCCCATGGACCGCCGCTGCACGGTGAACGGTTGCACCCGCGAGCAGCGCTCCAAGGGCCTGTGCTCCGCGCACTACCAGGCCGAGCGTCGGCGGCAGATCGCCACCGGCAAGCCCGCCTGAGCGTCGGCAGACCTACTCACCGCGCCAGGGGTCTCCGGGCGTGGTGGCCTTGAGCAGCTCCCAGGCCGCCATCACGTCGATGACCCGCTCCAGCTCATTGGGCAGGGAGCGGGCGCGTGCGGATTTGAGATAGTCCTCCGTGAAGGCTCGCAGGCGTGCGCCCAGGAAGAGCCGGGCCAGCGCCACCTCCGTCTGACCGGAGAAGTCCAGGAAGCGCAGGGCGAAGCCACTCTTGCCCTCCTCCTCCGGCCCCCGCTCCTCCCGGACGATCTCCGCGCGGGTCTCCACGGGCGCCGCCCCTTCTTCCAGGGCGAAGCGCGCGCGCACCACCGTGCCCATGGGCAGGAAGAACGTGCTCGCCAGGAAGGCGCCGCTGACGCTCACGTTGATGGAGACGAGGTTGGCGGAGAAGCGCCGGCCCCCGGCTTCATCATCCACCCAGAGGTCGAAGTGGGTGGTCAATTGCGCGCGCGGGAAGTGCCGGTGCTCCGGCTCGCCCTGATTCATTTCGATGCGTGGGGCCACGCCGGGCGTGGGCACGACGCGCGAGGCGCCCACCGGCGGAACGAACGCGCGCGGCGCCTCCGCGCCCTCCAGCCCCTGGACACCCGGGCCAGCCTTCACGGCACCCTTCCTCTGCACCGACAGCATCGAGGAGCCGCCGTAGCTCATGAGGGGCAGCGTGATGCCCGTCACCGGCAACAGGCCAATGACCATGCCGATGTTTTCGAACACCTGCCAGAAAAGTGTGGCCACCACCCCTACGGCAACGAACGCTCCAAAACGATCCCGCGCGCTGAAGCCCACCCCCAGCCCGAGGATGAAGATGCCGCCGTAGAGCAGCAGGAGCAGCAGGCATGAGAAGAAGCCGTGCTCCTCGGCCCACACGGAAAAGATGAAGTCCGTGTGCTGCTCCGGCAGGAAACGCAGACCTGTCTGGGTTCCCTCGCGCCAGCCCTTGCCGGTGAGGCCGCCGCTGCCCACGGCGATCTTGGATTGCGCGGCGTGGTAGCCGGAGCCGCGCAGGTCCGCCTCCGGGTCCAACCAGCCGGAGATGCGCTGGCTCTGGTGCTTCTTCAGGTAGTGGCGCACGACGGTGGAGCGCGGCTCGGGCATCTCGCGCACGTAGTCGTTCCAGATGATGAGGCCGCCCACCAGCACGCCCAGCACCAGCGTGCCAGCCAGATACCAGCGCACCTTTCCGAAGAGGATGACGGTGCCGGAGGACAGGAAGATCATCAGCGCGGTGCCCAGGTCCGGCTGCACCAGCACCAGCACGAAGGGCACCATCACCACCAGCAACGGCTTCCACAGACGCACCAGGCCGTAGGACGGTTGGTTGGGCTGGAAGTCGTCGTGGTAGACCTTGGCCAGCATCAGCACGACGCCAATCTTCATGAACTCCGCGGGCTGCAGGCGGAACGGGCCGATGACGAACCAGCTCTCCGCGCCCTTGGCCGTGTGTCCCACGACGCGCAGCGCCAGCAGCGCCAGGATGTTGGCCACGTAGATGGGAAAGGCCATCCGCTGGATCCACCGGTAGTCCACCAGACACACCATCAACACCGCGCCCAGGCCCACGGCCAGGTAGAGCGCCTGGCTGGTCCACACGGGCGCCATGGGAGGCCGCGACGCGGACGCCAGGTTCCAGATGCCCAACAGGCACACGCCCAGGACGCACACGACGAGCCCCCACGGCACGTGGGGCATCATCCGGCGCTCAATCCGCAGTTGCACTGTCGTCTCCGGTTTCAGAGGGCGGCTGGATGGGCTCTCCCGGCAGGTTCACCCGGG
>SECN01000265.1 GCA_004173515.1 Myxococcaceae bacterium | reverse complement strand
GACGGGCAGGGCGGGCTCCTCCTCCACCAGCTCGATGTCCGCCAGGGGCTCGGCTTCGGGCTCCACCTCCTCGACGTCGAGGGCGGGCTGGGCGGCCCAGGCAGGCTCCGGCTGCGGCTCCACGTCCACGGCGGGCTCTTCCCAGGAGGACCCGGGAGCGAGTGGGGTGAGGCCGGTGAGGGAGACCTCCTCCTCGGGGAGGACGGGCTCGCTCCAGTTGGAGGCGGCGGTGCCCCGGGGCGTCTCCCAGGCGGCGCGGGCGGGCTCGGGCTCGGCGGCGGCCATCCACTCGGGCTGGGCTTCCTGGGGGGCGCTCCACGCGGACCGGGCGGCCGGGGTTGCCGGGTCGTTCCACTCAGGAGCGACAGGAGGGGCGGACCACTCGGCGGCGGCTTCCTCGACCGGGGCATCCCAGGCGGGCTCGGCTTCGGCGGAGGGCGAGTCCCAGGACCCGCCAGCGGGCTCTCCGGTGGCGGACCACTCCGACCGCGCGGCGACGGGAGCGGCTTCTTCCGTGGCCCACTCCGGCTGGGCTTCGAGAGGGGCTTCTTCCGCGGAGGCCCACTCCGGCTGTGCGGCGACGGGAGCGGCTTCTTCCGTGGCCCATTCGGGCTGGGCCTCGAGGGGGGCTTCCTCGGAGGAGGCCCACTCCGGCTGCGCGGCGCCGGCGGCCGGCGCGTCGGAGGAGGCCCAGTCCGACGAGGTCGCTTCGGTGGCGGAGGCGTCGGCTTCCGTGGCGGACCACGGCTGCGTTGATCCGGGAGTGGCTTCCCCGGTGGTGGCCCACTCGGGCTGGGCCTCGAGGGAGGCTTCCTCGGAGGAGGCCCACTCCGGCTGCGCGGCGACCGGCGCGGCCTCTTCGGCCGTGGCCCATTCGGGCTGGGCTTCGAGGGGCGCGGCTTCTTCCGTGGCGGCCCACTCCGACTGCGCGGCGACCGGTGCGGCCTCTTCCGTGGCCCACTCGGACTGCGTGGCGACGGGTGCTGCTTCTTCGGTGGCCCATTCAGGCTGGGCCTCGATGGGTGCGGCCTCTTCCGTGGCGGCCCACTCCGACTGCAAGGCGACGGGCGCGGACGCATCGGCCGTGGCCCACTCCGACTGCGCGGCGACCGGTGCGGCTTCTTCCGTGGCCCACTCGGGCTGGGCCTCGATGGGCGCGGCTTCTTCCGTGGCCCACTCGGGCTGGGCTTCGATGGGGGCGGCTTCTTCGGTCGTCGCCCACTCGGATTGCGCGGCGACGGGGGCTGCTTCTTCCGTGGCCCATTCGGGCTGGGCTTCGAGGGGGGCTTCCCCAGGAGCGGACCACGCCGACTGCGCGGCGACGGGGGTTGCCTCTTCCGTGGCCCACTCGGGCTGGGCCTCCATGGGTGCTGCCTCTTCGGTCGCGGCCCACTCCGGCTGCGCGGCGACGGGAGCGGCCTCTTCCGTGGCCCATTCGGGCTGCGCCTCGATGGGCGCAGCTTCTTCCGGGGTGGCCCACTCCGACTGCGCGGCGACGGGAGCGGTCTCTTCCGTGGCCCACTCGGGCTGAGCCTCGATGGGCGCAGCTTCTTCCGGGGTGGCCCACTCAGGCTGCGCGGCAACGGGTGCGGTTTCTTCGGCCGTGGCCCACTCGGGCTGAGCCTCGATGGGCGCGGCCTCTTCCGAGGTGGCCCACTCCGGCTGTGCCGCTACGGGAGCAGCCTCTTCCGTGGCCCATTCAGGCTGAGCCTCGATGGGCGCAGCTTCTTCCGTGGCGGACCACTCCGATTGTGCGGCAACGGGGGCGGCCTCCTCCGTGGTCCATTCAGGCTGAGCCTCGAGGGGCGCGGCTTCTTCCGTGGCGGCCCACGCCGACTGCGCGGCGACGGGGGTGGCCTCTTCGGTGGCCCACTCGGGCTGCGCCTCGATGGTCGCGGCCTCTTCCGTGGCCCACTCCGGCTGCGCGGCGACGGGAGCGGCTTCTTCGGTGGCCCACTCGGGCTGTGCCTCGATGGGCGCGGCGTCCTGCGTGGAGCCCCAGTCCGACGACTGCGCGGCGGGCGCTGCTTCGCCCTCGGTGGCCCATCCGGCTTCGGCTTCGAGCGGCGCGACTTCCGTGGACGCCGCCCATTCTGGCTGGGCCGCGACTCCGGACGGATCCGACCACGCCCCCGGTGCAGCCTCCGGGGCCGTCTCCGACGTGGCCCATCCGGCTCCGGCTTCAATCAGCGGAGCTTCCCCAGACGGCTCACCCGCCGTCGCCTGGGCGCTGTCGGTGGCCGGTTGCCCGGAGGACACCGCCCACGCGGTCGCTTCCGCTGGCGTCTCCCACTCGGAATCCGCCGCTTCGGTCGCGGTCGCTTCCCCGGTGCTCCACTCCGGCTGCGCCTCGGCAGGCACTGCCCCCGAGGAAGCATCGGTCCCCGTCACCGCATCGGCCGCGGCCCACTCGGGCTGCAACTCGATGGGCGCGGATGCATTCGCCGCGTTGGGATCGGCCCACTCCGACGCCGCTCCCTCCGCCTCGGGCGTGGCCCACGCGTCCTGGGGGTCGGCCGCGTTCTCCTCGCCCGCGGAAGCGGCCCACTCGGGCTGCAACTCGATGGGCGAGGACTCCTCGGGGGACTCCACGGCGTCGGAGGCCCACTCGGGCTGCAACTCGATGGGGGCGGACTCCTCCTGCAGACCGACGGTGTCGGTCGCGTCGGACGGGGCTCCATCGGCGGACCACTCCGCCTGCGCGTCATGGTTCCCATGCGTCCACGCCGAAGCCTCGGCGGACTGCGCCTCCGCGAGGGATTCGCTCGCGGTGGCCAGCGGCACGGCCTCATCAGGCTGACCGTTCAGCTCGCTCCACTGCTCCGCCGCCAGGGCGTCACGCGCCGTCGACAGCGCCGAGGGCTCCACGTCCTCCGCGCCGAGCTCGAGCGTCTCGGCCTCCACGTCCGGTCCGACCGGGATGCTGCGGATCCCCAGCGACGAGCCTCCCGCGTCCTCCGCGAACGGAGACGGAGGCGCGGTGAGCGTCTCCTCGGCACCCAGGTCCGCCGCGTCGAACGTCGGCGTCTCCGCGGACGCCAGCGCGTCCGAGTCCGTCAGCGCGATGGCCTCGCCGTCGGCTCCCGTCGCATCGTCCGTCCAGGCCGCGCCCTCTTCCGAGACCTCGCTCGGGTCGAGCGCGATCTCCTCGGCGGAGGCTTCCGTCGAAGCCGCGCCGTCGGTCTGCCAGCTCGCCGCGACGTCGTCCGAACTGAGCGCGATCTCCTCGGCGGGCGCTTCTTCCGCCGCCGCCGCGCCGTCCGCCTGCCACGTCCCTTCGGCGTCACCCGCCTCCAGGGGCAGCTCCTCGGCCTGCGCTTCCGCGGCCGCGGCGCTGTCCGTCCACGCCTCCGCGATGTCGCCGGAGCCGAGCACGATGTCCCCACCGGGATCCGACGTGCCGGAGTCGGACTGCCACTCCGTCCCGGTCGCGCCCGCGTCGGTCGAAATCTCCTCGGCGGACGCCTCCAGCACGGCGCCCTCCGCCGGGGTGGCCTGCGACGTCGCGACGTCGCTCCAGTCCCAATCCGATGTCCCACCCTCGGCCGGGGCGGACGTGTCCACCGCGAGCGGCGCCGTGTCGAGCGCCCCGTCACGCGACTCGTCGGACTCCACCGCGAGCGGCGCCGCGTCCCACGCGGCATCCACATGGGCGGTGTCCAGGTCCTCGGCCATCACCGCTTCGGACTCGGGCTGGGCGTCCAGCCGCGCCGCTTCCTCGGAGGCCGCGTGCTCGGCGGAGGCCAGGGCCTCGGCCATCGGATCCAGGCCGGACGACACGGGGGCCTGGGCCTCCGTCTCGACCTCCATCGACAGCTCGGCGAACGAGTCCTCCAGCGAGGCCTCGGGCTCGGCGGCCGCCACCGGAGGCGGCGTCTCCGTGGACAGCCCGGAGAAGTCCTCTTCAGCGCTCGTGTCCCAACTCTCCGCCACGGGCGCTGGCGCATGCGCCGCCGCCGGCTGGGGCATCCACGGCGCGGGTTCGCTCAGCGACGGGATGTCGATGTCGTCGGTGTTGAGGTTCAGGTTGTCCTGATCCACGGGCGCCTGGCCTGCTTCCGCCGGATAGGCCGCCCACGCCTGCGCATCGCCCGCGTTCGGATCATACGCACCGGCGGCGTCGGTGCCGGCCGGGGCCGCGTAGGCGCCCGCCGCGTTCGGATCGTCCGCCTGCTGGGGCCACGCCGCCGCGTTCGGATCATACGCCGCGTTGGGGTCGTAGCCGGCGGGGTAGGCGTACCACTGGCCATCCTCGCCGTAGTAGCCCTGGGGCTGCTCGTAGCCGGCGGGGTAGGCGTACCACTGGCCATCCTCGCCGTAGTAGCCCTGGGGCTGCTCCTGGACCTGCTCCGGCTGGGCCCACGCCTGGGCGGCCGCCGCGGTGTCCGCCGCGTCCTGGATGCCCAACAGGCCGCGCAACTCGACCCAGCGAGCCTCCTCGACGGCGGACAGGCTTCCCAGCTTCCGCTTCTCGTCCAGGAAGCGGAATTCTCTCATCGCGGCGCGCGTATCGGACATCCGTCACCTTGCTGCGCCAGCGTCCAACAGGGACCGCCGCAGCGAAAATCTTGGAGGGCCGCGAGTGTAGGGGACTCCCGCCAGGGGGTAAACCAATCCGCCACGCCCGACCGGCCGCTACCTCCCCGAGAGGGCGGTGAGGACCTTCTTGTCCAGGGTCGCGAAGTTCATCTCGTAGGAGGACTGGAGGGCGGATTCGAAGGAGCCCGTCGGGGAGAGGGACCCGATGAAGGTCAGCAGCTTCTCCATCCCGCCCAGCCGCACCAGCTCCCCCACGGCCACCGCGGACGTCCCGTAGGCCATCTCCGGGTTCGCCATGGAGATGGGGGCCTGCGTGTTCATGTCCGACAGCTTCGGCAACAGGCCCTGTCGGGCGGCCCCGCGCATCATGTCCCGCAGGCCACGGGGAGGGCCGTCGAGCCGCGTGAAGCGCCACTCCAGGTACTCGGCCAGTCCTTCGTTGAACCAGCGGGGCACGGTGTCGCCGCCGCCGACGCAGATCTCGTCCAGCACGGCGTGCACGTACTCGTGCACCAGCGTCGCCTTCGTCGTCTGCGTGAGCTCCGCCGCGTCGTTCATCCGGATGGCGTCGTCGTGGTACAGCCCGGCCACCCGGTTGGCGTAGCTGGCCCCCAGGTGCGTGCGGAACTCGTCGCGCGTGTAGAGCACCACGTCCAACGGCCGCTCGCGGGCCCGGCCCAGGGTCCGCTGGGTGAATTCATACGACTCCTCCAGCGCGGCGACGACCTTGCCCTCGTATTCGGCGCGCTGTCCGAAGTCGCGCTCGCTGTTGAAGTAGCGGATGGCGAAGCGCTTGTTGGCGCGAACGCGCATGCCGTCCTTGCCCACGCCGGACTCGTAGCTCAGGCTCGCCGCGCGCACCTCGCCGTCCCCCTGCGTGCCCTTCGCGGTGCGCGTGTCCTCCCCGCTGTTCAACCGCCGCTCCAGGCGCTCCACCTCGCCCCGCGCCGCCCCGGCCTCCGCCACCTTCGCGCGCGCCGTCTGGAGGAGCTTGCGCGCCTCCTTCGACTCCTTCGCCTTCGCGGGGACCTTCTCCAGCGTGGCGATGGCCGCCGTCATGTCCTCGTCCTGGAGCAGCATCCGCCCCAGTTCCAGCCCGAACGCGCCGTCCTTGGGGAAGCGCTCCAGGCCCTTTCGCAGCGCCTCTTCCGCGGACGCGCGCTGATCCGTCTTCAGCGCGGACTTCGCCAGGCACCGCAGGGCACCGGCCGTCTCCTGGAAGGCCACGGCGCGCTCGCCCAGCGAGTACGCCATCACCGCGTCCTCCGCGAGCAGCGCCTCGCACCCCTTGAGCAGCGGGCCCGCGACGCCCGGCCGCTGCGCTTCCTCATAGTCGGCAGGGGACGCCGCCGCGTACGCCAGGTACAGCTCCTCCCACTGCTTCTGGGCGGCCAGCTCCCGGGCCTTCTGCGGCGGAGGGGCGGCGGCGAGCAGCAACAGGGCGATGAGGGGCGTGTTCATGGAATCCCCAGTATCGCCGAAGCCGCGCGCCGACGTGCAAGCCTCCTGCTCCCCTGGCCTACGTCCGGGCGACCTGCCAGCCCTGGGCCTCCAGCGAGGCCATCAGCTCCTGGATGTGGGCATGTCCGGTGGTCTCCAGCATCACCTCCACCGTGGCCTCGCCCAGGCCCGCCTTGGAGAAGGCGCGGTCGTGGTGCAGGTCCACGACGTTGGCGCGCATCTGGGCGATCTGCGTGGTGAGCCGCGCGAGCATGCCCGGCCGGTCCGGCAGCCGGACCTCCAACTGCACCAGACGGCCGGCCTTCACGAGGCCCCGCTCGATGATGCGGCTGATGACGTTCATGTCGATGTTGCCGCCACCAACGATGATGGCGACGCGCTTGCCCTTCGCCTGCGGCACGCGGCCGTTGAGCAATGCGGCCAGCCCCGCGGCGCCCGCGCCCTCCGCCACCGTCTTCTCCTGCTCCAGCATCAGCAGGATGGCGGCGGCGATCTCCTCTTCATCCACCGTCACCACCGCGTCCACGTACTTGCGCACGTGCTCGAAGGTGATGTCGCCCGGAATCTTCACCGCGATGCCGTCCGCGATGGTGGTGCCCGCGGCCGTGAGCTCCGTGCGCGCCCCCGCGTCCAGCGACGCCTTCATGCTGGCGATGGTGGAGGCCTGCACGCCCACCACCTGGATGCGCGGGTTGGTCTCCTTGAGGGCCACGGCCACGCCGGAGATGAGCCCGCCGCCGCCCACCGGCACCAGCACCAGCTCCAGGTCGGGGCACTGCTCCAACAGCTCCAGGCCCAGCGTGCCCTGGCCCGCGATGACGTGCAGGTCGTTGAACGGGTGGACGAAGACCAGGTCCTCCGCCTGCTGGATGCGCAGCGCCTCCGCGTAGGCCTCATCGTAGTTGGCGCCCTTGAGCACCACGCGCGCGCCGTAGTCATCCCGCGTGCGCGTCACCTTGATGAGCGGCGTGCGCTCCGGCATCACGATGGTGGCGCGGATGCCCAGCCGGCGCGCGTGGTACGCCACGCCCTGCGCGTGGTTGCCGGCGGAGGCCGCGATGACGCCGCGCTGTCTTTCCTCCGGCGTGAGCGTGAGCAGCTTGTTGAGCGCGCCGCGCTCCTTGAAGGCGCCGGTGCGCTGGAGGTTCTCCAGCTTGAAGTACACCACCGCGCAGTCCGTCTTCTCGGTGAAGTAGTCCGACGCGGGGCACGGCGTGGGGCGCAGCGCCGTGCGCAGCCGCTCGCGCGCCGCCTGGATGTCCTGCAGGGTGACCATCATGCCGGCCGTGTAGCGGATGCCGGCCCCGCACGGAAGCGACGCGGGGCCTGACGCCTGCCTGGACGCGATGCGGCAGCGGGCGCGGGAAGGATGTTGGCGCCCGAAGCAATCTTCCGGAGCCGGGGGCCCCGCGTCAGATGCCGCGCAGCACGGTGGCCTTGCCCACCCGGCCAATGGCCAGGATGTAGGCGGCCGTCCGCATGGAGACCTTCCGGGAGCGGGCAATCTGCGCCACCCGGTCGTAGGCCTCCTTCATCGTCTTCTCCAACTCCGCGTTGACGCGGTCCTCTTCCCAGGAGACGTGCTGGAGGTTCTGCACCCACTCCAGGTAGCTGACCGTGACGCCGCCCGCGCTGGCCAGGATGTCCGGCACCACGAAGATGCCGCGCTTCTCCAACAGGTCGTCCGCCTCCGGCTGGGTGGGCCCGTTGGCGCCCTCCACCACCAGGCGGGCCCTCACGCTGTTGGCGTTGTCGCGGGTGAGCACGTGGCCCAGGGCGGCGGGGATGAGCACCTCGCAGTCCGCCGCGAGCACGTCCTCGTTGCTGCACGGCGTGCCACCGCTGAAGCCGGTGACGGTGCCGGTGCGCTTGACGTGCTCGAAGAGCGACGGCACGTCCAGGCCCAGCGGGTTGTACATGCCGCCCAGCACGTCGGAGGCGGCCACCACGACGCCGCCGTCGCCCCAGATGAGCTGCGCGATGTGGCTGCCCACGTTGCCGAAGCCCTGGATGGCGAAGCGCGTGCCCTTCACCGGCAGGCCCAGGTCGCGCAGGATTTCACGGCACACGTACAACAGGCCCCGCCCGGTGGCGGCCTCGCGGCCCTTGGAGCCGTACAGCTCCAGGGGCTTGCCCGTCACCACCGCGGGCGAGTGCCCGTGGTAGCGCGAGTACTGGTCCATCACCCACGCCATCACCTGGGGGTTGGTGTTGACGTCGGGCGCGGGGATGTCGCGCGTGGGCCCGATGACGTCTTGAATCTGATCCACGAACTTGCGCGTGAGCCGCTCCACTTCCTTGAGGCTCATCTGCGACGGGTCGCACGCCACGCCGCCCTTGGCGCCGCCGTAGGGCACGTTCACCACGGCGGTCTTCCACGTCATCAGCGACGCGAGCGACACGCACTCGTCCTGGTCCAGGGCGGGGTGGTAGCGCAGGCCGCCCTTCATGGGGCCCCGGCTGTTGTCGTGCTGGATGCGGTAGCCCAGGAACGTGCGGATCTCCCCGGAGTCCTGGCCAGGAGCGTTTCGATGGGCGTGCCCACGTCCATCACCCGCGCGGCCTTGCGGAAGTAGTAGTTGGTGCCGTCGACGGCGTTCATGTGGGGGCTGGCTCCTGGTCGGAAAACCATAGCAGAAGGGGTGCGCTACGATGGGTGCGTCCATGCGCCCCGGCTCTCCGCCCCCCAGCGACGCAAGCGGCTCGCTCCAGGGCCTGGCGCGGCGGATCCGCACGCTGCGCGAGCGGCGCGGCCTCACGCAGGAGGAGTTCGCCGAGCGCTGCGCCATCTCCGTGAGCTTCGTGTCCCTGCTGGAGCGCGGCGAGCGCAACCCCAGCTACGACACGCTCCTCCAGGTCGCGGCCGCCCTGGAGCTGCCGCTCTGGGAGCTGTTCCGGTTGGAGGACGCGGAGGACGCGGGGGCTCATCGTCTGGTGGAGTGGGTTCGGGTGCGGGGACTGGGCCGGGGAGACGTGGACCGGCTCCTGGCCGTGGCGGACGCGATGTTCAGCGGCGGGCCTGACGCCGCATGTCCCCCGTCCCAGGGACACACTGCCGCCTCCTGCACCGAACCGGACTGTGGCCGGCCCGTGCTGGCCCGGGGGCTGTGCACCGCGCACTACCACCGGGCCCGCAGGAGGAAGGTGCCTTCCTGAAACCACGCGCCTTCCACCTGGGAAGGCGCGTCGCTTTGGAAGGCACCGGCGAAGCGGACTACTTGCGCTTCGCGCGCTCGACCTTCAGCGTCTTGTTCTCGCCGTGAGGCTTGCCGTGGGTGGCCTCGAAGCCCGCCACGTCCTCTTCCGCGACGAAGACGTACGCGTAGGTGGGGCGCAGGTCGGTGCGCAGCACCTTGCCCGCCGGAGCGCCCGCGGCCTCCAGCGCGGCGGCGACGCCCGCCTCGTCCAGGCCCTCCTGACGGCCCAGGCCCACCCAGAGGCGCGCCTGGCCGGGGAGGTCCGGCAGCGACTCGTGGCGGGGACGGCGCTCCTCGCGCTGGCCGCGCGGACGGTGCCGCTCCAGCTTCAGCGCCTTGTCGGCGTGCGTCTTGCCATTGAGGGCCTCGAAGCCCGGGGCCTCCGCCTCCGGCACGTAGACGTAGCCGTAGGTGGCGCGGGTGAGGGCGCGGATGACCTTGCCGCCCGGGGCACCCAGCGACTCCAGCGTGGCGGGCAGCTTCGCCTCGTCCATGCCGTCATCCATGCCCAGGTTCACCCAGAGCTTCACCTCGCCAGGGCCCGCGTCCGGGGACGGGGGCGGGCGGGTGCTGGTGACGTCGCGCTCGCTGCGCGGCTTGCTCTTCTCCACGCGCAGCGTCTTGCTGCCGTGCTGCTTGCCGTTGAGGGACTCGAAGCCCGGCGAATCGGCCTCCGCGACGAAGACGTACGCGAACGTGGGGCGCAATTCCGCGCGCACCATCTTGCCCACCGGGGCGCCCGCGTCCTCCATCGCCGTGGCGATGCTGCCCGGCCCCAGGCCGTCGGCGGTCCCCAGGTTCACCCAGAGCTTCACCTCGCCCGGGCCCGGCTCCAGCGCGGCGGACGACGTCGGTGCGGCGCGCACGCGCTCACCCCGGTCCTCGCGGCGGGGCTCGTCGCGGCGCGGACGGCGCTCACGCTCACCGGACTCCGCGCGCGGGGCGGGACGCTCCGTGCGCTCGCCCCGGTCCTCGCGGCGGGGGGGACGCTCGCGCTCGCGCTCGCGGTCCTTGCCCCGGCGCTCTAGGGGCTTCACCGGCTCGCGCTTCTCCGTCTCGCCGGCGGCCTGCGCCTTCTCCATGCGCAGGTGGCTGAAGAAGTACTTGATGAGGAACGCGATGAGGTCGTCCGCGTCGCTGCGCGTCTTCAACTGCGACGCCAGGGGCAGGAAGCCCTCGAAGATGCTGTTGCCCGTCGCCTCGCGGATCTCGCGCACGTGGCGCTCGGTCCACAGGTGCATGGCCTCTTCCGGGGCCGGCATCTCGCGCATCTCGAACTTGATGCCGAACTTCTTCTCCAGCACGGAGAAGGTCGCCAGCTCGCGCCCGGAGAAGAGGTTGATGGCGGTGCCCTTGTTGCCGATGCGGCCCGTGCGGCCCACCCGGTGCAGGTACACGGCCGGATCCTCCGGCAGGGAGTAGTTGATGACGTACTCCAGCCCGGAGATGTCGATGCCGCGCGCCGCGATGTCCGTGGCGACCATGAAGGCCACCTCGCCGCGCTTCACCTTGCCCATCACCCGCTCGCGCTCCTTCTGCGGCAGGTCTCCGTTGAGCAGCTCCGCGTCGAAGCCGTTGCGGTTGAGGACCGCCGTCACCAGCGCCGTGTCATCCCGCGTGTTGCAGAAGATGATGGCGTTGGAGGGCTCCTCCTTCTCCAGGATGTAGATGAGGTTGCGCGGCTTGGGGAACTGATCCGACACGTCGTAGCGGATGTGGTGGATGTGCTCCACCGTGAAGACGTCGCCGGACAGCAGCAACGTCTCCGCGTTCGTCGTGTAGCGCGCGATGAGGTTCTGGATGTCCGTGGGGACGGTGGCGCTGAAGAGCAGCACCTGACGCGTCTTCGGAAGACGGTCGAGGATCCGCGTGACCTCCTCGTAGAAGCCCTGGTTCAGCATCTCGTCGGCTTCATCGAGGATGGCGTGGTCGCAGCCGTCCAGCTTCAGGTTGCCGCGGTTGATGTGGTCGAAGACGCGGCCGGGGGTGCCCACGATGATGGGCGTGCCCTCTTCCAGCGCGTCCTCCTGCTGCTTCATGGAGGCGCCGCCGTAGATGGCCGCCACCTTCACGCCCTTGTACTTGGCGAGCGTGGTGAGCTCCTCCGCCACCTGCAGCGCCAGCTCGCGCGTGGGGCAGAGGATGAGGGCGCGCACGCGCTTCTCGTCCGCGGGGATCTTCTCCAGCAGGGGCAGGCCGAACGCGGCCGTCTTGCCCGTTCCCGTCTTGCTGCGGACGATGAGGTCCTTGCCCGCCATCGCGGGACCGAAGGCCTTGGCCTGGACGGGGGTGGGGTGGGTGTAGCCGCGCTCCGCCAGCGCGCGGCGGAGGGGCTCGGAGAGGTTCATGTCTTCGAAGCCGATGTCCGCGATGTACTCGCCGGGACGCGTCGGGGCTTCGTCAGGCGCCGGGGCTCCCGGCGTGGGCTCTTGGATGTCGCTCATCAGGCATGGGCATAGCCCCTGCATTACCCTCTGGCAACAATCGCGGCACTTTGGGGTATGGAGCGCGCATGGCGAATGGGAGGAAGAGAACCAATAATCCGGCCCCCAAGGCCCGCGCGAAGCGGGCCACGGCCCCTGTCCGCCCGGATGCCGCCCGGGAGGAAGCCGGGGCGGACGCCGAGGAGGGCGAGGCGTTGGATCCGGACTCCCTGGAGCCGGACCTGTCGGAACTGAACGAAGCAGAAGCGGAAATCGAGGAACCCGCGCCCCGCGTCGCCGCCCGGGCACCGGCGAAGGCCGCCCTGGTGCGCGCGGAGAGTGCGTCCGCCCTGACCAACCGCGACCCCCTCCAGGCCTACATGGCCGAGGTGACGCGCCACCCGCTGCTCACCCGCGAGGAGGAGCACCAGCTGGCCAAGGACTACCAGGCCACGGGCAACGTGCGGGCGGCCTACCGGCTGGTGGCCTCCAACCTGAGGCTGGTGGTGAAGCTGGCGCACGAGTACCACCGCAACCCGTTGTCGCTGCTGGACCTGGTGCAGGAGGGCAACATCGGGCTGATGCAGGCGGTGAAGAAGTACGACCCGGACCGGGGCGTGAAGCTCAGCAGCTACGCCGCCTGGTGGATCCGCGCGTACATCCTCCGCTACATCATGGACAACTGGAAGATGGTGAAGCTGGGGACCACCGAGGCCCAGCGCAAGCTCTTCTTCAAGCTGCGCCAGGAGCAGGAGAAGCTCATCTCCCAGGGCTTCGAGGCCAGCCCGCGCCTGCTGGCGGAGCGCCTCAACGTCACCGAGCAGGACGTCGTGGAGATGGACCAGCGGCTGGGGCACGACGAGCTGTCCATCGACGCGCCGCTGGGCAACGACGGGGACTCCGGGGGGGCCACGCGCGCGGACCGCTACCTGCCGTCCAGCGCGGTGCCCGCCGACGAGCGCCTGGGCACGGAGCAGCTCAAGGCCCTCTTCCGGGAGAACCTGGCCGCCTTCGCCCAGACGCTGGAGGGCAAGGAGCGCTACATCTTCGAGAACCGCCTCACCGCGGACGAACCGCTCACGCTCCAGGACATCGGAGACAAGTACGGCGTCAGCCGCGAGCGGGCCCGGCAGATTGAGGCGGCCCTCATCAACCGGATGCGCGAGTTCATGCGCGAGCGCATCCCGGACTTCGACATGGTGGCGGTGCCCAAGGGCTGAAGTCAGCCCCCGGGCTTCCCGCGACACCGCCCGGCCGCTACTTCCAGGGCCGGGAGATGATGCAGGCGTTGATGCCGCCCACGCCCATGGACAGCTTGCCCGAGCACCCCTCGGGCGCCGGCTCCTCGTGGTCGAACACGAAGTGCTTGTGCACCTTGGCGATCTGCTTGTTGAGCTCCGGGGCCGCCAGGGGCGTGGGGTAGACCTTGCCCTGTTCGGCGCCCAGGTACTGCGCGGTGAGCTCCCAGCCGCCGCCCGCGGACATGCCGTGGCCGAAGGTGCCCTTGCGCGCGGTGATGAGCACCGAGTCGGGCAGCACGTCGCGCAGGTTCTGCACCTCCAGGAAGTCGCCCGGGGTGGCGGTGGCGTGCAGGTCCCAGCTTCCCACGTCCTTGGGCTCGCAGCCGGCGGAGGCGAGCGCCTCGCGGATGGCCAGCGTGGGGCCTTCCTTGGACGGGGTGATGATGTGGTCGGCGTCCGCGGTGACGCCCACCGCGACGGGCTCCAGGCCCAGCGCCTTGAAGCCCTTCTGGGTGAAGTGCTCGTAGTCGCCCACCACCCACACCACCGCGCCTCCGGCGATGTGCGTGCCGCGCAGCGCGGTGAGGGGCTTGGACACGGCGGCGTCCGCGGAGATGACGCGCGCGTTGTAGAAGCCGCCCACCACCAGCGGGTTGGGCGCCGCGTCCGTCATGCCCAGCACCACCGCCTTGGCCTCGCCCAGGCGGATGGCGTTCATGGCGAGCTTCAGGCCGTAGCCGAACGACGAGCACGCGGCCACGGGCGCGAACGTCATGCCCGTAATCTGGCCCAGCATGGACACCTGGGAGGCGGGCGTGTTGTGGATGTTCCACAGCACGTTGGAGGACACCGCGTTCCAGGGCGGCTCGGGGGAGCTCCACTTCTTCTGGAGGCGCGCGTTGCGCGTGCGCTTCTCCTTGATGACGGCGAGCTTGGCGGACTCCACGTCGCCCTCGTCGGGCACGCCCATGGCTTCAATCTCGCGCAGCTCCTCCAGGTACTCGCGCAGCTCCGGCGAGCGTCCGGCCCAGAAGTGCCACCAGTCGTCCTCCGCCTTGTCGCGCTCCACCTCCTCGATGGTGGAGGGCTCCGGGGGCAGGCCTTCCAGGGGCTCGCGCGTCTCGCGCCACGCGCGCACGGCGCTGTTGTGCTCGGGGCTGGCCCAGAAGCGGTCCCACCGGCGCTGGGCGCGGTAGAGGTCCAGGGAGATGTTCTGGATGGTGGGCAGATCGCCCAGGCCGGTGCCCACGTAGACGTGCGCGCGGGTGCCCAGGTCCTGGAGCTCTTTTTCGATGCCGGGGTTCTGCGACAGCGACTGGATGAAGGCGCCGATGGCGTACTGCGTGGGCTGCCCCATCTTCCGCTCCAACTGGGAGAAGCGGCTGCCAGGAAAGCGCGCGTCGATCCACGGCTTGTAGTCGGCCAGGCTGAAGGTGGGGTTGCCGACGAGGAAGTTGTCCGGACCGAAGCCGTTGAAGGGGGTCAGCCAGGTCTCGGAGGACGCGAGGTTCTTCGCGAACGCCTCGATGTTGGGGGAACGCGGGGCAACCACGCCCCAGCCGAAGATTCCGACTCTGCGCACGGGTGTTTCCTTCGCCGCCGGGGGGAAGACTACAGCGGCTGGATCTTGAGGTTGTCGAAGTGGACGCGCGTCTGCCAGCCCGAGAAACCAAAGTACTGGTTGCGCGGGCCGTAGAGGGGAGAGGCGTCCTGGAGGGACAGGAAGGGCTTGCCATCCACTTCCCACGACAGGAGTCCATCCCGCCGGGTGATGCGGAAGTGGTAGCGCTGCCCGGGGGTGACCACGGCGCCGTCGCGCACGGCGCGGTCGTTGGTGTGCTCGTGCTGGCGGGCGATGATGGACTGCGTGTTGCGCCAGCCGCCGAAGATGAAGACGTAGCCGGTGGCGGTGTACTGCAGGCGCGGATCGCCCGCGTAGAAGGACCGGCCGTCGCCCCAGGCCTCCACCTTCATGTCGCCCTCGGCGTTGTCGGCCCAGGCGTCGAATTCGATGGAGGCGTTCTGGGGCAGGGGCTTCTTGAGCCACATGGGGCGGTTGCCCACGCCCTGCACCACCAGCGCTCCGTCTTCAATCTTCACGGCGCCGGGGTTCGTCACGTTCCACGCGTCACCAATCGTGGCGCGGTTGAAGTCGTCCTCGGAGGGGCCCGCGGGCAGGACGGGCTCCTGCTTCATGGCCGTGGCGGGCATGGAGTCCGGCGTGCCGACGCGCAGGTTGTCGAAGAACAGCTGCGACTCCCAGCCGGACAGGCCCAGCCGGTCGTGGCCCTTGCCCTTGAAGGGGAACGGGTCGTCCAGCTCCGCCACGAGCGTGCCGTCGATGGCCCACTTGAGCACGTTGCCCCTGCGCTCGATGCGCCAGTGGTACACGCGGCCGGACTGCACGGGGGCGCCCACGCGGGACTCCACGCGCACGGCGGTGTCCTTCTTGAAGACGCCGGTGGCGACGAGGTCCGCGCCCTGGCCGCCGCCCTTCTCCGCGATGCGGGCCGCGCGGCGCTGGAGCGCGTCCAGCGCGGGCGCGTTGATGTCACGCCGGGCGATGACGGACAGGCTGTTGTTCCACCCGCCCTGCACCAGCACGTAGCCGGAGGCCGGGTCGCGCCCGTTGCCGAACACCTCCACGCGGATGTCGCCGTCCGGGTACTCGGGGCGCACGTCGAACTCCACCGCCACGTCGTCCGGCAGCACGGCCTGGAGCCACAGCGGGTTGTTCTTGGGCGCGGGGCCGAGCAGCTCCCCGTTCGTCACGCGCCAGTAGGCGCCGGTGGAGAAGAAGTCGCGGGCGACGATGCCCGGGTCGTTGAAGGACTGCGCGTAGGGGATGGTGGCGGTGACGTCCGCCTGACCCCGGAAGAGCGCGTAGTGGATGAGCGGGAACTGGATGAGGACGACGATGCCGGCGAGGACGGCCCAGCCGCGGCGGGTGAGCCCGGAGGGCTTCTGCCACGCCTCGGCGGGGGAGGCCCCGGAGTCGGGCGGCAGGGGGGCCGTCGTGGGGGACTCGACCTGCTTATCCTTGTCCTTGCGGCTGGCCTGGCCCATCGATGCTCGGGGAACTCCGGGGGAAATGGCGGCGGAATGTACGCCCCGGCCCCCCCGGCGTAAAGGATTGCCGGGCGGGGACTACTTGACCCCCCACCGCTTCTCGAGCGCCCGCTGCTCCGCCTGGCGCAGCTTCTGCTTCTCGCGCTCGGCGCTGCGTTGATCCGACTCCTCGGGCGTGGGGCGCACGGCGAGCTGGTAGACGCTGCCGGCCAGGGCGAAGAGCAGGGCGGCGATGATGACGCCCCAGGGGCGGCTGGCCACGGCCTCCACGACGCCGCCGAACTGGTGGAGCGCCGCGAGTGCGCCAATCACCAAAAGCCACGCGCCCACCGCGGAGGCGACGATGCTGCTCACCTGCCGGTGCAGCAGGGCGCCCGCGATGCCGCCCACGATGAAGCCCGGGCCGAAGCCGAGCAGGAAGTCGTTCTGTCCGGCGATCTGCCCGGCCACGAGGCCCAGGGGCACGCCCACGCCCACGAAGATGACGGCGGGCGGAAAGAGGAAGCCCACCGCCATCAGCCCCGCGGCCACGAAGGTGGGCATGCGCGGATCCAGGTCCATCAGGCCCAGCTTCTGGGTGATGGCGCCCGTCCACACGAGCCCCAGCACCGCGCCCACCGGGCCCGCGACCCCGCGGAACATCCGGCCTCCGCCCGCCAGCAGCAGCACCAGTCCCACGGCCGCGAGCACGACGCCGGCCCACATGGGCAACAGCCGGTAGATGCCCACCCAGCCGGAGGGGTTGAAGGTCTGGTAGGACTTGAGCGCCTGGAGGAAGCCTTCCATGGTGCGTCATCCTACCGACAATGGCCGCTAGGAATAGCGGGTCAGCGCGAGCCCCAGCAGGACGGCCAGGATGAGGGCGCCCAGGAGGGCGAAGCCGTAGAGGGCGCGGGGCGTGGCGGTGGCGCGCAGGAGGTCCTCGGCCCGCTCGCGGTCTTCCGCGGAAGGGGCCTGGGCCAGGATGCGCCGGGCTTCCTTCCGGGCACCCACCACATCCCCGGCGTCCTTGCGGGCCCAGGCCGCGCGCACTTCGTCGGAGCCGGGGGCGCCGGTCTCCGGGGGCGTCTGTCCGCCTTTCGCCATGGCGCGTGTCTATACCAGGGAATGTGGACACCGGCCGACGGTATAAGCACGTCTCCATGCCCGTGCGGTCCCTGTCCCGTCGAAGCCTCCTGCTCGCCACGTCCGCGCTCGTCCCGCTGCTGTCCCGGCGTGCGGCCGCCTTTGGCGAGAAGAGCCGGTTCATCCCCGCCGTGGCCCGGCACGGAGGCCGCTGGGACGGTCGGCTGTCCGGCCTGCGGCGCCTGGCGTGGGAGCTTCAGCGGCGCACGTCCGTGGAGGTGGTGCCGGACGCGCGCCCGTTCGCGCTCAGCAGCCAGGACCTGTTCGAGTACCCCTTCCTGTACTTCGGGGGGGACGGGGCCTTCCCGCCGCTGACGGACGCGGAGGTGACGAACCTGCGCCGCTACCTCACGTACGGCGGCTTCGTGTTCGGGGATGCCAACGACGGCAGCGACGGGGACGGCTTCGATGCGAGCTTCCGCCGGGAGATGGCGCGGGTGTTGCCGCAGAGCCCGCTGAAGGAGACGCCGGGGACGCACGTCGTCTTCAAGTCCTTCTTCCTCCTGGACGCGGCGCCCGGGCGCCTGTTGCACAAGCCGCTGCCGCTGGTGGCGAGCGTGGGCAAGCGCGCGGCGATCATCTATTCGCAGAACGACGTGGCGGGCGCGTGGAGCCGCAGCGAGTCCGGCGACTACGAGTTCGACGTGTCCCCCGGCGGCGAGCCCCAGCGCGAGCTGGCCATCCGCCTGGGCATCAACCTGTGCATGTACGCGCTGTGCCTGGACTACAAGGACGACGCGGTGCACCTGCCCCTCATCCTCAACAAGCGGCGCTGAAGGGCCCTGGCGCGCGACCGAATGAACTCCCCGTCCTTCAACGCGTGGAAGCTCGTCAGCCTTTCGCCCCTGCCGGTGTGGGCACTGGTGTTGTTGGCCGTGGGTCTGGTGGCGGGCATCGCGCTGGCGGCCTGGGGGCAGGTGGCGCGGATGAAGAACCGGGTGGCGGTGCTGGTGGACCGCTCGGCGTCCATGAACTTCCCGTCGGAGCCGGGCGGGCCCACGCGCAGCGCGCAGGTGGCGGCGTTCCTGGAGAGGGCCGCGCCCACGTTCGCGTCCTGGCAGGACCGCTTCACGGTGGAGGTGTACGGGGTGGATCCGGAGCTGTCGCCGGTGACCGCGGCACAGTTGGGCAGCGAGCCCGCGCGGGCGGGGACGACGGACCTGCTCTCCGCCCTGCGGTCCGCTTCGGCGGCGGGGCAGGGGTCGCGCAAGCTGTCCGGCGTGCTGCTGTTCAGCGACGGCGCGGACAACGCGGAGCTGAAGGCCGGCGCGGTGGGCCGGGCGAGAGCGGCGCTGACGGACCTGGGCGTGCCGGTGTCCACGTTCCTGGTGGGGCAGGAGGCGCTGAAGGACCTGGCGGTGGAGGGCTTGAAGGTGGACGACTTCGCCTTCGTGAGGAACTCGCTCACGGTGGAGGTGGAGATCCACGGCCGGGGCTTCGCGGGCCAGGACATCCCGGTGGTGCTCAGCCAGGAGGGCAAGACGGTCGCCAACAAGCTGGTGCGGATGACGACCGCGGACGACGTGAAGCCGGTGTCCTTCACCTTCACGCCGGACCAGACGGGGCGCTTCGTCTACACGGTGACGGTGCCCACGTTCCCGGACGAGGCGGTGAGCGAGAACAACAGCCGTTCGTTCACGCTGAAGGTGATTCGCGACCGGGTGCGCGTGCTGCTGGTGGTGGGCCGTCCGTCGTGGGACGAGCGGTTCCTGCGCGGGCTGCTCAAGCAGGACGCGAACGTGGACCTGGTGTCGTTCTACATCCTGCGCACGCTGTCGGACGACCCGGGGGTGATCTTCGACACGAAGCTGCACACGTTCGACGTCGTCATCTTCCAGAACTTCGGTTACTCGGACCCGTCGTTGTCCATCGCGGAGTACGAGCGCAACCTGGAGCGCTACATCCACGAGGGTGGCGCGTTCGTGATGATTGGCGGCGACAGCGTGCTGGGTGAAGGCCGCGCCAGCATGCCCACGCTGATGGAGGCGCTGCCGGTGGAGGCCGCGGGGCCGGCGAACCCGGAGCCCTTCAAGCCGAGGCTGACGCCGGAGGGCCTGCGGCATCCGGTGACGTCGATTGGCACGGGAGCGTCGAGCACGGAGGGCACGTGGGGCGAGCTGGCGCCGATTCCGGGCGCGAACCTGACGCGGGCGCGGCCGGGCGCGACGGTGCTGATGGACCACCCGTTCGTGACGGTGGATGGGAAGAACGCGCCGCTCGTGTCGGTGTGGGACTACGGGCGGGGGCGGGCGATGGTGGTGGCGACGGATGCGACGTGGTCGTGGGCGTTCACGGCGCACCGGGATGGCTCACCGAACCGGGCGTATGACCGCTTCTGGGGCAATGCGCTGCGGTGGCTGGTGCGCGACCCGGACTTGACGACGCTGAAGGTGACGGCGGATCCGCCGTCGGTGGAGCCGGGGCGTCCGGTGGGCGTGGTGGTGCAGGCGCGGATGGCGGACTACCAGCCGGCGCAGGACGCGCAGGTGCGGGTGGAGCTGTTCTCCGTGGCGACGCAGAAGCCGGTGGCGGTGCAGACGGGCGCCACGGGAGCGGACGGCGTGGTGCGGCTGGAGTTCGCGCCGCCGGCACCGGGGCCGTACAAGCTGCTCGCGTCGGCGAAAAAGGGCGAGACGGACCTGGGCAAGGGCGAGGACGCGGTGGCGGTGCGCGCGGTGGGCCCGGAGCTGTCGGACGCGTCGGTGCGGCCGCAGTTGATGGAGCAGATCGCCAGCGTCACGGAGGGCAAGGCGTACAAGCTGCCGCTGGACGGGCTGCCGGACGTGCCGCTGTTGGATCCGCCGGTGGTGGAGGTGGGGCGCGCGAAGGACCAGCCGCTGTGGGATCGCTGGTACTACCTCGTGGCGCTCATCGCCCTGCTCGGCGCGGAGTGGTTCGCGCGGCGGCGGTTCGGCTACGTGTGAGGCGGCATGCCTTCGTCCTGCTGGGCTCGGCTGTCATGGGTGCTCGTCGGTGTCATGGCGAGTGCCTGCGCGGGAACGGTCTCCTCGATTCAGGGTCCTCCCGACCGCTATTCACAGACCGACTCGGCTTCTTCAGCCTGCCTTCGCAATCCCTCCTGCTTCACGCAGGCAGGGGATGAAGCCCTCCTGCCATGGGTTGCCCGCTCAGCGGGGGCCCTACGCACGGCGGCGACCGCGCTCCGGTTGCTTGAGGCCGCGGATATCCACCGCGTGGGACAGATCCTCGCGGACTGCGCCAACCACGCCAGCACCGCGGTGAATGATCTCCGACTGGGAAAGGGCCAACGACCGACCCGGGAGCAGTGCCAGACGGTGATGAAGTGGGACTCCCAAGGCAAGCCGATTACGTGTGCGATGCAACTGGGGCTTGAGAAACATCAGGTTGCCCTGGAATGCACACGCGAGAAGCTGGTCCCGTTGTTTCCGGATCACTTCACCTTGGAACCGCATTACCTCTACGACGCCGCCACGGGCCGTGTCCGATTCGTGCCAGCGGAGCGGGTGGCGGAGTGGTTGCGCGATGGTTTGTTCCACCTCCTGCTGGGAGCGCTTGTTCCCGACGTGGTGCTGCACGCATTGGGTGAGCCAAGCCGTGCCCAGGCCGTCTTCGACTTCAAGTTTCCGTGTCCCAGCGGCAATCCGTTGCAGTGGGGCCAGCATCCCCATCACGGCTCGCCCCAGGGCGAACTCTACGAACAGGCGTTGGGGATCAAGAGGGCGCGCCTGGTGGCGCCAGGATATGGAGTCCAGTGATGCCCACATCGTGGCCAGACATCCGCCTTCATGGGCATGACGGACCTGCGAGCATCCTTCGGGTGCGGGATGGTCTGGGGGCCGCCTTCTATCTGCGCAGTTCCCACGACGACGTGAAGGAGTCCGTGTGGCGGGTGCTGGAGACGTATCGCCGCGCCATCGCGCCACGCACCCTGGGCTGGTACGCGGATGATGAAGGAAACTGGCAGCCGTTGGATGCGAGCGGCTGGCGCTTCATCGAACAGCGATTGTCCGCACCGCGCGCCTCCAGCGTCTCCCTCCTGGAAGACGCGGAGACGATGACGGGCTATCGGTTCAGTTACCACGGTCGGTGGCTTGGTCATCCGCTTCAGATGCACAGTCCATTCGCGACGTCGGCGGTGGGCTTCGGTTTGCCCACGGGGGACCGGAGCGCGGAGTTGCTCAGGAGCGTGGCCCTGGAGACGGCCACGTTGCTGCCCTTCGATTCGGGACACGCAGGGCTGTGCTTCCAGTTCGACGAGGAGGCCTTGGGGCTGACCGAAGGCATCCGACCGCTGGCCTTCCGCTACCCGGGGCTGGACATCCCGGAGTTGCGGCGGGATTCGCTGCGGATGGGCACCCGGCTTCGGGGACCGCATTGGATGACATTCCTGGGACCGACCGTGCTTGCGGAGTTCGGCGGAGTCGATGCCCTGCGCACCCGACTGCGTGCTCCCGGAACCACGGTTGAATCGCTTCCTCAAGGGCGAGCGGTGGTGACGCTCGACGCACAGCCCCTCTCAGGGGATTCACAACAGGGTGTTTCGATGGATGCCTATCGCGAGCTGGCCCGGCTCCTGGAGCCCTGGATGGACCTGGACCGCGAGGCCTGGGATGGCTTCTCTCCAGAGGACATGCGGCGCTGGGAGCGCCGTTTCCTGGATTGAACCCAGGCCATGCCTCGCGGGGCCTGGTGTGCCCCGCGAAGCAGTGACTCGTGACTACTGCTTCTCCGCCACGCCGCAGGCGATGCGGCCGCCGGCGTCGCCGGTGGGGTCGGTGTGGTAGTCGTCCAGCTTGGCGTGCACGACGACGGCGGAGCCGTCCTTGTCGAACATCGACTTCACCTTGAGACCCGGGGCGAAGGTGTCGAACTGCACCTTGCCGTCCGCGGGGACGTAGAGGTTCGGCAGGTCGCCCTCGTGCTTGCCCTTGGGCGACAGCACGCCGTGCTGCTTCTTCGACGGGTTGAAGTGGCCTCCCGCCGTCTTGAACTCCGGCGCTTCGCACTTGCCCGTCTCGTGGATGTGGATGGCGTGCTCGCCCGCGGGCAGGTTCATCAGCGTGCCCTTCACCAGCACACCCGTGAGCGCCTGCTCGAACGTCACCGTGCCCACGTCCTTGCCCTGGGCGTCCTTCAGCGTCGCCTTCACCATTTCGCCCGGCTTGGGCGCGGGCTTCGTGCCCGCGTCCGTCGTCGCAGGCGCCATGGCGGCCGGCGTCCCCGCGTCCTGGGCCAGGGCGGGCGTGGTGGTCAGGGCAGCGGCAATCAGCAGGGCGCGAATCGTCATGGGTTCCAGCTCTCCAATCGGGAGGGTTGCGAAGCGGGCGCGACACTACCTTCCACCCGGCGGCCTCGCAGGAGAATGTCCAGGCCCCGGCGCGTCGGGTGATGGGGAGTCATCACTCCGGCAGGCTTCCTTCCAGCGGCACCGGCACCACGCGGGACGCACCGAACGCGGGCGCCCACACCCGCTGCACCGGCGCCCCATTCAGGAAGCGCATCACCGCTCGGAACGCCGCCTCCGGGCCTCCCAGCGTCTGGGCCCAGGCCTGACCCCGGGGTGACAGGTTGGGCACCCTCGGGCCCAGCTCGTCACACGACCCGGCGCTTCGGGTGATGCCCAGGCCCTCGTCCCGCACGCGCTGGGGCACGTACAGCGGCGCGAACCTCGCGTGCCGGTGGTCGTGCACGCAGCCGGGCTCCTCCAGCAGCGCCGCGGACAGGGGCAGCTCCCGCACGTTGAAGAGCAGCTTCACCGCGTCGTGGTGCGGATCATACGGGCCGCGCAGCCGGTGGTCCCCTCGGGGAATCAACCGCCGGTCCAGGTAGCAGAACGCCTTCGCTTCGGGCGGCAGCGTCCCCCGGTGCCGTGCTCCTCCGTAACGGAAGAACGGACGCACGTGGCGGGCGTCCACCTCCAGCGCCGGACCCTGCTTCAACGCCCGCAGCTTGGGCAGCAGCCCCGCTTCCAATCCGAACTCCCGCGCGAAGTCCTCCAGCGTGTCCGGCGTCGCGGCGGCGAAGGCCCGCAGGCGCGCGAGCAGCCGCTGTGCGTCCGCGTCCACCAGCAGCTCGTCGAAGCGCGTCTTCACCCCGGGCAGGCTCACCGGGATGAGCGTGGTGAGCAGCTCGCCCCGCGCCCGCCAGTCCGCGTCCAGCACGGCGGCCTCCTGGGCGATGGGGGACAGCCGCCACTCGGGGGGCTCCGGCGTGAAGCGCTGGCCCACGCCCTTGTGCTCGTAGCGCGGGGGCGGGGCGTCGCTGCCGGCCCGGGACGTCCACACCGTGATGCACGTGCGCACCTGCGTGCCCGTGAAGATGCCCGGCCCCAGGTCCACCACCTCGCGCAGGTGGAGCGCGTCAAGCAGGGCACGGCGAAGCGGCGCGTAGATGAAGGACTCCAGCAGGCTCGCGGGCGTGATGAAGGCCAGCGCCCCCGGCCGTGTCGCCAGTCGCTTCGTGGCGACGAGCAGGAAGAAGGCGAAGTCATCCCGCAGGCTGGTGCCGTGCGGCATCGCCAGGGGCACCAGGGCCCTCAGGCGCGCATAGGCGTCCGCGTCCTTCAGCACCGCGGACGTGCCGTTGTAGGGCGGGTTTCCCACCCATAACTCCGCATGCCCCTCCGGCGTCCCCGCGAGCAGGGGCGCAAGGCCGTCCCGGAGCGCGTCGCCCACGCGCACGTCCGCGCCGGGCACCCGGGCCTGACACAGGCGCGCGACCTCCGCGTCCAGCTCCAGGCCGCACAGCCTCGCATCCGGCCGGTGCCTCGCCGCCGCCGCGAGGAACGCTCCCGCGCCACAGGCCGGGTCCACCACCGTCAGTGGGCCCTGTCCCACGTGCGCCAGCGCGAGCGCCAGGGTGCGCTCCACGATGGGCGCGGGCGTGTAGAACGCGCCCACCGCCTTGCGGTTGAGGCCGGGGAACTGGTGGACCAGCAGCTCCTCGTCCAGCTCGGGCGTGTCGGTGGAGCGGGCCATGCCCGGCCATCCTAGCCAGTTTCACCGTCGGTGCTGGGCGGGGTCCAATCCAGGGCCGTCCCACACCGCTTGCAGAAGCGCGCATCCGCGTCATGGCCCTGTGCGCCACAGCCCGGGCAGGCCTGGGTGTCGATGTGCTGACGCGTGGCGGCAGCCAGCTCCACCGACACGATGCCCGTGGGCACCGCGATGATGCCGTAGCCCATCACCATCAGGATGGACGCGAGGAACTGCCCGGTGACCGTCTTGGGCGTGATGTCGCCAAAGCCCACCGTCGTCATCGTCACGATGGCCCAGTACATGGACCGGGGAATGCTGTCGAAGCCGTTCGCCTCGCCCTCCACCATGTACAT
>SECN01000750.1 GCA_004173515.1 Myxococcaceae bacterium | reverse complement strand
GTGGGCAGTCGGGAGGGGCTCACGCGGGACGGCGCGCTTCGGCTGGCGCCCCGGGTGATGGTGGGGCGGCACTTCGGTTTTTTGCGCGGGGGCCTGGAGGTGGGCTTCCTGAGCCGGCCGCAGCAGGCGCTCACGCAGCGGCCGGGCATCCTGGTGGATGAGGTGGGCAACGAGCTGAGGATCGGCGCGGCGCTCGCGACCACCGGGCGGCGGCTGCGCTGGGAGTTGAACGTGCGGGGCATGGTGCCGCTGACGGCGCAGCCCGGGGCGGTGGAGCTGTTGCCTGGCGCGCGCTACCTGGTGAAGCCCTCCTTTGAATTGTTCGCGCTGGCGGGCGTGGGCGTGGGCAGCGCGCCGGGCACGCCGCTGTTCCGGTTGATGGCGGGTGGGGCCTTCGGCGACGTGACGCCGGTGCGCGGGCCGGGCGAGTCCTCCGTCAACTGCGAGCCGGGGCTGCCGCACACGATTGAAGAGTGCCCGGAGATGGACGAGGACCACGATGGGGTGCGCAACGGCCTGGACCGGTGCCCCATGGTGCCCGGCACGCTGGAGCGCAACGGCTGCGAGAAGATGGACACGGACTCCGACGGTCTGGAGGACGCGCTGGACATGTGCCCGGTGGAGCCCGGTCCGGCCTCCAGCCAGGGCTGCCCGCTGCGCGACACGGACAAGGACGGCACGGAGGACGACTCGGACACGTGTCCGAACGAAGCGGGGCCCCCGGACAACCAGGGCTGCCCGGTGCGCGACGCGGACAAGGACGGGCTCGACAACGACAAGGACGCGTGCCCGAACGAGGCGGGGCCCATCGAGCGCGACGGCTGCCCGGAGACGGACACGGACAAGGACGGCGTGCCCAACCGCATCGACAGTTGCGCCAACGAGGCCGGGCCGTACGACAACCTGGGCTGCCCGCAGCACATCTACCCGCTGGTGGTGCTCCACGCGAAGCAACTGGAGACGCGAGGGAGGATCTACTTCGAGCCCGCGCAGACGCGCGTCAGCGCGCGCTCCTTCGCGGTGCTGGACTGGGTGGCGCAGGTCATCCTGGAGCACCCCGAGTTCCCGCTGATCGCGGTGGGGGCGCACACCGACGACCGTGGATTGCCTGAGGCGAACCGCCAGTTGTCGCAGGGCCGGGCGGCGGCGGTGCGCCAGTATCTGATCAGCAAGAAGGTCCCGCCCGAGCGCCTCGCGGCCTACGGGTACGGACAGGATCGTCCCATCGACAGCAACCTGACCTCCGTCGGCCGGGAGAACAACCGCCGCGTGGAGTTCGTGATCGTGGACCCGCAGGCGGAGAAGCCCGCGGGCCCGCCGCGTCAGTCCGGCACCGGAGAGACCCGATGATGAAGCCTTCGATCCTCAAGGCGATGATGGCCGGCGTGGTGCTGGTCGGGACCGTGGTGCTGGCCACGCCGGACCTGTTCTTCCTGGGGGCGGGTGGCAGCCACTACACCGCCCGGAGCCCGGACACCGTCATCAACGACTATGCGCAGGTGACGAAGCCCGTGGCCGTGGGCACGTCGCGGGTCGCGGTTCAGTCCACGCGGGGCTTCGCGGCGGGCGACCTGGTGTTGGTGATCCAGATGCAGGGCCTGGGCGCCGCGCAGGAGGGGAGTGATCCCTTCTTCATCGAGCTCTCCGACGGGCCGGTGGGCACGTGGGAGCTGGCGCGGGTCGAGCGCGTGGGGGCCGGCACGGAGCCCGCGTTGGAGTTGAGGGCGCCGCTGGTCCACGCCTACGCGGAGTCCGTCACGCAGGTGGTCCGGGTCCCGGAGTACGAGGACGTCGTCATCCCCAGGGGCACGGGGCTGGTGGCGCGGGAGTGGGATGGGAGCACCGGTGGTGTCCTCGCGTTCATGGCGCGGGGGACGGTGACGAACCACGGGGTCATCGACGCGAGCGGCAAGGGCTTCCGGGGCGGCGTGTTCGTGCCCGGGGGCTTCGGGCCGACGGACTGCTCCGCGCAGGAGTGGTCTCCGACGGGGCTGGGGCCGTGGCAGGGCGAGGGCGTGGATCCGCTGCGCTACGGAGACTTCGACCTGGGGTGGATTCCTCCCGCGAACGGCGGCGGTGGTGGTGGGTGCCGTCTGTCGGGTGGTGGTGGCGG
>SECN01000264.1 GCA_004173515.1 Myxococcaceae bacterium | reverse complement strand
CGGGGCGGGATGGAGGCGCACGTCTTCGTGCCGAAGGACATCGCGTCGCTGTTCCTGATGGAGACGCGGGCCTACGGCGCGCACGTGGAGACGGTGGAGGGGCTCATCTCCGACGCGGGGCGGGTGTGCGCGGGGCTCGCGAAGGAGCATGGCTGGTACGAGTGCGCGACGCTGAAGGAGCCCTACCGGGTCGAGGGCAAGAAGACGATGGGTTACGAGCTGGCGGAGCAGCTCGGGTGGACGCTGCCGGACGTCATCCTGTACCCGACGGGCGGTGGGACGGGGCTCATCGGGATGTGGAAGGCCTTCGAGGAGATGGAGGCGATGGGGCTCATCGGCTCGAAGCGGCCCCGGATGGTGGCGGTGCAGGCGCAGGGGTGCGCGCCCATCGTGAAGGCGCACGCGGAGGGCAAGCCGGACGCGCCGATGTGGCAGGGGGCGACGACGCACGCGCATGGCCTGCGGGTGCCCAAGGCGCTGGGCGACTTCCTCATCCTGCGCGCGGTGAAGGACAGCCACGGCACGGCGGTGTCGGTGACGGAGGAGGAGATTGTGCAGGGCACGAAGGACATCGCCTCCGCGGAGGGCCTGTTCGTGGCGCCCGAGGGCGGCGCGTGCGTGGCGGCGCTCAAGAAGCTGCATGCCGCAGGCGACGTGACGCCGGAGGAGTCCGTGGTCGTGTTCAACACGGGCACGGGGTTCAAGTACGTGGAGAACATGGCGCCGCTGTGGTGATGGGATTGCGTGAACGGGGGCTTCGACGATGAGCCATGTGCCTGAGAGACCTCCGCGTCCGCCGGGGATCCCGGAGGAGCCTGAGCCTGAACCCGTCAGCCCGGTGGGGTCCGCGCAGCTGCGGCTGGATGGCGTGTTGGAACTCCGGATGGGAGCTTCAGCTCCAGGGGGAATCGTTGGACAGGCCCTGTTCATCATCAAGCCAGGGGATGCGCGTTACGACTCCGTGCGAGAGCACCTGGGGCCGATGGAACCGGGAGGCCATGCGGCGGTGATGCCATTTCCTCCGGGCACATTCTGACGCGGGGAGGGTGCGCTGATATGGGGGCGTGATGACACAGCCGCCTAAGAAGATTCTCGCGCTCCTCTTGCTGCTGACGGCAGCTTGTGCGTCAACGCATCCTCCTGCGCTCGAACATTGGGGGGCGGCGGAAATCGCAGGAGAGGATGCTTGCGAAGAGGACGACAAGTGCGTGGCGCTCGTCTGTGCCGACGACTTGTGCGGGCTCTACCACTGCGAGGACACTGGCGCGCTGTTGGCGCGGGGCGGAGGTGTCCGGCCACCTGCGGCAGCATCCGCGCCAGGCTTTGGACCCCGGCGCAACTGGGGCGGTGCTCAGCCCCTGCCCGGTGACCGCGATGCCATCTTTGTCATCCGTTGGTACGACCATCCAACACCCCCTGCGCCGACGGATGGCAGGAAGCCTTCCGGTTCGGGCTGGGTCCGCCACCATCTCTATCCACAAGAGCGGATGCTCGCAGAGTTCTTCAGACAGCAGGCTCACATCAACGTGCATGACTTCACGATGATCATTCCGCGTGCCGAGCACCTGCGATTGCACGGAGCAGGTGGACGAGGCGGCCCATGGAACAAAGCCTGGCGTGACTTCGCTCGCAACAATCCGCTCGCGACTCCGAAGGAAGTTCAGGAGCAATTGACCCGGATGATCATCGAATTCAACATCATGGGACCAATTGTTCCCTATTACTACTTTCGCTAGTCCAAAGAGGGCTCATGACATTCTTCGAGCTTCTTCCGGCAGAAGGTCCACGGTTCAGTGGATTTCTGGATGGGTCGCATCGGTGGGGGCTGCCCGGGGGGCTCTGCCCCGTGTGCGAAGCCAGTCGTGGTGGCCTTGGTGAGGCCTATCCGTCCGTGGATCTTTCCGGCTGGTCTCAGCGGAAGGAACTCGCGGAGGCGAGACAGGTGCCGCTTGAGGAATACGAGCGACTTCGCCGGATGCTCCGCCCCCAGATTCCCTTCGACGCGCCACTGCTACCGGGCGCTGGTTTCGGCTTGTTCAGCGGGACGGCGACCGGCAAATGGGGAGCTTTGCATCTGCCGTATCCGTGGCTCCTTGTGATGCAACGCGATGCGATGGAACGCCTTCGCGATGAAGAGGGTATTGAGCTTCGGACGAGCAAAATGGATCTTCGCTTCCGGGCCAAAGCCGTGGTGGAGCTGCTGGAGATCGAGGTGCATCCGCACGGCCGGCTGCATGACAGTTGTTTCCCTTCTGGCCGTGAGCAGCCGTGTGAACGGTGTGGTCGTCAGGGAGGCAGCCTTCCGAAGGCATTGAGTCTGGATGGACGCACCCTCATCGCAGGCCAGGACTTGTTCCGGCTGGAGGACTACACAACTGTTATCATCGCCACCGAGCGATTCGTCGAAGCCGTCAAACGCCTCGGCCTGGAAGGTGTCGTGTTCAAGGAAGTACCCGTGGTCTGACGCCGCGCTACGGCTCGACCACCAGCCGCGTCCAATCCGCCGCCACCTGGAGCTCCAGCACGCCCCCCTCGAACCGGTGCGCCCGAGCCCCCGTCACCTGCCGCACGGAACCCAAGCCATACACCCGCACCGTCTCCTCCGACCGTGCCCGCGCCAGCGCTCCCGTCTCGCTCCGCTCCAATCGCACCACCCCGTCCACCACTCCGCCGCTGAGCACCGTGAGCCGTGACGCTCCGTACCCGTCCCCCGCGTCCTCATACAGCCGCCCGCGGATCTCCGGCGCCGCGTGCACGTGCCACTCCAGGTGTTTCCAGTTCGCGTCCGTGGTGTGCATCGCCGGCCGTGTCAGCGCCACCGCGCCACCACCGCGCAGCCACACCGGCACCGTGTCCAGCGGCCCGTCCGCGATGACGTACTGGCTTCCCTCCCGCACCTGCCCCACGCGCTCCATCCCCGGCCACTCCAGCCACGTCCCCGCTGGCAGCCACGCCAGCCGCTTCGTCTGTCCCGGCCGCACCACCGGCGCCACCATCACGTCCCGGCCGAACAGGAATTGATCGAACGCGCCCACCGCCTCCGCCTCCCCGGGGGCCTCCATCAACAGCGGCCTCAGCGGCGCGAGCCCCGTCTCCGACGCTTCGTGCATCAGCGTGTACAGCGTGGGCAGCAGCCGGTACCTGCGCTCCAGCGCCTCGCGGGCCAGCGACAGGTACGGCTCCCCGTACCGCCAGGGCTCCTGTGGCGGGGTTCCCTTGCCCGCGTGGTTGCGCATCAGCGGATAGAACGTGCCGGTCTGCATCCAGCGCACCAGCAGCTCCCCGTTCGCCCGACCCACGAAGCCCGGGATGTCCGTCCCCGTGAAGCCCACCGCCGCCAGGCCCATGCCCACCAGCATCGGGATGGAGGTCTCCAGTTGCGTCCAGTGGCTGGAGTTGTCCCCCGTCCACACCGCCGCGTAGCGCTGGATGCCCGCGCTTCCCGCGCGCGTCAGCAGGAAGGGCCTTGCCTCCGGACGCAGCTCGCGCAGCGCCTCATAGGCCCCCTTCGCCATGCCCAGCGCGTAGACGTTGTGCACCTCCAGGTGCCGCTTGTCCCCGTGCCTTGCGTCGTAGGGCAGCGTGGGGCCCTCCACCTTGCCCACGCCCTCCGCGCGCTGGCTCGTCACCGTGAGGATTCCCAGGTCCGGCTGCACCGCGAAGCACGACGGTTCGTTCATGTCGTTCCAGAACCCCGCGATGCCCAGCTCCACGAAGCCGCGGTGCAGCCCGCCCCACCAACGCTGCACCTCGGGCCGGGTCAGGTCCGGAAACACCGCGGGCCGGGGCCACACCTCGCCCACCAGCACGCCGCCCCGGTCGTAGCGCACCAGGTGGTCGCGCGCCCGCGCCTCCTCGTACGGCGCCCAGCCCTCCTCCTGCTTCAGGGCCGGATCCACGATGGGCACCAGCCGCACGCCTTCGGCGGCCACCTCCCGCACCAGCCCGGCGGGATCCGGATAGCGCGCCGGGTCCCAGGTGAAGACCTTGTACCCATCCATGTAATCGATATCGAGATACACGACGTCCAAGGGCAGACCCCGCTGCCGGTATCCCTGGATGACGCCCCGGATGTCGTTCGCGTTCTCGTAGCCCCAGCGGCTCTGCTGCGCGCCCAGGCTCCACAGCGGGGGCAGGGGAGGCCGCCCCGTCAGCGCCGCGTAACCCCGCACCACGTCCGCGATGGCCGGCCCGGCGAACAGGTAGCAGTCCAGCTCCGGCCCCCACGACTCCCACGTCACCCGCGCCGCGTCCGTCAGCGCCACGTCCACCTCCGAGCGCCACGACTCGTCCAGGTAGAACCCCCACGCCACGCCCTCGCGCAGGCCCACGAAGAAGGGAATGGACTGGTAGAGCGGATCCGTGTCCGGGTGGTGCGGCATCACGTCCGTGTTCCAGAACGTGAAGTGCATCCCCCGCTTGTCCAGCGGCCCCACCTTCTCACCGAAGCCCAGGTAGTGCTCGTCGGGCGGTGCCCGCAGCGCCAGCCGGGAGCGATGACGGCTCATCGGATACGCGGCGTGCACCTCTCCGGACACGCTCGTGCTGCGCGCCAGCTCCCGCCCTGACGCGTCCCGGAAGCTCCACGTCCCCGACTCCCTGGCGATCTCCAGCGACACGCTCCCGGCCTTCACGTGCACGCGCTCCGCGTCGCTCCGGATGTCCAGGCGCTGGGGCTTCTCATCCGTCACCACCGCCCAGGACCGCTTGTCGGGCAGCTCGGGATGGGTGAACCCGACCTCCGAGGACACCGGTGCATGCCGCACGCGCAGCACGCCGGGCAGGGGGCTCGTCACCTCCAGGACGGCATGACGTCCGGAAAGGCGCAGACGGCAGGGCTCGACGCGGGCTTCCTCGACGTGCATGCCTTGCAATCTAGGAAGCACTCCGAAGCCGAGATCCGTTTTTCTCCGCCCTCCGTGCGATGCTGGCCACTGTCATGACGCCCCCCGAGCCCCTGCCCTTTCCGGACAGCCTCTGCCACCGCTGCGCCGCGCCCCCCAAGTACGTCCAGACGCGGACCTCCACCTTCATCCTCTGTCCGCTGTTGCCCCAGAAGTACGCCCCCCAGCCGGTGCGCGCGTGCGCGCTGTTCCGCCCCCGCGCGCCGGGGGCCGCGCCCGGATAGCGCCTGTCCGGAGGGCAGGCGAAGGGGCTCGGGCCCCCGCTTCGGCGGCGGCATTCGTACCTTTGCCCGGAACCCAGGAGGCTCCATGCCCACCCGTCGCAAGGCCCATGCCGCCACCCCTCGCGGTCCCCGTCGCAAGCACTCGGCCGCGTCCCCCGCGAAGCGCACCGCGAAGAAGCGCACCGCGTCCGCCAGCGGGCAGCACTACAGCGACCCCGCGCTTCGCGAGCGCCTCAAGAAACGCATCATGAAGGGCGACAAGGGCGGACGGCCCGGCCAGTGGAGTGCCCGCAAGGCCCAGCTCCTCGCCAGTGAGTACAAGAAGGCCGGTGGCGGCTACTCGGGCCGGCGTGCGGCGGCGCAGCGCCACCTGTCGTCCTGGACGAAGGAGGCCTGGCAGACGCAGGACGGGGGCACCCGTGCCCGCCATGGCCGCACCACCGCGCGCTACCTTCCCAAGGACGCCTGGGCCCACCTGAGCCCGGCCCAGAAGAAGGCCACGGAACGCCGCAAGCGCACGGGCTCCCGCGCGGGCCGGCAGTTCGTCGCCAACACCCCCGCCGCGCGCCGGGCGAGGAAGCAGGCCACGAAGCGCTAGCACCCCGTCCCCCGGGGCCTCGCGCCACGTCCCACCGGACGGCCCGCGCCGTTGGCATACAGTGCGGACCTCCTGGGGAGGGGCATCTCCCCGGGCGGAGGACGTCATGGACTGCGACTGGCTCATCATCGGCTCGGGGTTTGGCGGCAGCGTCAGCGCGTTGCGGCTCGTCGAGAAGGGCTACCGCGTCGTCATGCTGGAGAAGGGCCGGCGCCTCCAGGGGCAGGACTTCCCCAGGTCCAACTGGAACCTGAAGCGCTGGCTGTGGATGCCCCAACTGGGGTGGCGCGGCCTGTTCAAGATGACCTTCTTCCGCCACGTCACCGTGCTGTCCGGCGTGGGCGTGGGCGGCGGCTCGCTCGTCTACGCCAACACGCTGCCCGTGCCGAAGGACGACTTCTTCGAGGCCACCTCCTGGGGCCACCTGGCGCCGTGGAAGGAAGAACTCGCGCCGCACTACGTGACGGCCCGCCGCATGCTGGGCGCCACCGTCAACCCGCTCACCACCTTCCCGGATCAGGTGCTCAAGGAGGTGGGCGAGGACCTGGGCCGCCCCGACTTCCAGCCCACCACCGTGGCCGTCTACTTCGGGGAGCCCGGCGTCACCGTGAAGGACCCCTACTTCAACGGCGAGGGCCCGGACCGCACCGGCTGCAACGCGTGCGGCGGCTGCATGCTGGGCTGTCGCAACAACGCCAAGAACACGCTCGACAAGAACTACCTCTACTTCGCCCAGAAGCGCGGCCTCACGCTCCACGCGGACACGGAGGTCACCTGGGTGCGCCCGCTGCCCGACGGCGACGGCTACGAAGTCACCGCGAAGGAGGGCACGGGCTTCTTCAGGAAGACGCGCCGCTTCACCGCGAAGCACGTCATCTTCGCGGGCGGCGTGCTGGGCACCCTGGACCTGCTGCTCAAGCTCAAGGAGCGGCCGGACGGCCTGCCCAGGCTGTCCCCGCGCGTGGGCGACGGCGTGCGCACCAACTCCGAGGCCCTCATCGGCATCGTCAGCGGGAAGAAGGACAAGGACCTGTCCCGGGGCATCGCCATCGGGTCCATCCTCCACACCGACGCGCACTCGCACCTGGAGCCGGTGCGCTACCCGGCGGGCTCCGGCTTCTTCCGCCTGTTGATGGCGCCCCACGTCCCCGGCGCCACGATGGTGACGCGCCTGGCCCGCCTGGTGGGCATCATCGCCCGGCGCCCGGTGCGCTTCCTCCAGGCGATGTTCGTTCCGGACTTCGCGCGCCGCACGATGATCCTGCTCTACATGCGCACCATGGAGGGCCACCTGCGCATGCGGCGCGGCCGCGCCCTGGGCACCGGCTTCACCACCGGCCTCACCACCGGCCTGCAGGAGGGCCCCGCGCCCACCGTCAACATGCCGGAGGCCTTCGACCTCGCGAAGCGCGTGTCCGACAAGCTGGATGGCTACCCCATGACCATGGTCAGCGAGACGCTCATGGGCATCCCCACCACAGCGCACATCCTGGGCGGGGCCTGCATGGGCGACTCGCCTTCCACGGGTGCCATTGATTCACGCCACCGCTTGTATGGTTATGACGGGCTGTATGTGGTGGATGGCGCGGCCATCTCCGCCAACCCGGGCGTCAATCCCTCCCTCACCATCACCGCCCTGGCCGAGCGGGCCATGACCTTCATCCCCGCCGCCCGCGAGCTGCCCCGGGGCGACACCGATGCCACGCTGGATGTGCCTTCTGTCCAGGCGCGTGCTGCATTGCCCTGAAGGGCAATACGCATTGCCCTTCAGGGCTTGCAGGGAGAGGTGCGAGCCCTCGTGACGTGTACGGGGCCCCTTTCACCCGCCGGAAGTCCACCACTGGCCAGAGCGGACCTCGGGCCTCGTACCCCGGTCCCGGATGCGGCCTGTCGCATGGACGCAGGCGCATCAAGAGTGTCAAAGTTGCTTGTGAGTGAAAGGGATTGGCCCATGTCGGGCCGACCCCACACCGCCGGCCAGGGTGGGAACCGGCAGTGTTCATGCGCGATCAATCCTCGTGCCCCCAAGCAGCATGGTTGGCTCTGAGAATTGCGTGTAGTTCCTTTTTTACAGGGTTAATCACTTCCACCCCCTCAGGCTCGGGTGAAGGGATGTCTTCGTCCATGTCAGCCTTTTCCGCTCAACCGCCGATGCCGGTCTCAAAGGGTCTGGAAGGGCGCGCGGCGGCGCTGCTGTCGTTGCACCTGCGCGATTCGCGCCGGCGGGTGGACGCGCTGTTCACCTGGCTGATGCTGGGGCAGTGGGCGGCGGCCATCCTGGTGGCGGCCTTCTTCTCCCCCTACGGCTGGGAGGGGAGGGTGCGTGGGGTGCACCTGCACGTGCAGACCGCGGTGCTGCTGGGCGGGGTCCTGAGCCTGTTCCCGGTGCTGCTCACGCGCCTGCTGCCGGGCGAGGCGCTGACGCGGCACGTGGTGGCGGTGAACCAGATGCTGTGGTCCGCGCTGCTCATCCACCTCACGGGGGGGCGGATTGAAACGCACTTCCACATCTTCGGTTCGCTGGCGGTGCTGTCGTTCTACCGCGACCCGAAGGTGCTGCTCACCGCGAGCGGCGCCATCGTGGTGGACCACTGCCTGCGGGGCGCGCTGTGGCCGGAGTCCATCTACGGGCAGCTCCACCCGGAGTGGTGGCGCTTCCTGGAGCACGCCTTCTGGGTGGCCGTCATCGACGCGGTGCTGCTCGTCGCGTGTCGGGACGCGCTGCGGGAGCTGCGCGAGAAGTCCGAGCGCCAGGCGCAGACGGAGCAGTCCAGCGAGCGGGAGCTGGCGTTGCGCGCGGGCCAGCTGGATGTGGCCGTGCGGGAGGTGCTCGCCTTTCGCGACCACTCGGTCCGGCTGGAGCGGCTGGCGTCACTGGGGCAGCTCACCGCCAGCGTCAGCCACGAGCTGCGCAACCCCCTGGCCGCCGCGCGCACCGCGCACGCGTTCGTCCTGCGCCGCATGCTGAAGACGGACGCGGGCACCACCGACCCGCGCATCCCGCGCTTCCTGGATATCATCGACCGGGAGCTCCAGGCGTGCACGGTCATCATCTCCGACCTGCTGGACTACGCGAAGGGACGGCCTCCCAGCTTCACGCCGTGTCCGCTCAGGCCGCTGGTGGAGGAAGCCATCAGCGTCGTGCCGGTGCGCGACGGCGTGCGCGTGAACAACCAGGTGCCGGACGGGCTGCCGGTGCCGCACCTGGACCGCGAACAGTTCCGCCAGGTGCTGGTCAACCTCATCCAGAACGCGGTGGAGGCCATTCCGCCGGAGCGCACGGGCGAGGTGTGTGTCCATGCCGACGCGCTGGGAGAAGGCGGCTGGAGCCTGCGCGTGACGGACGACGGGCCGGGCATCCCCGCGCCGCTGTTGGAGCGCATCTTCGAGCCCATGTTCACCACGAAGCTGCGGGGCACCGGCCTGGGGCTCGCCATCGTGAAGAGCCTGGTGCAGGGCCATGGCGCCCGCATCCAGGCGGAGAGTGACTTCGGTCACGGCTCGCGCTTCACCGTCCTCTTCCCTGAAGCGCGCGAGCCGGATGTCGCGGTGCCGGTGCATCCCTAGCAGCACTCGGGAAGCGCACCCGGGAAGGTCCCTTCAAGCAGTGTGGCGGGCAGCTCCACGTACGTGGTCAGGGGAGGTTGCATGCAGGCACAGGTGAAGCCGTAAGATGGCGCAGGTGGCGTCGCGCGTGCTGGCGCCCCGGTGGGGCGGGGCGGACGAAGCGCTGCGGCAGATGGGGATGCAGGCCACGCGCAGCTTCCTGGAGTCCGCGGTGGGGCGCACCTTCCTGCTGCTGGCCGCGGGCGACACGCGCAAGCTCGTGGCCAACCTGCCCTCCGGCTACCAGATGGCGGTGAGCTACGGGGACCGCTCCGTGGAGTGGAAGGGGGACTCGGAGGCGCTGTTCGTCATGCGCCGCGACTTCATGCCGGCGCCGTACCATGAAGGCGTGCTGCGCGAGGTGCTCACCATGGTGGGCGCCAGGAACCCGCGCATCCAGGGCCGCAAGCTGGGCCTGCTGGACACCGAGTACCACATCGTCTGGGACGCGCCGCTCACGGCGCGGACCACGACCCCGGCCGCGCCGTGGCGGGTGTTCCAGTAGCACCGGGCCAGGGGCCGGAAGACGCGCTCGCGCGCCCCGGCCCCCGCCTGTCAGAACGCGACACCCGTCTGCACGAGCGGCGTGATGCTGAAGCCGCCGTCGCCCGGCGTGCCGGTGACGAAGATGGGCAGGTCCAACTCCACGAACCACTTCAGGCGTTCGGTGATGGGGAAGCCCTTGTTGATGATGGGCACCAGGCCCAGGTTGAACGGCACGCCTTCGCCCACCTGCACGGCGGTGCGCAGGCCTCCGGAGAACATGCCGAAGTCGTAGACGACGCCCGGGTCCACCACGATGCTGGTGCTGGCGCGCGCGGGCGTGCCGTCGTCGGAGAACTGCCAGCGGGTGAAGCCGATGAACTCGAAGTCCACGGCCCACTTCTCGTTGAGCTTCACCGTGATGCCCGGCGCGATGCCCAACTGGATGAAGTCCGCGAAGATGCCCGTGGTGCCTTCGTCGGTGAAGCTCACCAGCGGCACCGCGAGCCCCCAGTGCCCGCCCACCTTCGGCCAGGACGTGTCCTCGCCCGAGCCGCCCGTGCCCTCCGCCTTCTTCTCGGGGTGACGGGCGTGGTGCTTCCCGTGGTGGCTGTCGAGCAGCCGGACGCCGGGGCGCTCCTCCGGATCCGCCTGCGCGTCCGCCTTCGCCACCTGGGGCGCCACGGCCGCCAGCACGGCGACGAGTCCCCCCAGCCCGAGCTTCCCCCTCCACCTGTCACC
>SECN01000749.1 GCA_004173515.1 Myxococcaceae bacterium | reverse complement strand
AAGACCTTGATGGCCGTGAACACGCCCACCAGCATCGACAGCACGCCGAACACGCCGGCGTTGAAGGTCGACTGGCCGGACACGAACATGTGGTGGCCCCAGGCGAAGAAGCCCACGAACGCGATGCCCACGCTGGAGTACGCCACCGCGCGGTAGCCGAAGATGTTCTTGCGGCTGAACGTGGCGACGATCTCGCTCATCACGCCGAACGCCGGGAGCACCATGATGTACACGGCCGGGTGGCTGTAGAACCAGAACAGGTGCTGGAAGAGCACCGGGTCACCGCCGCGGGCGACGTCGAACATGCCCAGGCTGAACAGGTTCTCCGCCGTCACCAGCAGAAGCAGCAGGCCGATGACGGGCGTCGCCAGCACCTGGATGCAGCTGGTCGCGTAGAGCGCCCAGACCATCAGCGGCATCTTGAACCAGGTGATGCCCGGCGCCCGCATGGTGTGCGTGGTGACGATGAAGTTCATGCCCGTGAGGATGGAGCTGAACCCGATGATGAACGCGCCGAAGAGCACCGGCGCCACCGTCGTCGTCGTGTGCGCGCTGTACGGCGTGTAGAACGTCCAGCCGGTGTCCAGGCCGCCGTTGAGCATGCCCCAGAGCGCGAAGCCCGCGCCCGCCAGGTACACGTAGAGCGACAGCAGGTTCAGCCGCGGGAACGCCACGTCCTTGGCGCCCAGCATCAGCGGCAGCAGGAAGTTGCCGAAGATGGACGGGATGGCAGGGATCATGAACAGGAAGATCATGACGATGCCATGCAGCGTGAAGACGCGGTTGTACGTCATCGCGTCCATGATGGTCGGACCGGGCGTCAGCAGTTCGATCCGGATGAGCAGCGCGAAGATGCCGCCCACCAGGAAGAACAGCAGCACCCAGATCATGTACATGATGCCGATGCGCTTGTGGTCCACCGTCAGCAGCCACGACTTCACCGTGGTGCCGTCCGTCAGATAGCTCGGGTGGTGGCCGTGGTCGTCGGTCGCCTCATGGCCGGGAACTGCCCCCGGCGCGGCGATGCTACTGGATGGGGTCATAAGCGGGTCCCTCGGAAGCGCTCTCGCGCACGTTCGGAGTGCGCAGCGTCTTGATGTACTCGACGATGGCGGCGGACTCAGGGCCCTGCAGCTTGCCCTGGTAGGTCGGCATCACGTTCTGGTAGCCGGCGACGATGTGCGCGCCCGGGTCCATCATCGACTGGGTGATGTAGGCCTCATCCACGCGGATGTCCTGGCCGTCCGCGAGCTTCTCCGTCCGCTCGTAGAGGCCCAGGAAGGTGGGGCCGATGTGCTTGGAGCCGTCCACGGAGTGGCAGCCCAGGCAGCCCTGCGTGCCGACCAGCTTCTGGCCCTGCTCCGACATGCGGGCCGCGGGCGGCACCAGCGAGGTGTCCGCGAGCGCGTCCTGCCGGTCCTGCAGGCGGCCGCGCTGCTGCTCCTTCAGCCAGTTCTCGTAGTCCTCCGGCGCGAGCACGACGACCTCGGCCAGCATCTTCGAGTGCGACAGGCCGCAGTACTCGGTGCAGAGCACCTGGTACGTGCCGGGCTTGGTCGCCTCGAACCAGGCCTGCGTATAGCGGCCCGGCAGCGCGTCCATCTTGATGCGGAAGGACGGGACGTAGAAGGAGTGGATGACGTCGCGGGACGTGATGAGCAGACGCACCGGGCGGTTGGCCGGCACGTGCAGCACGTTCACGCCGTTGGGGCCTTCGGGATAGGAGAACTTCCACATCCACTGCTTGCCCATGACGTAGACATCCATCGAGTCCTTGGGAGGAGTGGTGTACCAGGTGAAGTCCCGGAACCCGATGGCGAACCACGCCAGGAAGAACACCAGCGGCACGGAGACGAAGAGGAACTCCGTCTTCAGGTCCGGCACCACGTATTCCGTGTGCTGGTGGGCCTCCCGCCGGCGGTAGCGGAAGAACATGAAGAGCGCCGCGAGACCGACGCCCGCGGACATCACCATCGTCGTACCGACGACGAAGTAGTGCAGGAAGTCGACCCGTTCCGCGAACGTGGACGCGCGCTCCGGGAGGAACAGGAATTGGTTGGCCAGGTCGCTCATGTAGTCGCGCCTTTCTTCAGCTCGCGCCTCCAGAAATAGATCAGCATCGT
>SECN01000022.1 GCA_004173515.1 Myxococcaceae bacterium | reverse complement strand
ACATGAAGGAGCGGATGCTGTTCGCGGAGGCCATCGACACGGTGCGCTGCTTCGACGAGGGCGTCCTGCGCTCCGCCGCGGACGCGAACGTGGGCTCCATCCTCGGCATCGGCTTCCCGGCCTGGACGGGCGGCGTGGTGCAGTACATCAACGGGTATGAGGGCCCCACCGGCACCGGGCCGCGCGGCTTCGTCAGTCGCGCGCGCCAGCTCGCGGAGCGCTACGGCAAGCACTTCCTGCCGCCCGCGTCCCTCGTCGAGAAGGCCGAGAAGGGCCAATGCCTGCCGTAGCTGCCCAGGCCAGGGCGCAGGCCCCCCAGGAAGGGGCCACGCTCGACGCGACGGCGCTCGTCGCGCGTCAGCGTGCGTACTTCGAGACCCGCGTCACGCTCCCGCTGGAATGGCGGCGGGAGCAGCTGCGGGCGCTGGAGCGGGCGGCGCGCCAGCACGAGGCGGAGATCCTCGAGGCCCTCCACGCGGACCTGTCCAAGAGCCCGGAGGAGGCCTACCTCACGGAGGTCGGCAGCATCCATGGGGAGATAAGAAACGCGCTCAAGCACGTGAAGGCGTGGATGGAGCCACGACGGGGCTCCGCGCCCCTCGTCATCCAGCCGGCGCGGGCCTACCAGTACGCGGATCCGCTGGGCGTCACGCTCATCATCGCGCCCTGGAACTACCCCTACCAGTTGTCCATCGCACCGCTCATCGGGGCGCTCGCCGCGGGCTGCACCGCCGTGGTGAAGCCCAGTGAGCACGCCCCCGCGACCTCCCGCGTGCTCGCGCGGATGCTGAGCCAGGCCTTCGCGCCAGAGGTCGTCGCCGTCGTGGAGGGCGCGGCGGAGGAGAGCCGCCTGCTCTTGGAAGAGCGCTGGGACCTCATCTTCTTCACCGGAGGCCCCGGCGTGGGACGCGTCGTGGCCCAGGCCGCGGCCCGGCACCTCACGCCCACGGTGCTGGAGCTGGGCGGGAAGAGCCCCTGCATCGTCGACCGGAGCGCCGACCTGGAGGTCACCGCGCGCCGCATCGCCTGGGGCAAGTACGTCAACGCCGGGCAGACCTGCATCGCGCCGGACTACGTGCTCATCCCCCCGGACCTCAAGGGCCGCTTCGCGGACCTGGTGCAGCAGGCCGTCAAGGGCTTCTACGGCGCGGACGCCCGCGAGAGCAGCGACTACGGCCGCATCATCAACGCCCGTCACTTCGAGCGCATCAGCGCGCTCGCGGCCGACGGACAGGTCGCCTTCGGCGGCGAGCGCGACGCGCCCAGCCGCTACTTCGCCCCCACCGTCATCACGGACGCGCCCCTGTCGAGTCCGCTGATGCAGGAGGAGATCTTCGGGCCCCTGCTCCCGCTCGTCGACTGTCCGAGCATCGACGAGGCCATCCGCTTCGTGCGCTCGCGTCCGAAGCCGCTCGCCCTCTACAGCTTCGCGAAGGACGCGGCGGTGAACGAGCGCGTCCTCGCGGAGACCTCCAGCGGCGGCGCGGTCGCCAACGACGTGTGCGTCCACTTCGCCGCGGAGGGGCTGCCGTTTGGAGGCGTGGGCGAGTCCGGAACGGGCGGCTACCACGGCCGGTCCAGCTTCGACGCCTTCAGCCACAAGAAGAGCGTGGTGAAGCGGCCCTTCGCGCTCGACATGAAGCTGCGCTACCCGCCCTACGCCGGGAAGCTGGGGCTGTTCAAGCGCTTCATGTGAAACGTTTGAAGGCAGGTGGCGCCGGATTTCCTCCCCGGCGCCACCTGCCTTTTTTGCGTCTTCCAGAAGGCCTACAGCGTCTTCATGTATTCGATGACGGCCCAGCGCTCGCTGTCGGTCATCGACTGGGTGAAGTCATGGCCGCCGTTGCCCAGTCCGTAGAGGTATGAATTGAAGATCATCCGCGAACGGATCTGCTTCTGCGTGATGGGCGGCGGCGACTGGTAGGCCAGGGAGTTGTAGTTGGCGACCAGGTTGGCGATGTTCGCGAAGAGGATGTCGGGCGTCGCCATCTCCTGGCTGCACGGGATGAACGGGTCATTGGCGGGGGAATTGCCGCACGCCAGCGCCGTCACCTTCCACCCCAGCTTCGCGAAGTCATAGGCCGCGTAGCTCATGTCGTAGCCCGCGTTGCTGCCCAGCGCGTTGGCGGCGGTCTGCTTGCGCTTCCACACCTTGGGGCGGTCCGACGGCTTCAGCACATCCCAGAGGGTGGGCACGCTGCCGTTGTGGAAGAAGGGGGCGGAGGCCCAGGCGCCATAGAGCGGCGGCGCGATGTAGCCAAACGGCTTGAGCCAGATGTTCGGCCCCTCGGGCGAGTACACCGGCCCCTGGCTGTTGTCATAGGCGCTGCGCGGCACGCGGCGCAGCGCGCTCATGAGGAGGTCGTCGTAGAAGGGGCCGTGGTTGGGCGCCTGGTCGTTGTAGGCGAGGATGGACGTGTTCCAGGCCCTTCTCTTGCGCTCGTCCGCCATCAGCTCCTTGCGCGCCGGGTCCGTCCGGATGGTCTCAATGGGCGTGACGACGCCCGCGACGCCCTTGAGACGCGGGTCCGGCAGGTAGGCCGGGTTCGCCGCGTACCGGGGCGAATAGACGCCGTGGCAGCTTGCACAGGAGCCGTTGCCCGCGGCCTTGGGGATGTTGGCGTTGGCGCCATTCGCCCAGAGGTCGCGCTCGTGGAAGAGCACCGCGCCCTGCTCCGCCAGCGCCGTGTTGAGGGTCGTGGGATAGGCCGGCGGGGAGAGCGAGATGAAGAAGTTGTCATTGTCCTCGAACTCGGCGGTCAGCCCCCGCCGCTGCGCGGGCGACAGCCCCAGGTTCGCGACGCCGAAGGCCATCTCCGAGCGGACGTTGTCCGACGTGAGCGCCCCGTCCCAGAACTGCCGCGTCTTGAAGGCGCGCTGCCACCAGTTGGGCGCGCGCGACATGCCACCCGCATGGGTCGGGAAGTATTCCAACAGGCTGGGCGCCAGCGCGAGCGAGTCCATGTCGAAGAGCGCGGGCAGCAGGTCCACGATGCCGATGGCGTCGCTCGAGCCCCGCCCCACGCTCCAGGGAATGGGGGCGAGCTGGAGCACGTTGCCCACGCCCGTGGAGCGGAAGAGGTCGGATTGGATCAACCCGGAGTCGGAGGCGTCGCTGGAGCGGCCCCACGTGAAGCCGGCCTCCTGCTCCGTGCCCAGCCGCGAGTCATGGCACCCCGAGCAGCTGGAGCCGATGTTGCCCGTGTAGCGCCCGTTCGCGTCCCGCTCCTGGACGAGCCCGATGGGCAACTGGCCGCTGCCGCCCTGCGTGAGGTTGGGGTTCTCCCACGGAAACGGGTAGGGATTGCGAAAAGGGGCCTTCGCGAGCCCGTAGCGATTGATGATCTGCTCGTCGAAGTCGCTGGGGCGGATGAGGTACCCCCAGAGCATGTACATGTTGTAGTAGGCCAGCGCGTTGCTGAACGGCTGGAAGTAGCCCTTCGTGGAGATGTTCGAGCGCCCCCGGGCGACGCTCGCCCGGAACTCGCCGCACGTCTGCGGGTTGGGGGCCAGGTTCGACACGAACGGCGCGGGCGGCGTGTGCAGGTCCACCCAGAAGGCGTTGAACTGCACCGCGGTGCCCGGCTTGTTGACGCTCGGCACCACCAGGGTGCGTGGGTCCACCGGCAGCGGCGTGGCGTCCGGTTTGCCGTTGCAGGCCGCGGAGAACGGCGAGCGAAGGCTTGTCGTCTCCAGCAACGGCAGGGGGTCCGCGCCCGCCCGGGAAACCACCAGGGTGAGCATCAGGGAACTCGATAACGCCCACTCACGGCTCCATCTCAGTCTCATTCGCGCGGCCTCCATCGCTTATTGGCAGAGTGACAACAGCGTCTTGTTTAGGCTTCGGCCAGGGGGGCCACAATACGCAGTGCGTTAGCGGGTCCCTTCCAGGGCCGTCTTTCTTGGAGGTGACAGAACCAGGATTCCGCCGTCCCTCCGTATCGAGCCTGGACGGCCACCGCCGTCCCGGACCGTGTCCGGCCCGTACGAGGGGGAAGTCATCCCATGCCTGTGTCTCGAGAATCGTCGTTGAGGGGAGAGGTGCGTCCAGCGACGCCCTCCGTGCGCGCGGGAGGCTGGCGTCCGCGCTGGCTCCACGGCGTGGTGGCCGCGTTGGGGCTCTGGGGTTGCGGTGAGGCGGTCGCTCCCGTGGCCTGGCCCGGCGAAGCACCCGATGCCGTCCATGCCGTCGCGCAGGGCCTGTCGTGCCCGGCCGACGACATCGCCACCGGCGATTGGACCTGCGCCGGAACCTTCACCTACAGCCTGGAGTGTTACGCGCGGACGGCCTCCTCGGTGTGTGGCCAGGACACCCGCCCCAAGACGTGCACCGCCTATGGCACCTGCCATCACGCGGACTTCGGCTACACGCGGGGGATCCACGAAGCGGTGCTGCCCTACTCGTCGCGTCCGGGCGTCACGTGCGAAACGATGGCCCAGGGCTACGTGAGGACGAACGTGCCGCTGTCGGAGCAGGCAGGCATCACCTGGCTCTGGTACATCGGCAGCACACCGGGCGGTGAGGAGTCCGTGCGGGGCGGTGGACGCGCCTCCCAGAAGGGCGCCACGAGCATTGGCCCCGAGTCCTGCTTCATCACCTTCTCCAACTACCCGGTCGCCGCGACGGGCACGGGGCCCCAGTGCGGCACCGTGGAATCCGCGTGCACGACGGCGTGCGTGAATCCCCAGACGTGCCAGGTGAACGGCGCATGGGTCACCGACGCGGCCCAGTGCGGAACGATGGTGGGCGCATGCGGCCCCGGCAGTGGCGCGCCCCTTTACAATGCCTGCCGTGACGTCAGCCATGGCACCGCGCCGGACGCCGACTGTGGCGCGGGCTTCGTGGAGGGACAGGCCCCTGGCGCCACCCCTGTCTCCCAGGTGCGGGCGCAGGCCGCCGCGCAATGGACCGCTTCCGGGAGCCTGGGCTCACCCGTCTATGATTCACCCCTCACCTGTTCGGAGTGCCGCAACGCCTTCTCCCTGTCCAAGCAGGAGGTGGACCGGCGCGTGTACGCGACGGTGGCCATGTACAAGAAGTCGCCCAAGCTGCACCTGTTGGCAGGCGCGGCGTACGCCCTCGCGCGTGACAACCCGTCGCTGACGCAGGCGGAGCTCAACGCGGGCATCAGCACCCTCTCCACCGCGCTCGACGCCTACCCCTTCGACCCCGCGACGGACGGCAGCGGCCCCCTGATGCGGGTGATGCTCCGCATGCTCGCCCGGGCCGAGCCGGCCATGTCCACCACGACCGCCCCCGGACGGGCGCTGCGGGCCCACGCGCGCGCCCTGCTGGCCAGCATGCACAACGGCCTGGACCTGGAGCGCGGCCTCGCCAACGCCCACTCGCAGGTGGAGCGCTACCTGGAGGCCGAATCCTTCACGGAGGAGACCTGGAGCAAGCTGTTCGACCTGGCGCAGGGAAACGCCGCGCTGGCGGCGGCGGTGAACGGGGGCGGCATCGGCGCGGCGCTGGGCGTGCACACCACGCAGGGCGCGGCCCAGATGCTGGCCGTGCATCCCCTGGGGCCCATGGCGGGCTTCATCCTGCCGCACCTCGGGACGGACGGAAGCCTGTCCGCCACCCCCGAGGAGGCGCGGGCCTTCATGGTGGCCGCGAGCACCCAGGGCCTGGCCGCCGTGCAGCAGTACTCCGACATGCTCAACACCCTGAACGTGGCGGAGCAGGCCTACCGGGCCGCCCTCGCGCTGAAGAAGCCCGGCGCGACGCTGGCCCTGGCCGGGGGCACCGGAGAAGGGGCCGCGATGACGACGGCCACGGCCACGCCGGAGGAGGCCGCCCTGAAGACGGCCATCGACGCGGCGAAGGCGCGCGGCACGCAGCTGAAAGACCAGCTCAACGGCGTGCGCGAGGGCGTGACGGGCGGACTGGGACTGGTCGCGGAGCTGTTCAAGAAGGACGGCGCGGTGGAGTTCGCCAACGACCTGGTGAAGTTCAGCAAGGCGTTGAACACCACCCTGGAGGCGGTGTCGAAGTACGCGGAGAGCTCCATCAAGATCGCGGAGAAGGTCAGCGGCATCCTGGACCTGGGCGCCAAGGGCTTCCAGATCGTCAGCGCCGCGGTGTTCACCGGCCAGATCATCAGCGCCGCCTTCCAGCTCTTCTCCCTGCTGAGCAAGCCGGACGAGCCGCCCATCGAGGCCATCATCCTCCAGGAGGTCCGCAAGCTGCATCAGCTGGTGGAACAGATGCAGGGGAGGATGATCAGCCGCTTCGACCGGGTGGACCGCAAGCTCAATGACATCCACCGGGACATGCACGACCGCTTCGCGCTGGTGGACTGGAACCTGGGCCTCGTGAACCAGAACGTGCAGGAGGTCCAGGAGTCGCTGCACTCGCTCCAGGCGGGGCTCAACCGCGTGGACCAGAGCATGTACGAATACTTCAACGACACGAAGAACGACGCGTTCGAACTGTCGGTGTGGTCGTACCTCGGTTGGAGCTCACGCCACCCCACCCCCATGCGCTACGAAGAGGAGTTCGTGCCGGCGGAGAACCAGTTCTCCAAGTGGGGCGCGGTGGACGCGCGCTTCTCCACCATCCTCGCGGGCATCGACGGGCGCGGCGCCAACCCGGACATCAGCCCCGCGGACGAGCTGTCCACGCACCCGCTCACCTACAACATCAACTACCTGCGGGAGTTCCCCCTCCAGTTGGGCCTGGGCATGCTGCACGCCGAGCGCATCTCCAGCCCGAAGGACTGGATGACGGGCTCGGAGGCCTACGCGCAGCTCTTCGAGGAGCAGCCCGTCCTGGGCGGCACCATGCTCGCCACGCGGCACGCGAACCTCATCACCGCGGGCACGCAGCTGGACACGGCGCTGCGCAACATCGGCAAGCCGCTGTTCGCCGGACTTCACGCGCGCTACCAGGCGGACTGGGCCGTGCTGAAGCAGCTCATCGACAACGCGGAGATCACCTGGCGGTACGACCCCACCCGGGGCATGCAGGGCATCGACCTGTGGGGCGTCCCGGAGCAGGAGCCGGCGACGCACTTCCTGAAGCAGGGGGAGAAGGGCATCGTGCCGTGCGCGGGCGGCCAGTGGGGCGATCACAACGGGGACGGCTCGGCGGACTACCTGGGCGTGGACCCGGCCCGCTGGAACCATGACGTGCTGCGCCCGCTGCTCATCGCGGACAACATGAACGTGGACAGCGCCAGCATCGACCTGTGCGGCGAGGGAAGCTGGCAGTTGTACTCCGAGGTCTTCACCGGCTTCGGCGGCTACTACGAGCGCAAGTACCGGCTCCAGTCCAACGTCTACGTCCGCTACACCTACCGGGACGCGGCCACCAACACGATGAAGTCGGAGCGGGTGTACGGCCACGTCTTCACCGGCGGCCAGGACTTCGTCGTGCTGGTGCGTGAGAGCGACCGGGCCACCTACAACCCGAACAACACCCAGAACCCCCAGGAGGCGATGGCGAAGCGCTGGAGCTATGTCCAGGGCAACGTCGCGCCGTCCGACTTCGTCATGGCCAACACCTTCCGCGCCACCGTGCGCACCCGGATGGTGGAGGAGCTGAAGAACCAGCAGCGTCAGTTCTACGGCTCCATCGCCACGCGGATGAACCAGGGTGGGGATGCGTTGCAGGTCCAGTCCAAGCGGATGACGGGCACGCGGCTGCTGTGGCAGGCCTACGTGGCGCTGGCCCTGCCCCTGTCGCTGGACCACGACGAGAACCTGCGCGGGCTGCTGTACGGCGATGACGCCGTGCTGTCCGGCTACGACACCGCGCAGGACGTGGAGGTGACGCCGGTGATGAACGACGTGATGGACATGTACGCGCTCTTCAGCGTCGCCGCCACGCCGCCGACCCACAACATCCTGGCGGACCTGCACCCGGCGGTGACGTCGCGGGCCGACCGGTTGAAGGCCGCCATCGACGCGTCCCTGGATGCCCAGGCCGCCGCTGGAGGCCCCGAAGCGAGCACCTGGGTGGAGCCCACGCTGCTACGGCTGCGGCTGAGCGTTCCGCATTGAGTGTCGGCCCTGGGCCGCGGGGGAGTCTTCCCTCGCGGCCCAAGGGCTTCAGCGGGGCGCGACGATGTAGCGCCCGAGTCTGGAAACCAACCCGCTGACGGTGTTCGCCTCCGTGTCGAGCACCGCCCCCGGGACCGCCTGGGCCGGCGCTGCGGGGGGCATCCAGTAGAGCGTGAGCGAGGACTCCGCGCCTCCGTCCGGAAGCAGCTTCGGGTCATACGCCACGGTCAGCCGCACGGGCTGCTTGAACACCTGTGTCGCGGGCTCGAAGTCGTAGTCGTGCGCGAACATGAAGGGGTTCCACTGCGTCGGGACGACCATGCCGGTGCGCCAGTTCCCCGGCTCGACCTGGACCGACTGCGTCAGCGCGCCTGCCGGCAGCTCCCACCGCACCCTCCCCTCGTACAGGCTCACGGTGCCCGAGGCGGGCGTGAACAGGGAGGCGTCTCCGCACTGGTTCGCTCTCAGCTCCCCTCCCGCGATGCACGCGGCCAGTGTGTCGCTTCCCGCGAGCCCATCCAGGATGCGCCGGTACTGGTACACGGAGGTGGCGCGAGGCACGCCCGCGTGAAGCTCCTCGGTGCCTCCGTCCGCCGACCACAGCGCGTCCACCTTCCGCAGGCCCTCCGCCAGTTGCGCGTAGTCCAGGCCGTTGCGCTGGCAGAGCTCCCAGGCGGTGGGGGCGAACTGGTGGTTGATGTCGTCGCAGAGGCTGCTGGCCTGTCCGCCCACCCGGTAGGAGATGGCCCGCACGAGCCACTCGTGGGACAGCTCCTGTCGCAGGAAGAGCACGATGTGCGAGTACTCGTGCGCCACCAGCACCTGGTTCGCGCGCGCCAGCGCATTCCGGACCGTCAGGGGCCGCGCGATGTCCGGCGGCTTCGCCTGGGAAGCCTCCAGCTCCCAGAGACAGACATTCGAACCCGGCCCCGGTTCGATTCCCGTCTGGTTCATGAACGAGCTGCCGGACGCGGTCCCCTTCGGACCGCAGAGGCTGTCACCCGTCAGATGGATGTCCACCGGCACCATCCTCGGCGACACGTCCACCCCCGCCACCGCGACCACGTCGTCCTTCACCGCCAGGAAGCCCGCGTAGCGCGCGACGAGGTACGTCTCCTCGATGGGACAGGGCTCCTCGCAGACGATGCGGAAGGTGTCTCCCGGCCGCTGGTAGGCCCGGTACTCGCGCCCGCCGAGCGTCACCTGCGTCCGGGGAACCGCGACGACTTCGGGCGGAGGCAGGCCCGCGTCCACGCCCGCATCCGGGCGCGAGGTGCCCGCATCCGAAGGACCGCCCGTGCCCGGCTCCGGGTCGTCACCACAAGCGGACATGAACACGAGAAGACCGAGCAGGGCGAACCGCGACGCATGGGAAGAAGGCATGTCACGTCCGGTAGAGCACGCCTCGCGGCACCTCGCGTGCGTATCGTGTCGCATCCGTTGGCCATGGACTTCCCAGGTCCTGATGAGGGGCGACGTCCTACAAAGCGCCCCCTGGGAGCACGGCCGTGCGCACGGTGTCGGCGCGCGCGTGTGCCACGCCCCAGGATTCGTATTTCGGAGGTGAGGAGAAATCACGGGTCCCCCCGTTCCAGGGAGCAGCGGCGAATGAACGCCATCATCCCCTGGAGCCTCCCCTTGAAGCCCCTCTCCACATCCCTCGCCCTGGCGCTCGTCGGCGCCGGCTGGCTCGTCGGCGCGTCCCCCGTCCATGCGGCACCGCCCGCGGCCTCCGGCCCGCGTGAAATCGCGCGGGTCACCGGGTCTCCCGGCAACCATGTCCTCTGGCTGGAGAACGACCGGGGCGAGGTCGACGTGGCGGTCGCGGCGACCTATCCGTCGCGTCCCCTCATCGCCCCCCGCTTCCTCAAGTCACACACGCCTGCGGAGGTGTTCCTGGCGGTAGCGCCCGCCCATCAGGCGCTGCCCGCGGCGCTCGCGGGAAACGCGCGCCTCACGGTGGACCGTGCCACGCGCGAGCAGCTCCAGCGGGAGAACGCGGACGCGCTCGCCACCCCGCCCACGGCCAGCGCTTCCGGAGGCCAGTCCCTCGCGGCGAGCTGCTCGCAGTCCTTCCGCGACTGGGTCGGCACCGTCTATGGCGATGCCACGTGCGGGGACCCCAGCCAGGAGGTCATCGGGACCGCCCATCCAAGCGATACGTACTGCACCAGCGGCTGTGACTACACGCTCGGTGCCTATGACAAGGGGACGTGCCAGCCCAAGCTCCGCTCCTGCGACATCATCCAGGGCAGGGCGACCGTCGTGCGCCTGCGCGCCACGAACTGGACGGACCTCAACTTCAATCACCCGGGGCACTTCGCCCACTTCGGTGTCGCCAACTGCACCGGCAACGGGCCCGTGGACTTCAACTACAAGCGGGGCACGGCCAGCACCTCCACGCTCCAGGTGCCGGTCAACGGCATGCTCCACGTCAAGCTGGGCTCGGAGATCGTTCCCGGCAACGCCGCCAGCTTCGTGAGCTATGGCCAGTGGAAGACGGGCAAGCCCGCGAGCGGCGCGACGTACGTGGGCAACAGCATGTCGGTGGAGACCTACGGCGGCGCCGATGACCGGGTGATTGGCTGCGGCGACATCTACACCGACTACACGATGACGGATGTCTCATCCCCGTCCTGCCACGGCCCCGACATCTCGCTTTGCAGTGGCTCCAACTGCACCAGCGCCTGCTTCTACTGCTCGGGCGGAAGCTGCCCCATCAACTGAAGTCCTTCCCGCGCGCGCCGTCGCGAAGCTCAGCGACGGCCGCGCAGCTCCTTGAGGACGTCGACGAACGCACGCAGGCTCGCGGGCACGTGCCGGTGGCCAGGGTAGTAGAGGCTGAGCGCGTCGTCTTCGGGGATCCAGCCCTCCAGCACGGGCACCAGCCGCCCCGCCGCCACGTCCCCCGCCACCATGAACTCACTGAAGTAGCCCAGACCGATTCCGTCGAGCGCGGCCTGGTGCACCAGTTGGTCACTGCTGACCGTGAGCGGGCCGTTGACCTCCAGCGACAGGACCTTGCCCCGGCGCTCCAGCTCCCAGCGATAGACGCGACCGTTCGTCATGCGGAAGCGGATGCAGTCGTGCTGGAGCAGGTCATCCGGCCGCTTCGGCTTCTCGCGGCGGGCGAAGTACGACGGCGAGCCGGCGATGACGTAGCGGACGCGCGGGCTGCACTCGACCGCGATCATGTCCTTCGGCACGAGGTCCCTGGTGCGAACCCCTGCATCGAAGCCCTCCGCGACGATGTCCACGAGCCGGTCCTCGGTGACGAGCTCCAGTTGGACGTCGGGGAAGCGCTTCACGTACTCGCGTACATACGGCATGAGCACCCAGCGCGCCGCCACCTGCGACGTGTTGATCCGAAGGGTGCCGCGCGGCTTCGCACGAAAGTCATCCAGGGTCTCCACCGCCTGCGTCAGTTGTTCGAGCGCCGGGGCGACGCGCGCGAGCAGGTGCTCCCCGGCGTCCGAGAGCGCGACCGAGCGCGTGGTGCGGTGGAACAGCCGCACGCCCAGCTCCGCCTCGAGCCCGGCGATGGCGTGGCTGAGCGCCGAGGGGGAGATCCGCAGCTCGGCCGCCGCCGCCCGGAAGTTGCGGTGCCGCGCGACGCAGACGAAGGCACGAAGCTCCGTGAGCTGACTCATTGTGCGATTCCCTGCATCAGTGCATGCCCCTTCGTGCAGTTCCCGGCAGCAGAGCACGGTTGCTAGAGACAGACCATGCCCCAGACCGCCCTCGTCACTGGCAGCTCCACCGGCTTCGGCCGGGCCACCGTCCACCGCTTCGCGCGCGCGGGTTGGAACGTCATCGCCACGATGCGCTCACCCGACGCAGGGCAGGACTTCCAGGGGCTCGACAACGTGCACGTCACCCGGCTCGACGTGCAGGACCGCGCGAGCATCACCTCCGCCGTCGAGGCGGGCCTCGCCCGGTTCGGCGCCATCGACGCGCTCATCAACAACGCGGGCTTCGGCCTGTTCGGCGTCTTTGAATCCACGCCCCGTGAAAAGGTGGCCGAGCAGTTCGACGTCAACGTGTTCGGCCTGATGGACGTCACGCGCGCCGTGCTCCCCCAACTGCGCCGCCAGAAGTCGGGCGTCATCCTCAACATCACCTCGGGGGCCGGCGTCTTCGGACTGCCCATGAGTTCGCTGTACTGCGCGTCGAAGTTCGCGGTGGAGGGCTTCTCCGAAGCGCTGAGCTACGAGCTCGTCGGCCTGGGCATCACCGTCAAGCTGATCGAACCGGGGGGCGTGCTCGACAGCCAGTTCGTCTCGCGCAGCGGCGGCGAGGCGACTCGGACCGGGCGCATCGAGGACTACGCACCATTCCTCACGCGGTCCGAGGCGGTCTTCGCGGGCCTGCGCAACACCCGCGCCGGCGCGACCTCCGAGGATGTGGCCGACGTCATCTTCGGCGCCGCGACCGACGGGACGGATCAGCTCCGCTACGTGGCCACGCCGCAGATCCAACCCCTGGTGAAGGCCCGGCGGGAAACCTCCGAGGCCGAGTACCTGGCGCTGATGCGCAAGAACTTCGGCTATCGGCGCGACTGACTTTTTCGAGCACCAGCGGATCCGCTCCGGAACACTCTCAGCGGAAGACAGGCGGATTCCTAGAACATGGGAAACTCGCGCAACTCCGTAAAGGCCCCTCCGACAATGGGTCCAGGAGATCCGCATGTCCAACTACCGCATTCGTCAAGGCGACACCCTCTCGGCCCTCGCCGCTCGCTTCAAGACCAGCGTTTCCGCGCTGGCGCGAACCAACAAGATCGCCAACCCGAACCTCATCTACGCGGGCGCGACCCTGCGCGTTCCCGGCCATAGCGGGAGCGACAGCTTCCAGCCGGCCAAGGGCGGCACGAAGGCTCCCGGCGGCACGAAGGGCTCCGGCGGCACGGGTGGCTCCAAGGGCGGCGGCAAGGTGGATTCGAGCGCGGGCGCCGGGAACTCGGGCGGCGCGACGCCCGCGATGCGCAAGCTGGCGGCGGCGGGCCGTGCGGCGGCGATGGGCATGGGCGGGTACAACAGCCAGGGCCTGTGCGCCACGGGCGTCAGCCGGGCCATCCAGAACGCCTTCGGCGTGAAGGTCTGGGGCAATGGCAACCAGATCGACAACAACCTGCCGAAGGACAAGTTCAAGCAGGTCAACATGTCGCTCGCGGAGGCGCTGAAGACCCCGGGCCTCGTCCTCACCTGGGAGAAGACCTCGTCGCGCCTGGGCAGCATCTACGGCCACACGGCCATCACCACCGGCGACGGCCGCTCGTCCGTGAGCGACTTCATCGAGCGCAACACGCTGGGTGCCGGTGGCCGCTCCGGCCTGAAGATCTTCCGGCCCATCGTGTAGTCCCCTTCTGCCCGGGGAAGTCGTCCCGGGCACCTCAACCCGGCGAGGTGCCCTCCGTCGTGGGGCACCCGTCCGATTCGTCCCGGGCCGCCGCGCCATAGCGCCGCGCGGGGACGGGCGGGCTGCCGTTGAGCCAGTCCCAGGCCTCTCCGTTCCAGCACTGCTCGCCCCACCCCAGGTGCGCCGCGGCCTCACGCGCGCGGTCCGCGTGAGCGACGAGCGACCATCCCATCCGGGACTGCCGGCTCTCGCCACTCCTGAACTTGAGCAGCCGGTGCCGGCCCCGGGCCTCGTCGTGGTCCGCCTCCCACAACGCCTGGTTCTTGAACCCATCCCCCTGGGCGTCCACGCCGTTGTATTCGCACCAGGCGACCACATCCCGCGCCCGGACAAGCCTTGAGCCCTTCGAGAGTTCCGTGACCGCGGCCACGAGGAGATCGGAGGTCAGCACACGCATGGTGGAGGCACCGGGGCTGGGGTCAGCGACGATGCTCAACCTACAAGGTGGGGTGGGACCCGGTGGCCACGGGTCCGCCACGTGATTGTCATGGTTCTGTCATGGCGCCCGGGGGGCGGCGGACGACCCGGCGCGTCAAGCCCAGGCCTTGCGGACCTCCGCGTAGTAGTTGCGGAAGAAGGGCACCATCGCCGCGCGGTTGCCGTCGACGATGGCCAGCAGCTCCGGCGGCAGGACGAACTCCTCCTCCCCCAGCTCGTCGTACAGCGAGTCCAGCATCTGCTGGTAGAACCGGGGGAAGGAGCGGTGCCAGCCGACCTTGGGCAGGCGGATGCCGTGCTCCCAGCCCATGGCCAGATAGTGTTTGAGCGCCTCCTCCCGCGCCTCCGGCAGCGTGTAGAGGGAGATGGGTTTGCGCTCCGGCGGGAAGTCCTCGCGGACCAGCCCGGGCTGTCCCCGCATCCGCCGCGCCAGGTGCTGGCCCAGCAGGGGTGACTGGAAGAGGCCATCCCGGTACGTGCCGGTGAGCAGCCACAGTCCTTCCACGGACGTCGGGCCAATGAGGGGGCACGTGTCCACGGTGACGGGCCGGTTGCCGGCCTGCCAGCCGACGAGCTGCGCCGCGCAGAGGTCCTGGTCGATCTGCTCCAGGACGCACTCCAGCAGGAAGAACATGTCGGCCGGCGTGGTGCGCAGCATGGGCCGCGCCATCAGGATGTTCGTCGCGCCGAAGTAGAGCTGGTTGCCCGCGCGGGGCATGCCATGCAGGCCACAGGCGAACGCGCGGTTCGGCGTCCGCACCACGTGCTTGAGCTGCGTCCTCGGCACCTGGAGCAGCAGCGACGTCCCACCCCCGCTGAAGATGCGCGGGATGCGGCGCGCCAGCTCCGGCAGCTCGTCCAGGACGGCCTGCGTCCCGACGCCCATGGCCAGCACGACCTGGGGGGCCGCGAGCGTCCGGCCGTCCTCCAGACGCACGCCGGTGACGCGCCCGGCGCTCACGTCCAGCGCCTTGACCGCCCCGTCGATGAGCGAAACCTTCGACGCCTGCTCCAGCACCCGCGTGAGTCCCCTCAACAGGCGGCTTGCGTCCACGGAGCCTTCGCGCGGCAGGAACAGGGCCCGCTTCGGCCGGCAGTCCTCTGCGGGGTACAGGCCGGGGACGTGGTTCGGATCCAGCTCCTCGAAGGGCTCGCCCTCCGCCGTGGCCGCCTGCTGAATGGCGGCGTAGTTCTCATCCTCGATGGTGCCGGACTTCGCGTTGCTGAACACGATGGTGCCGGCGTCGAGCCGCACCTGCTCCTCCGCGGGCAGCTCGCTGTTCAATCCCTCCAGCCACTCGGGCCAGAGGCGCGCGGCGAGCACACCCTGGGCATGTCGCGCGCGGCCCGGCGCGGTGCGCAGCAGCGGGGCCGTCACCTCGCCGTAGCAGCCCAGCATGGCCCCGGCGGCACCGGAGGCTCCGCCGGGTCGGCCCGCGGGCCCCACCACGGCGATCCTCAGGGTGGGATCCTGGAGCGACAGGGCACGCGCGGTCGCCAGACCCAGCGCGCCATTTCCCGCCACCACGACGTCATAGGTGCTCATTCGCTGGAAGCCCTCGGCGGGTCTGGGAGGTCCGCACTGCGTCGACGTCCGGTCGTCCGGTCCTGGGGCCCGCCGCGCCCGCATGCGAGCGCGGACACGGCGGGCGGATCATCGGACCGACCTTGAATCAGTCTTCCTTCTTCGCCGTGTCGGAGACGATGTACGGCGGCCACCACTGGCGCTCCGCACTCGACCCGCACGTCACGGTGGGCTCCTGCAGCTGCTCCTTCTTGGCCAGGAGGTCCTTCACGGTCTCAAGCCACTGCGATCCGTTGTTCATGCGATTTCTCCTTGCTGCCGGGTTGGCTCTACGAGGGTGCTGCGTACAAGCGTCTCCAGCCCCGTGCGCAACTGGCGGCGTGCTTCATCGGGGGCAACACGCCCCCCGATCGCCTCCAGATACGCCCGCTCCATCTCAGCGAACGTCCGGCCATCGCTGAGTTCGAAGATCAACCACGCATTCAGATCGAGCCAGTGCAGCTTTGGCGCGTCTGGCGAGAAAACCATCAGGCACTCGCCCCGGGTCGAGGGGCGGGCCCGCAGACCGCGAACCTTCTGGTAGGCCGCCTTCTCCGGGGCGCCCGCGCGCCCGGGGGCTGCCTTGCTGAACACCTCGCGGTCGACGGGTGCCAGGGATTCGGCCAGCCACCGGACGAAGTCCCGTCCCTGCGGCGTGAGCAGGTGCGACCACTCCGTCTGGAGTTGTTCGCCCAGGTAGCGGGCCCGGTCCACCGAGCGCCCGAAGCGCGAGCCGCCATCGTTGTTCACCACCGACATCGCATGCGGACGCGTGGCGTAGGCGGACGGGTCACCGAAGCGTTCAATCAGCGAACGGTCCGCCGAAAGCGCGGCGGCCTTGAAGAGCGCCAGGTGGACATACACATGGTAGGCGAACACCGTGCGGACGATGGACCAGCGCACGTCGCGCCACGGCACCTGGATGGTCTCCTCGGGCTTCGCCGCGATGGAGACCGAACGGGTCGCGTCGAAGAGCTTCATGTGAAGCCCCTCGTGCAGCAGGCATCCGGCGACATCCCAGGGGTTCCCCAGGTCCTTCAGCGACAGGAAGATGGTGGAGGGCGTCAGGTCCCCACCGGCGGCGGACAGCACCGTGCCACCTTCGAGCCGGGCGCTGAGCAGCGCGATGGCCTCGATGTGCGTCAGCGCGCTCGCCCCGGAGTGGGGCAACAGCTGGGAGAGCAGCGCGATGGAGTCGTTGATCTTCCCCTGCGCGGAGGCATCCGGGCTCAGCAGCTTCCCGCCGCTCTTGGGGTTCGTCAGGAAGATGCCATCGAACGCCTGATGCAGCGCCTGGGAATAGGCATCACCGCGCTGGGCCACGTCCCACAGCCACTTCGGAGTCTCCGTTCCCACCCGGAAGCGCGAAGGCATGCGCGACTCGCACAGCCCCAGGGGAAGCGCCTGGAGGGCTCCGGGCAACATCTCCTCGAGGGGATGGGGCGAGGCCAGCCGGCCGGCCTCCAGGTCGGAGAAGGCCTGCTCCAGCGTCAGCCGCACCAGCGGGTCGAAGAAGATGCGACGTGCGTCGACATCGTCGAGCGCCTCCACGGTGCTCACCGCGTGCGCCAGCGAGGGCAGCCGTTCGGCGAACAGCTCCAGGCCGAAGCGATAGCGGGTCAGGACCTTCGCGAGGATGCGCGGCGAGTCCCCGAAGGAGGGATGCGCCGTGAGCGCCCGGTCCGCCGCATGGATGACGTCCGAAGCGCCCATCACGACACCCGCCCTTCGCTGACCGGTTCAATCATTCCACTCGACACGAGTCCCTCGAGGGTCGGCGCGAGCTGCGCCCAGGCGCGCTCGGCCCCGAGCCCCAGCGACGCGGTATAGGACGACAGCATCTCTTGCTCGGTCTTGCCGTCGCACAACTCGAAGGCCAGCCAGGCCGGGAGGTTCAGCGTGACGATCTTCCGCGAGCCCGGATCCAGCGCGAACAGCACCTCTGATGACGGCGAGCGGCGCAGGGAGAGGTCCCGGCCCTGGCGATAGCGCACCGGCGAGGGAGCCCGTCCCAGGCTGGGAACCGACGGCGTCGCGACGGGCCCGGCCGTCGTGCCGGACCGTACGTCCCCCAATGCCTCCAGCGGACGGATGGCCTCCCAGAGCCAGGCGATCATCTCCCGCCCATACGGCGTCACCCGCGACGCCAGGGGCCCTTCCAGTTGGGTGTGCAGGAAGTCGAGCCGCTCCTCCGCCCGGGAGAAGGGCTTGCGGGTGTCGTTGTTCACCACCGACATCGCGTGCGCTGGAGCGACGTAGTCCCGGGGCGCGCCGAACTCGGCGTGGCAGGCGGGCCCCAGGTGCTCCACGGCGGCGCGAAACACCTGCATGTGCGCGTACGCGTGGTAGGCGAAGATGCTGTTCGACAGCGACGTCTTCCGGCCCCAGGCCAGCTCGACGGGCCCGTCGTCCGTCACGATGGCGCCCGTGCGGATCAGGTCGGAGAGCTTGAGGTGCACCGCCTCATGGAGGATGTGGCCCGCCGTATCCCAGGGGTTCTCCAACTCGTGCGGGTCGATGAAGATCATGCACGGGGTGCCGTCGCCCCCGGAGCCCGTCAACATCCGGCCGCGCGGCCCCCGGATGTTCGCGATGGCGATGGAGTGCAGGTGCCGGAAGATGCTGGCCGTCATCTGCGGCACCAGCCGCTGGAGCAGCGCGCATGCGCGCTCCAGTCCCGCGACCATGGCCAGCGTGGGGCGGATGATGTCGACGCTGCTTTCAGCACCCGGCATGAACCCCGTGCGGATGCTCTCGCGCAGCCTGTCGCGAAGGGGCGTCGACTCCTCCGGGAGATCCCACACCCAGACCCTGCCCTCGGGGCCCACGGCCAGGTCGCGTCCCATCGCGGAGCGCGAGAGGCACCGGCCCGGCGTTCGAGCGACGCATGCGAGCGCCTCCTCCAGCACCCCGGGCAGCTCCTCGCCCACGGCCCCGTCCGGCCCCGACGTCTCCAGTCGGCTGATGGCGGCTTCCAGCGCCGCGCGCACCAGCAGATCGCCAAACACGACCTCCGCCGTCGTGGCGTCCAAGGTCTCGATGCGGCCCGCGACGTCACGCAGGCGAGCGTCTCGCCGGGCCAGGAGCTCCAGCGCGAATCGGTAGCGCTCGCTGACGCGCAGCACGACCCGCGAGGAGTCTCCGAACTGCTCGTGATGCAGAAGTCGGCCGTCGGTGAGCCGGATCACATCCGTTCGTTGCACGCTGTTCTCCATTCGAATGGCAGCCACACCGACACCCGCCATCCGGGTATATCCAGCATTTCGTTCCAAATGGTGCCAGCCCGCCCCGCATGCCACAAGCCCCCTGAGCCGACTTTTTCCCGGGGTCGAATCCCGAACGCATTCGACAGACGAGGCAGGGCGGCCCCACCGGCTTCCCTCTGAACAGGCCACGGCGGGGCCTATTCTTCAGGGTGAAGCGTTCATGACGCGCACGGACCTGGGCGTATAAATCCAGTTGTCATTGAATCACTCACCGGAAGCGGTCCTGTCTCGCGGAAAAAATCCCGGGAGAAGGGAATGCGACTGTCTGGGGTTGGAGCACACCCCGGGGTAAGGTGCCCGCCATGGGTCGGGAGCTGACAGGTGGAACGAGGATCCTCGCGGGCGTGGGCCTGGCGGGCGCGGTGGGCTTCCTGCTGGTGCTGGAGCTGGAGCGCCGGGACCTCCGCGTGGCCACCAAGGCGCTGCCGATGATCTGCCTGCTCCTGTGGCTGTGGCAGCCCCGGGGGCGCTACGCACGGTGGATCTTCGCGGGACTGGCCCTGTCGCTGCTGGGAGACGTGCTGTTGGACGTGGGGCCGGAGCTGTTCCTGCCGGGCCTGGGGGCCTTCCTGCTGGCCCATGTCAGCTATGCGGCCGGCTACCTCTGCGTGACGCGGAAGCTCCACCTGCGCAGGGCCCTCCCCTTCCTGGTCCTGGCCGTGGGCGCCAGCGTGGCCCTGGGGCCCGGGTTGGGGAGCATGGCGCTGCCCGTGATGGCGTATGTCGCCGTCATCTGCACGATGGGCTGGCGGGCCTGGGCGCTGCTGGGCGGTCCGGGGCTGGCGCGGCGCGAGCAGTGGCTGGCGTTCACGGGCGCGCTGCTGTTCGCCGCCAGTGACGGCCTGCTGTCCATCAAGCTGTTCGTGCGGCCCCTGCCCGGCGCGGGCTACGCCATCATGCTGCTGTACTGGGCCGCGCAGCTCTGCATCGCCCTGTCAGCCCGGGGGCCGAGCGCCGCGAACGTGAATCACCCGTCGGTCGTCACGCGCTCGTCGATGACGTAGGCCCGGGTCCGCGACCGTTCGAGGAAAGGGTCCTCGTCCCTGGCGCTCTTGCCGTCGTCCGGGCGAGTGGGCGGTCCTGCCTCGCGGGGCACCCCCATCGTTTCCCACCCGACACGGACTTCACCCTTTCATCGTCCATGCAACGGATGGATTGGAGATGACCCAGGGTGTAGAGATTGGCTTTATCAAAGCCATTGGACAGGCGCATTGACTGACATCGCAGTCGCGCTCGGTTCTGGGGCGGATCAGGACATGTCATGAATCATGCCGATGAGTCGGGGCGGACGGGCCGCAATGTCCTGGTCACCGGAGGCTCGAGTGGGATTGGAGCCCAGGTCGTCCGTGCGATGGCAGGCCAGGGGGACCGGGTGTGGCTGACCTATCACCACGGGCAGGAGCGGGCATTGGCATTGCTTCGCGAGCTGGGTGGAGACGGTGACACAGTACATCTGGCTTTTCCGCTGGACCAGGGGAACTGGGCGCAGGTGCAGGAGCTGGTCGGCAAGCTGCCCGGTCCGGTCGACATCCTCATCAACAACGCCGCCGTGGGAACGGAGACGGTGAAGGCGGACGGAGGAGGCTCGGCGGCGGTGGAGGATGAGTTGTTCTTCCGGGTCAACTGCCTGGGTCCCCTGTGGCTGACGCGGCTGCTCTTGCCCAGGATGGTGGAACAAGGCCATGGCACGGTGGTGATGCTGTCCAGCGTGGATGGAGCCTTCGCGGCCTTCCCCGGGTTTCGCGCGGCGGATGGAATGAGCAAGGCAGCCATCGCCTTCCTGACCCGGCAACTGGCCGCGGAGTTGTCCCACGCACCCGTCACCGTGGTCTGTGTCGCGCCCGGGGCCACCGACACCCCGATGTTCCGGGCGAGCACCCTGGATGCGCTGGAGGACGTGGCCCGACAGGCATTGCTGGCACGGCTGCCCAAGGGCAGACTGATTGAAGCCCAGGAGATCGCGGAGCTGGTGCGTTGGCTCTGCCAGCCCGAAGCCCGCGTCCTGCATGGCGCGGTCCTGGACGCCTCCCTGGGGCTCGGAGCCCATCCGGGCCTGCTCACCGGCCGGCAGGAAGCGCCATGACCCACCGACCCGAGGACCTGGCCCGGACCGGCGTCACCGCCGCAGATGGCGTCTGGGAGCTGTCGGAATGGGACAGAGCCATCGACGTCACGGTGCGACGGCTCCGGGCCTACGTGGATGACAGCCAGCGAGGAACGGCGCGGGTCATCTCACGACAGCCTCCGGAGGAGCTGGCGCGAAGGCTGTCCTTGGCTACATGGATCCGGGAGGGCGGCATGGATGCCAGGTCGCTCGATGGCTTCCTGGCGACCTATCTCGACGAGGGGACCCGGCTGCACCACCCGGGGTACCTGGCCCATCAGTGCGCGAGCCCCGACCTGCCGGCCGCGCTGGGAGACCTGATCCACGGCGTCACGAACAACGCCATGTCGCTGTATGAGATGGGGGCTGCGGCGGCCACCGTCGAGCTGGCCGTCATCGACTGGATGCTGGACAAGGTCGGCTGGGCCGGGCGCTCCGCCGGAGGGGTGCTGGTCAACGGAGGCTCGCTGGCCAACGTCACGGCGCTGCTCGCGGCCCGCGCGCGCGCCTTCCCCGAGGCGTGGAACACGGGGGTGCCGCGCCGGGCGGTCATCCTGGCACCAGCGGCGTGTCACCTCTCCATCCAGAGGGCCTCGGCCATCCTTGGCCTGGGCCGCGACGCGGTGGTGGTCCTGCCTTGTGATCCGCTCGGGCGGGTCGTCGTCAGCGCCATCCCCGAGGTCGTCGAGTCCCAGGAGCGACAGGGACACACGGTGATGGCGGTCGTGGCGAACGCGTGCGCGCCCGCCACCGGGCTCTACGATGAGCTGCTCGGCATGGGCCGGCTGTGCAACCAGCGCGGGCTGTGGTTCCACGTCGATGCCGCGCACGGAGGTTCGGCCCTGCTGGTGCCCACGCTCAAGCGGCTGCTGACCGGCATCGACCTGGCGGACTCGGTCATCTGGGATGCGCACAAGATGCTGCGGACATCGACGCTGGCCGCCGCCGTGCTCCTGAAGAACAAGACGGACCTGGACCGGGCGTTCCGCCAGGAGGCGGACTACCTGTTCTTCGACGACGACCGAGGCGGTCCCGACCTGATGACCCGGACCGTGGAAGGCGCCAAGGCCCAACTGGGGCTCAAGCTCTTCCTCAACCTGGCCTGGAGGGGAGAAGCGGGGCTCGGCCGCTATGTCGCCGGCCGGTACGCCACCGCGCACCGGCTGTGGGAGTTGCTGCGGGCGAGGACCGACTTCGAGACGCCGTTCGAGCCACAGAGCAACGTGGTCTGCTTCCGCCACCGCGATGCCCAGGGGGACCCGAGGCAGGTCGCGCTCCGGGATCGGCTCATCGCTGGCGGCCGCTTCCATCTGGCGTCCTCCATGGTCGGGGGAACGCGCTGGCTGCGCGCGACCGTCATGGCACCGGCCACCGACGAACAGACCCTCCACGCCCTCCTGGATGCGGTGAAGCTGGCCGCGGGACAGGTCCGGGACGAGGGCTGACGCCCCTGGACGCGGTGAGAGACAGACGAGGGCTTCTGGTGATGTGATTCACCGGCCGGGAAGCACTGATGGCCCGACGGGGTGCCTGACCACATGCCGCCTGAACCCACCGAAGCGATCCGCATCGAACTCGACGCCCAGCAACAGTTGGTGGGCGGCGTGGCCCCCTTGAAGTGTGGCCTCTGTGGCGCACCGGCGCGCGGACGGAAGCTCCAGCAGGGCCTGCTGAGCGGGGGCTTTGGCTGGGATTGCGCCTGCGGGGCGCGGGGCGTCCACGCTCCGCTGTATGACCTGGACGAGCTCTACGAGGACGTCCTCGTCGTCTGGGGCCTCACGTCACGCGCCCCGGACCAGGAGCCTGCCGTCCCCGTGGGCGACTCCGGCATGCTGTTCGCGAGCTACGTGGATGGCGACTCGTTGCTCGCGCAGCTGTTCGCCGAAGCGCGACAACAGGGGGCCCAGGTCGCCGCCACCCAGGTCGTCGCGCGCTTCATCATCCCCGGCCACACCCCTCCGGATTGGACCTGGGATGTCCTCTGGGCACGCCCTCGTCCCCCGGAGGCATGAGGTCTTCCTGGCCCAGCCCCCTCAATCGCTGGCGGAAGACGCCCCGGGGCTCCACCGGAAGTCGTTGTACCAGTCCGCCACGTCCACGCTGAGCCCGACCACGGTGGTGTCTTCCTCATGGGGAAGCGCGTCGCCGCCCAGTTTGAGCGTCCACGTGTGCTGCACGAAGGCCTTCACCCATTTGTAGCCCACCTTCGCCGTCAGCGCGGGCTCCGCGAAGAGCCACACGGGGTCCTTCACCTGCTCGGCCCCGAGGAACTCCCGCGCACGCTCTGATTCCGTATAGCCCTCCACATCCAAGGCGAGGTACTTCACGGCGGACATGCGAAGGCTTCCTCCAACCTCGAAGTAGGGCGTGACATAGCCCAGGTTCGGCTGCACGAACGCCCGCACGCCCCGCGCCGTGAAGCCGACATCCCGCAGGGCCCCTCCCCCCGCGTCGAGTTGATCACTGGCAGTGGAGCGCCCGTAGCCCACGCCGCCGTAGGCCTCCCACACCGCGTTCTCCAGGAAGCGACCGTAGACGCCTCCGCCGACCTCCGCGAGCAGCCCGTTCGCGTCGCGCCGCCCTTCTTCGTAGGACTCGTAATAGCCATTGGCGAGCAAACCCACGCCCGCGCGTGGTGACCACGCCAGCTGCACGTTGCCGGGGCCGATGCTGCCCTTGAGTTCCCCCTGCTCCCGCAGGAGCGGAGCGCTGACCTGATTCGACTTGTACAGCGTGGTGGTGCAACCGGTGGACACGAGTGCGAGGACCCCTGCGACGACGCTGACGCGAAGCGGGTTCATGAACGCCTCCTGGGAAACGAACACAGCAATGGGTGTGCCCGCTTCCACCCATCTCTTGGACGCACCGCGATGTAGAGGGAGCGCCCCCGGAAAGAGACCGCGTCACTGTTTTCATCCGCTGGGGGGCGCGAAACCCGGGAGGCAGTGCGAAGCGCGCGATACAGCGGGCACACGCAAGGCTCGGCTCTTCCAAGGTATCACTGGTATTCAAGGAGGATTGAACGGCCCGCGGGGCGCTGCCTTGCGCGTCTCCGGAGGGCATGCGCTACGCTTCTTTCCACACGGCGGGTTGGGACGCCGTGACCGGGGGGATGTCACATGAGTGAAGAGATTGTCTATCGGCATACGATTGAAGGACTCTTCCGTTCCATTGGCAGACGTCTCACGCCAGACCTCAAGAACAAACTGCGAGACGCGGGTCTGGACCTCGACGTGCCGATTCCCCGGAACACGCCCCGAGCGGTCTTCGCCGAGGTCCTGCGGATCACCGCCCAGCACCTGCATCCGGGGGCCGAGGCGTCCGAGGGCTACCGACAGCTTGGCATCGGCATCATCCAGGGCGTGGAGCAGACGCTGCTGGGCAAGGCGCTCGTGTCGATGTGGCCCATCTTCGGTCCGGAGCGGGTCGTCGTCCGCATCCGGGAGAGCTTCGCCACCGTGAACAACTACCAGAAGACCGAACTGGAGACCCAGGGGCCCGCGCACCACGTCATCCGGGTCAGTGAGTGCAACGGGAACCCGGGCTACCTGCAGGGCATCATCGAGGCGGGCCTGACGAAGGCGGGGGCCCGGAACCTGAAGGTGGAGCCCTTCGACTTCGACGGTCACGCCTGCGCCTACCGCGTGCGCTGGGAAGCCTGAGACACCGCCCCTGGCTCCCCCCGGAGCGGAGGGCTTTGCCCGACCACCGCTCTGGGGTAGGAGTCCAGCGGGAAGCCAGTGAACGCCGGTGGGTGCCGCCATGGAAACGAAGACAGCCATCCATCGGGGGGACCTCTTCTGGGTGGAGCCGGATGAATCGCGGGGCTCGATTCCTCCCATCACCCACCCCCATGTGGTGGTCCAGGACGATGTGTTCAACCGCTCGCGCATCCACACCGTGATTGTCTGTGCATTGACCTCGAACCTGAAGCGGATGAACGAGCCCGGCAACGTGCTCCTCGACGCAGGTGAAGGCCAGTTGCCCAGGCAGAGTGTCGTGATCGTCTCGCAGGTGTCGTCGGTCGAGAAGACGCGGCTGGGTGGATACATCGGAACGCTGTCCGACGAGCGGATCGAGCAGGTCCTCGCCGGAATGCGTTTCCAGCAGGCGTCATTCTTTGACCGCCAGCCATGAGGCAGGCGTCCAGGGTATCCTCGCAGGAGCCCATGCGAACCCCGCTCACGCTGTCTGCCCGCCTCGCGCTGCTCTTCACGCTGCTGCTGTGCGCGTGTGCCGGCGGCCCACCGCCCAGGAGCCCCGTGAACCTGAACGATCCCTCTCTCCGACGCGGCGACGCACTGTTGCGCCATGGCGCGGGCAGCGCGGAGCTCTCACCGGCCGAGCCCGCGCTCGCGGTCCAGGACCTTGGCGCCCAGGCGGGTTTCGGCCGGAGCTGGACGTCGAGTTCGGTCCGGGCGTCGGTCTACCTGTTCAACAACTACAAGGAAGCGCGTGTCGCGGAGGATTGGCTGAAGGCACACGTGCCCCAGGGCCTGCAGGGCGACGGAACCGTCAACGGCGACCTGCTCGTGTGGGTGACCGCCGACGCCACGGACGCGACAGCCCGGGCCGTCATCGAAGACCTGCTCGGAGCCTTCGCGGGCGAGGAGTGAGACCGTGGGTCCTCCTCAAGGCCCTGCCGCCATCTGACCCTGTGGCAGTGTGGAAGGAGGCACGCAAGCGCCTGGATCCACGGAAGCGGGCAACGCCCAGTGCACGAAAATGCACGATGTCCGTGATCATGTCGTCCGTGCGTCCCATGCCCATGCTTTGGGCACGATCATGACTCCCGCTCCCTTGTCCCCAGACCTCGAGTCGCGCCGCGCCCAGATGTTCCCCACCCTGGATGCCCGGGACCAGGAGCACATGCTGCGCTTCGGTGAGGTCCGGCACGCCCGTGATGGGGAGTGCCTCGTCGCGGCCGGGCAACCGGGCCCTGGGATGTTCGTGGTCGTCCGGGGCCGCGTGGCCATCTCCCGGCGCGATGGCCTGGGGAACTCCATCCTCATCGTCGAGGAGGGCCCGGGACAGTTCCTGGGTGAGGTGGCCCAGCTCTCCGGCCGCCCCTCGCTCGTCGACGCTCACGCGGTGGGCGAGGTGGAGGTGCTGGTCATCTCTCCGCAACGGCTGCGCGCGCTGATGGTGGCGGAGGCGAACCTCGGCGAACGCATCATGCGCGCCCTCATCCTGCGCCGCGTGGGCCTTCTCGAAACCGGTGCGGGGGGCCCGGTCCTGGTGGGCCCTCCTGAAAACGCGGGCAGGGTCCGCCTGGAAGGCTTCCTCACGCGCAACGGCCACCCGTACCTCGCGCTGGACCCGGAGCAGGGGGGCGAGGCGGCCTCACTCATCGAGCGCTACGCGCCCCGCGTGGAGGAGCTTCCGCTCGTGGTGTGCCCCGATGGCTCGGTCTTGAAGAACCCCTCGGAGAGCGCCCTTGCCCGAACACTCGGCCTGCTTCCGGAGGGGGCCTTCGAGACGCACTATGACGTCGCCGTGGTGGGGGCGGGGCCCGCGGGGCTCGCCACCGCCGTGTACGCGGCCTCCGAAGGGCTGCGGGTGCTCGTCCTGGATCAGCGGGCTTTCGGCGGGCAGGCGGGCGCGAGTTCGCGCATCGAGAACTACCTGGGCTTTCCCACGGGCATCACCGGTCAGGCGCTCACCGCGCGCGCCTATGTGCAGGCGCAGAAGTTCGGCGTGGAGATGGCCATCCCGGCGCAGGTCGCCACCCTGCGCTGCGCGGACCCTGATGCGCCGCTCGCGCTCGAGCTGACCGACGGGCGCAAGGTGCGCACGCGGACCGTGGTGGTGGCCAGCGGCGCACGCTACCGCCGCCCCGCGCTCGAGAACCTCGCCCGGTTCGAAGGCCGTGGGGTCTTCTACTGGGCCAGCCCCATCGAGGCGCGCATGTGCGACGGCGAGGAGGTCGTGCTCGTCGGCGGTGGCAACTCCGCGGGCCAGGCGGCCGTGTTCCTCGCGAACCACGCGCGTCGGGTTCGCGTGCTCGTGCGGGGCCCGGAGCTCGCCGCGAGCATGTCCAGCTACCTCGTCGAGCGCCTGGCCGCGTCCCCTCGCATCGAGTTGCTGCTGGAGACGGAGGTCGTGGCGCTGGCGGGCTCGGACGAACGGGGCCTGAGCAATGTGCGCTGGCGGCACCTGCCCAGCGGGCGCGAGGAGGAGCACGAGGTGCGTCATCTGTTTCTCTTCATCGGGGCGGACCCGGCCACGGATTGGCTGGCGGGCTGCGGTGTCGCGCTGGACGCGAAGGGATTCGTGCGCACGGGCGTGGCGCCCGGCGAGCAGCCACTCCATGCGGAGGCCTGGGCGGCCACCGGGCGGGCACCGTTCGCGTTGGAGACGACCCTGCCCGGCGTCTTCGCCATCGGCGATGCGCGCTCGGACTCCGTCAAGCGGGTGGGCGCGGCCATCGGCGAGGGCTCGGCCGTGGTGGCGCAGTTGCATTCCTGCCTGGCGTCCACCCGTGCGTCCGGAGCCCGACGCGCCAGCACGCAGGGGCCGCCCGACGCATTGCGATAGGCCCTCTCATCTCCCCATGTTCGACACCTGGGGCCTTCAGCTGGAGGCCCTCACACGGAGCGCAAGCCATGAAGAAGGCATGTTCCCACCTGGAAGAGACCGCGCATCACCGGAAGGCTCCCAGCCACCCCAGCGGTCACGGATGTGTCGAGTGTCTGAGGGACGGGGGTGAATGGGTCCACCTCAGGCTGTGCCTGACGTGCGGGCACGTGGGCTGCTGCGACGACTCGCCGTCACGCCACGCGACCGGGCACTTCCACGCCAGCGCCCACCCGGTCATCAAATCCTTCGAGCCTGGGGAAGACTGGGCCTGGTGCTTCGTGGACAAGCAGCTCCTCGAGCGGATCCCCACCTTTCCAGATGAGTCGCCGTCGGTGCATTACTCAGCCCCCTGAGCGCGCCCCAGGCACCTAGCCCCTGCCACCGAGCGTGGCAAGGGCCGGCGTGCATCCCAAGGAGGCCCAAGCGGCCGCCCCGTCAGCGGCGCTCCTCGACGGCTCCGCGCCAGCCCTGCCCCTCGACAGGGACATGGCCTCCCTCCGGCAGAAACGCATGCGCGGGCTCCACGGGCGGCGCGAGAGGCTGCACGAGGCCCGCCCCCAGGAGCGCCTCCTCGACCGAGCCATGCATCCGCGCTTCGAGCAGGTGTTGCGCGAGCGGCTCGAGCGCGGCCTCCAGTTGGGATGGCACCTTCACCAGGGCCAGGTGCGCGCCGCGCACGGAGAGGAACTCCGCCAGGTATTTGAGCGTCGCCACACCGGCCGCGTCCACGAGCGACACACGCGACAGGTCGACGACCACGAGCTTCGCCCAGGGCGGACCGTCGAGCAGGTCGTAGAGCTTGATGTGGTTGATGAACAGGATGGGCCCGCCCACGCGCGCGACCAGGAGATCCAACGCCTGGGGGACGTGGGGCAGCTCCGGGACCTGCACGTGCAGGTTGCGCTGCAACTGCGACACATCCGTCACCCGCTGCACCTCCAACCGCAGGGCACCATGGCGCCGCACGTAGAGGAGGGTCGCCAGCGCGAGCCCGGCCCCGATGCCGGCGAACACATTGAACACGGCAATGCCCAGCGCGGTGACGAGCACCACGCTCAACGTCGACTTGGACTGATTCCACATGGCAACAAGGCCCTCCAGGTTGAGCAGCCGCACCCCCACAACCAGCAGGATGGCGGTGAGTGCGGCAATGGGGATGCGCGCCACCAGCGGCGCGAGAAGCGCCATGGCCACGAAGAGCCACAGTGCATGCATGACGGAGGCGGCGCGGGTGCGCGCGCCCGCCTGAATGGACGCGCTGGCGCGAACGATGGCGCCCATCACCGGGAAGCCGCCGAACAGTCCCGCCGCGATGTTGGCCAACCCCTGCGCGACCAGGTCTTGGTCCAGGTCACTGTGGGTGCGCGCACCCGTGAGCGCATCGAGCGAGCTCGTCGCGAGCAGCGAGCCGAGCGATGCCAGCAGCGCGAGTCCCAAAGCCGCCGGCAGGAGTCCCTCCAGGTGCACGCCCTCGAAGGACGGCAGCGTCGGCATGGGCAGCGAGCGCGGCAGGGCGCCCACCGCGTCGTAGCCCGCCCCGAGCCAGACCATGAGCCCGGTGCCGAGCGTCAGCCCCACGAGCACCGCGGGGATGCGCTTGTGCAACCGGGGCAGGGTCAACATGGCCAGCGCCGTGAGGGCTCCGGCGGCGACCCCGAGCCAGCCCACGTGCCCGCCCCAGTTGCGCTGCATCACGAGCGCCAGGGCATCCCTGTGCGTGTCCTCCACCGCGAACAGCCGCGGCAGTTGCGTGTTGAGCAGCAGGAGCCCGATGCCCACCGTGAAGCCCATCACCACCGGCCGGGGGATGAGCCGCGCGAACCGCCCGGCGCGCACGAGCCCCAACACCACCTGCATGGTGCCCGCGAGCACCGTGGCGATGGCGAGGCCCGCGGCCCCATGCGCCGCCACGATGGCCGCGGCCAGGGGCAGCAGCGCCGCCTCCGGGCCCGTGACCTGGAAGCGGCTGCCACTGAGCAGTCCGCCCACGATGCCGGCCACCACACCGGAGACGAGCCCCACGCTCGCGGGCAGTCCCGCCGCGGTCGCGAGCGCGACGTTGAGAGGCAGTGCCACGCACGCCACGCTCAAGCCGGCGGCCGCATCGGCTGGCAGGCTGCTGGGGTGCACCATCTCGCGCCAGCCTTGGATGAGCTCGCCCGCACGCTGGGTCCAGAAAGGTCGCTTGGAGAAAACGGTCGTCGAACGCATGGACGACGGCGTCTTTCAGTTGTCGTGCCAGACGCCGCGCCCGAGTGCGGCGTCCCCCGCTGTCGGTCCATCCCCTCAGCGCCCCTGTCGGCTCGGACCGACACTGTCGGGGCCGACAGACGGCCGTGCGAAGTGACGGGCGCGCCCAGGGAAGCGCGTTAGATTGCGCGCCATGTTGGTGCTTCGACTGCGCTCCCGGCTCCTGTTGTCCTACGCGGTGGTCACCGCGCTGCTGGTGGCGGCGTTCTCACAGATGGCCGTGGGCCTCATGCGCACCCACGAGCTGGTGGCGAGCGTGCGCCAGCAGGAGCTCGCGTCCTTCGAGCAGGAGCAGCGCGTGTACGTCGCGGCCTGGGCGCTCGAGCTGGCGGTGCGGCGAGGCGTGGTGGCCTGCGAGCAGCGCGACAGCAGCGCGCCCGCCGTGCACCGCGCTGTCGCCAGCGCCCGCCAGGTGCTCCAGACCGCGCTCGGCGCCGGCACGGCGCAGCTCGATGCGGGCTTCCGCGCGAGCGCCCAGGACTATGTGCGGTACGCCCTGCAGTTGGAGCAGGCCGGCACCTGTGAGTCGATGCTGTCGTTTCCCCTGCGGGAGCGGCGGCTGCAGTTGGATGAATCCCTCACCACGGTGTGGTCCGAGCGCACGCGGGACATGCGCATGGCCATCCAGGCGAAGGAGGACCACGCGCGCGCCATCGCGTCGGCGGCGCTGCGCTCCGGCGGACTCTTCGGCCTGCTGGGCATCCTCGCCGCGGGAGCGCTCGCCATCGCGCAGGCGCGCGCGGTGTCGAACTCGGTGGCGCTGCTCTCCACGCATGCGCGCCGCATCGGCCAGGGTGACTTCAGCCCCCTGCCCCCGTTGCGAGGGCCCGAGGAGCTGCGCGCGCTCTCGTTGGATCTGGACCGCATGCGGGGGCGCCTGGCGGAGCTGGATCAGCTCAAGAGCGCGTTCGTGGCCTCGGTGTCCCACGACCTGCGCACGCCGCTGGCCCGCGTGCGCGGAGCCCTCTCGCTCCTGGGCGATGGCAGCACGGGCCCCCTGACGCCGCAGCAGGCCCGCGTGGTGAAGCTGGCCCAGGCGGCGTGCGAGCGTGAGATCCGCATGGTGACCTCCGTGCTGGACTTGTCGCGCGTGCAGTCCGGCCAGCCGCTGCAGCGCAATGCCGGGGCCTCGGTGGACCAGATCGTCCAGAACGTCCTCCAGGACCTCGCCTTCGAAGCGGACGAGCGCAAGGTACAGCTGGTGTACGAAGCGGCCCCGAAGCCCGTGCGCGCGCCCATGGATGATCCTCTCGTCGAGCGCGCCCTGTCCAACCTGGTGAGCAACGCCATCGCGGTCTCCAGCGCGGGCCAGACGGTGCGCATCACCTGTGAGCTGGTGAGCCGCAAGCGCCCTGGCGCCGCCACCCTGGTGCCCGCGGTCCAGCTGTCCGTCGCGGACCAGGGCCCCGGCGTGCCCGCGCACGCGCGCGAGTGGATCTTCCGGTCCTTCGCGAGCCTGGAGGTGGGCGGGCGCCGCAGCACGGGGCTGGGCCTCGCCATCGCGCGAGAGATGATCACCGCCCATGGAGGCGAGCTGTCGCTCGCGGACAGGCCCGGGCCTGGAGCCACCTTCATCTTCTGGATCCCCCTTGAAGACCCTACGTCCCCTGGAGGCCGCCTTGACACCTGAGCCCCCCATCCAGCAGCCCCATGTGCTCCTGGTGGACGATGACCTCCAGCTCGCGGAGCTCATGTCCATCCGGATGACTTCGCGCGGCTACCACGTGACCGTGGAGAGCGAGGGCAAGGGTGCCCTGCGCAGGCTCGCGCAGGAGCGCGTGGACGCGATGGTGCTCGACCTGCGCCTGGAGGACATGGATGGAATGGATGTGCTCCGGGCCGCGCGACAGCGTGCTCCCGAGCTGTCCATCATCATGCTCACCGCGCACGGCTCCATCGAGACCGCGGTGCAGGCCATGCAGGAGGGGGCCTACGGCTTTCTCACCAAGCCGTTTCACGACCACGAGCTCATGCAGAAGCTCACGCACGCGCTCGAGCGCTCGCGGCTGCGCCGGGAAGTGGCCGAGCTGCGGCGGCGCATGGGTGAGGACGGCGAGCCCCTGCTGCTGGGCATCAGCGAGGCCATTTCGCGCGTGCGCGAGGTGATTGCCCGCATCGCCCCCACCGACGCCACCGTCCTGCTCACCGGCGAGAGTGGCACCGGCAAGGAGCTGGCGGCGCGGATGCTCCACGTGCTCTCGCGCCGCAATGCCAAACGCTTCGTCGCCGTCAACTGCGGCGCCCTTCCGCCAGAGCTGCTGGAGAGCGAGCTGTTCGGACACGTGAAGGGCGCCTTCTCCGGGGCCGTGCGCGAGCGCGAAGGCCTGTTTGGCGCGGCCAACGGCGGCACACTGTTCCTGGATGAGATTGGCGAGGCGTCCCCGTCCGTGCAGGTGAAGCTGCTTCGCGTGCTGCAGGAGCAGCGACTCACGCGCGTGGGCGCGGACGTGGAAGAGCCCGTGGACGTGCGGGTGGTCACCGCCACCAACCGGGACCTCGCGGAAGAGGTGGCCGCGAAGCGTTTTCGTCAGGACCTCTACTTCCGGCTGCACGTGGTGCCCATCGAGCTGCCACCCCTGCGAGAGCGGCCCGAGGACATCCCCCTGCTCGCGCAGCTCTTCCTGGAGCGCACGGCGAACCGCTATGGCCTGCGTCCGCCGCGCCTCGCGCCCGCGACGGCGGAGCTGCTGCAACGCTATGGCTGGCCCGGCAACGTCCGGGAGCTCATCCACGAGATGGAGGCCGCGGTGCTCCTGGCCGGCGCGGACGAGCTTCAACCGCGACATATGCCTCGCCTCGGTCAGGCGCTGGAGCGGCCCCCCGCCGAGAGCGCGCAGTTGCCAGGCGTTCCAGGCGGGACCGCGGATCTGCCCTCGCTGCGCGAAGCCCGCGATGCCTTCGAGCGCGCCTACCTCGCGGAGGCCCTGCGCCGCAGCAGCGGCAGCGTCAGCGCCGCGGCCCGGATGGCCGGACGCAACCGGAGCGACTTCTACGACCTGCTCAAGCGGCACGGCCTGTCCGCCGCGGATTTCAAGGGCACATCCGAGGACGGGTCCACCCGCTGAGCCGGGCGCTCGCCGCCCTGCGTCGTGACGTCTGGGGTTGGCCAAAGAAAGCCAAGACACGGCCTTGCTGGCGGTGGGTAGAGGCTGCCTCATTTTCAGCCAATGGTGACTGCGGCAATGTGCATGCCTCGGCGCTCCGTGGGCTCCTCCCCAACCACGAGCGCGAGGGGGAACCTCCATGCGCAGTCTCAAGACACTTCCTGTCCTTGCCCTTCTCTTGATGGTCGCTGTTGGGTGCGGTTCGGAATCGGCCACGGGCTCGGCCGAGTTCGTCATCTCGATGCAGGAGTTCGCGGCGTCGCCGAGCTCCGTCGCGCGTCTCACGGCCACCGTGACGGGCGCCGGCTTCGAGCAGAGCCAGGATTTGACCCAGACGGGCGGCACCTGGAGCGGCACCGTCCAGGGCATCCCGGCGGGCACCGGCCGCGTCGTGACGGTGGCCGGCTACGACAGCACGAACAAGAAGATCTACGAAGGTCAGGCCACGAACGTCACCATCACCGAGGGCCAGACGACGCTCGTCGCCCTCACGCTGCAGGACCTCACGACGCCGCAGAACGCGCCCAACGATGTGCCCATCATCGACGCGGTGACGGCGTCCGACACCACGGTGACGGGCGGCGGCCAGCTCACCTTGAGCGTCAGCGCGCATGACCCCGTGGTCGCCGACACGCTGTCCTACACCTGGACGGCCAGCGCCGGCTCGCTGTCGAGCACCACCAGCACCACGACCGTCTGGACGGCGCCGAACTCGCCGCAGACCGTGACGCTCACGGTGACGGTGCGCGACTCGCGCGGCGGCGTCAGCAGCGCGCGGGTGAGCGTGACGGTGAACGCCGCCGTCGTGGGTGGCGGCGTCGACATCCAGGTGAGCTTCAACACCCCGCCGCTCGCCATCTCCGTGACGGCCTCCGAGGGCCGCGTGCGGCTGGGCCAGAGCACGTCGCTGGCGGGCAACGCCGTCGATACGAACTTCGATCCGATGACGTTCGCGTGGACCGCCACCTGCCCGGGCACCTTCTCCAACCCCACGAGCATGACGACCCAGTTCACCCCGTCCAGCGTGCCCACGGGGGCGTGCAACAACTGCGGCATCACCTACACCGTCCGGGACAACCACGGCGGCGAGGCGGTGGCCAAGCTGTTCCTCTGCGTGGTGCCGGCCGGCTCCTACGCGCCGTAACCCCGCCCCACTGCTTCCGCGCCTGGAGACAGGCAGGCTCCAGGGCGCGGAGTACGGCGCGGGAGCGCAGAAAAAACGAAAGGCCCGGAACCTTTCGGTTCCGGGCCCTTCCTACGGGTTGGAGCAATGGTGCATGACCTCCCGAAAGGGGAAGGCCACCATCGCGGGTGCTCGCGCAGTGGGGTCTCTTTCCTACAACCCGAGCTGCTTCCCAAGCCCCTTGATCGAGGTCAAGGCCCAGCGCGTCCGCCGACCTCCGGAAAGCGTTCGTAGGCGCGCTTGAGTGCATCCAGGTGAGCAGGGTTGTCCAGGTCGAGCGGCGCGTCGGTGAGCTGCACGATCCAGCCGCCCGATGCCGTGCGCCGCGCCCGCGACATCAGCTCTGCATCACGGGTCGGGTCCGGGAACCCAATGGCCTGCGCGGCGGGGGCAGACCAATAATTCAGCCACCCGAAGTAATAGGGAATCTCGGGCGAGCGGATGTGCTCGAAGAGCTTCAGGGCGGGCAACCCCCGGCGTGGGGACGGCGGTCCCTCCAGCGTGGGAGCTATCTGATACGCGATGTCCAGCGCAGCGGCATCCGGAGTCGCATGCCCCCAGAACGCGCGTGCGCCCTCCCCCACATGCTCCAGCAGTTCCCTCGCTGCCGCGATAACGGCCGCGTCTAGTGGCAACTCCGCCTGAACGTGGAGCTGCGGCTGACCGCCCGGACTAAGGCGTCCCGATCTTCCCCTTCCCGAAACCGTCACGGGATGGCTCTCGTCGCCATTGCACAGGAGCGGGAGCTTTCCGCGTGCTGTCGCCTCAACAAGCCAGGCGTCGCGCTGCGGTAACTCGATGGGGCGCCCTCCTTCGCCCACTTCCCACTTCAGGCGTAGGCCGGACAGCGCTCGCTCCATGCCACGGACGACAGCGAGTGTGCGGCCGTCATTGGCCTGGAGCGCTGGCGCGTAGACGGTCAGAACAAGTTCATTTCGAGTGGTCATCGTTTGCATCCCGTGACGACAATCTTGAGGGATGGAAGGGCAGCGAGCAGCGCGTCTTTGTGTGCTTGGGTGCTCACCCCGATCACGTAGCCATATCCGCATGCCGCTGCCGCGTCTTGCTCCTTTTCTATTTGCTCCAACTCCGCCTCAATCTCCCGCCTCCGGATGAACTTACCGTACGAGTCGAATTGATGGGTCTTGATTTCCCACAGCACGCGCACGCCCACTTGCAACGCATCGAAGCGCACACCACCAACGAGTACGTCCATCCCGGGATAACCGTTGGGAGGGAACTCGTCAGCGCACTCGTTATGCGAGGTATCTCCGCCGGCGTGGGGCACTGGAACAGGTTCGCAACTGGCGCGACCCGTTCGGTCCACCGGTACAGGTGGCACCGGGGGTTGCCAGTCCTGCCCCGCTGGTTCGGGCTTCGACTTGGGCTTGCGTTGCGCTTCAGCTTCCCGGGATGCCACCTTCGTTCCTCCTGAGGTCCCTGCTTCCTCGGGGTAGGAATGGCGGAGTTCATACGCATCCAGCGCTTCTTTGATGGCGACGCCGACCACCACCACGCCAAGGACGATCACGGCTCCCACAACGATCTCAGGAGCCACCAGAACGCAGAGCCCGACTCCCATGGCACCAGCACCAGCAGAGGCGACTGCGCATCTTCCCGCAGTGTCGTGGAACTCGAGCCGGTCATGGTCGAGGGCCTGATAACACCTCTCCACCATGACGGGCCAAGGCTCGGAAGCTTCGTGGACAACGCACTGCCCGCCGTCCGTCCAGGGCAGCGCAGCCGCTCGCTGGAGCTTGGCCACTCTCTGGCTCCGAGTTCCCCGCACACTGGGAGGCGGGGCCGGTGTAGCGCAAGCGGAGAGAAAAAGTAGGAGTCCGATGCAAGCACGGGAGCGCATGACCACAGCCTTTCCACCAGGGCAGGAAGCTACGGGTCAGAGATGGCCCATTCTGGAGTATGCCAGCATGCGCTGACTGCAAGGATGCTTGGTGTGGCAGGTCCCCAGCCGTCCAGGGCCCAGCGCGGAACTCGGCCCCATCAGGCAGAGTCGAGCCCGAGTGGATCCATGGGCGTGGATGCAGCAAGGGCCAGAAGGTCGCGGTCCAAGCCATGAAACACAGGGGTCTGCGGAGAGGCTCGTGCCCCCGACCGCCGCTGACGGCCACAGTTCGCGCCTCACACACGCAGCGAGCGCTGTTGTGGCAACAGGAACACTGCGGACACATGGAATGGAAGAGCAGGCACATGGCGCCCAACCAACCCAAAGCTCGGTTGACGCGATTAGCGGAGTCTGCTCTTCCTAGTTTGTTGCTAGCGCTCGCCAGATGCGACGGTGTAACTTTCTGTGCAATGAAACCACTGTCTCTAAACGGACCAGCGCGCCCACCTACTCTAGGGCAGCTCGCCATCCGCGAGCGAGTCCAAAGCAACCTTGAACTATACGAAAAGCGCCACGCTCCGCGAACCGAATGGTGGGAGATGACGGAGGCGCTTGTCCGTGTACTTGGTGCCGACCAGCGTATCGTTGCGGACATCGTGACCGGCAAACCTATTGGATACACGGCTTACGCCCAGAGCTACCTCGACTACCTACAGAACTTTGGTGAATTGGAAGAGAGGCATGACGTGCCGACACCTGACATTCCGGTGTGGAACTTCATCTACACGCGAGGGCGGGGATGGTGGACGTCATCCGAGGGTACTCCTCCCGCTTGGCGCCTAGGCGAGAAGTCTGACAGCACGACAAGTGTCCTTTTTGGTTTGGCACTCGGGGCGCACATCAACACAAGTGGTTGGGACCTATTCTTCTACCCCGAGGAACAGATCCTCACGACTGCTTCGGGAGGGCAACATCGCTCGCTGGCGCATATGTTGTGGGGTAAATCGCCGCCGACGGGATTGGAAGTTGACGTCTACCATACGACTGATCGCGCAGATCCCGATCTCAACCAAGCGCTGCTTCTATTTGAGTCGATCCTTCCCATAAACACCACCACGCGCGGACTAAATAAAAATGATTTCACACGGGCCAAGGAATTGTATCTCTCTACCCCTTCCGAGGACCGTTCTCTCATTGCCAGATTTCTATCCTCGCACCGGGACACTTGGATGTCGAGTCGCGCGCTACGTGGTCACCAGCGCATGTGTGAATGCATGTCGGTGTTCAACCGGCGGCGGAAGATGCTGGGAAGGCTTCGAGATGCAAGTTCCCTGGTGCGGCAGCGACTTGGTGCAGAGAATCCTTTCTACGGGTGGCTACTGAGTCAGCTTAAGACGCACTGACCCAAGGGGACTGCGGCTGCGCGCGATGTTCCTTATCTCGAACCAGCAGCCATCGCGTGGCATCGCCGAGGTGAACCGATGTGCGGCACAGGACGCGCAGCTCAAACAGTGCAATACGGTGGCTCAACAACTCCCGCTGCATCGTACCCAGCCGAATGTGGACATAGAGAAGCGCTGCAACGACGACCAGTCACTCCCAGTTGGCTTGAATCCAATCCATGGCCGGAGCCTCGTGCGCATGGCGGGCGCGGGTCAACCGGCGCGACTTCAGGGCTGCACGTCGGCCACTGGCTCTGGGTCGACTTCCTCAATCCTGGGGTCCCTCTTTCGCACCGGCACTGGACGTGCGGACAGTGGCGGACTCGGATTAGCCTTCAAAAAGTCATTACATGCTCGCTCCAACATCGGCGCGAGCGATTGTCGAATCGTCGAATTGAGTAGGTCCGGCGACGCAATCCCAAATCCAGCGGGCGCGGTCCAAGTGGCGGCTCCAAATGCCCGCTTACCATTGGCAAGCGTGACTGCCTGTCGGATGTCCAAATTGATGGAATAGAGCTGTATGCTGCGAGGAGCGCCAAGGCTTACGCGGAGGTAGAGGTAGGCACCGGCGCGAGAGTGAAGGGCTTCCTTGAGGGTGAGTACTCGGATCCCGGAACTGCGAAGCGCCAGTTCCGCTATCACGGATATCTCATCACGCGTTACGGGAGATCCATCAGGGATGTGCTCTACCAGCACCGCGAGTCCAGGAAGCCCAGCAAGGGTTTCGACATCAAGGTCATTGGCCGCCGCCGGGAACGCCAGCAGCAGTGCCATGCCGAGGATCGCCGCCGCATGGAGTCGCATCTGCCCAGACTCCCGCGTCCTACCCCGGCCCGTCAACGGGCAACTAGTACGCCGACACAGAGGTTTTGACCGGTTGATATAGGCCCTGCCTATCGCAGGATGGGCAGGGCTTCGGGCCGCACGAGCAATTCAATGCTGCGGGCCTGACCGGCGCTGCGCCGGATGAGGCCCAGGCGTTCAAGCTCCAGCACCATGCGGTGCACGGTGGGCGGGCTGGTGCCGAAATGGCGTTGCATGTCGGCTTCGGCTGGCGCCCGTCGGTGGATACGCGAGTAGGCCTAGATGAAGGCCAGGTACTGGCCCTGCAGTTCAGTGAAGCGCGGGGGTTCGGAGGGAATCGACACGAGGTGCCCGTGGGTAGTCCGTCTCCACTCTTTGCTGGAGCGCTGGATGCCCACGAATGTACGCCACCGTGTGACCCTCACCGCAGAGGAGAAGCAGGAGCTGAGAGCCCTGGTGGCCGGAGGCACCGCGCGCGTGCGCCACGTCAAGCGTGCCCAGGTGCTGCTGGCCGCGCACGCCCAATGCACCGACGAGGCCATCGCCAGAAGCGTGCAGGTGGGCCTCTCCACCGTCTTCCGAGTGAAGCGCCGGTTCGTGGAAGGAGGCGTCGAGCACGCGCTCCACGACAAGCAGCGCGTGGGTGCGGAGCGCAAGCTGAGTGGC
>SECN01000748.1 GCA_004173515.1 Myxococcaceae bacterium | reverse complement strand
GCACTACCCTGCCCCACCCCATGAAAAACCCTGGCCCCCCCGGCGACCTGTTCCTGGCGTCCACCTCCAGCGCGCGCAAGGCCCTGATGGAGGGGCTGGGCCTGCCCTACCGCACCGAAGCCCCCGGCGTGGACGAGCACGTGCCCGCCACCCTCTCCGCCCTGGAGGCCGTGGCGATGCTCGCGGTGCGCAAGGCGCGCGCGGTGCACGGACGCCACCCGGACGCCTGGGTCCTGGGGGCGGATCAGCTCGTGGAGGTGGGCGGCGTGACGCTGGGCAAGCCCCACGACCGCGACGCCGCGCGCGCGCAGCTTCAGCGCCTGCTGGGCCACACCCACGCCATCCACACCGGCGTGTGTCTGGTGGGCCCTGGCGGACAGCTCACCCAGGCCGTGGAGACCACGCACCTGACGTTCTTCCCCGTTCCGGAGGAGGAGCTGGAGCGCTACCTGGACACCGCCGAGTGGGAGGGCTGCGCGGGCAGCTACCGCGTGGAGGGCCAGGGGCAGGCGCTGCTCGCTAAGTTGGACGGCGACCGCACCAACGTGCAGGGACTGCCCATGCTGTCGGTGGTGCGGCTGTTGCGACAGGCGGGCTTCGCGTTCTTCACCCGCCCCTGAAGTCCGTTGCCGGAGCGGCTCAGCCCGCGCTGGACAGCTCCGCGAGGATCTCCTGGTACGCGGCGCGGGCCTTGTCCGTCTGGTCCGCCTTGAAGCTCACCGCGGACACCACCGGGTGCCCTCCCCCGCCGTAGCGTCCGGCGATGGCGGCCAGATCGTGCTTGCGCGTGTGGGGCTGCCACGGGTTGGAGCCCAGCGACACCTTCGCGCGCGATGCGCCTTTGCCCACCCACAGCGTGTAGCGCGCGTCCGGGTAGAGCGCGTAGGCGATGAACTTGTTGAGGCTGTCCACGCCCTCGTCCACCAGGTCGAAGAAGACGACGCCGTTCTCGTAGCGGGCCTTCTCGCGCACCAGGTCGATGTTGCGCTGGTGCTTGAAGAGCAGCGGCGCCAGCGGGGCGGAAATGAGGGGCGAGGCGGCGATGTCCGACAGCGACTCGGACTGCATGCGCCGGATGACCTCCGGGATGAGCGTGTCGTCCTTCGTGGCCTCCAGCACCGTCATGATGCGCAGCGCGGGCTCCTCCAGCGCCACCGCCATCTGGGGGCTGGGGAACTGCGCGCCGTCGATGATCTCCGCCCAGTGCAGCAGGTCCGACAGCGCGGACGCGTCCCAGCCGAAGCGCTCGCGCGCCACGTCCGCTAGGTACAGCGTGCAGCTCTTGCGGTGCGCGTCGTGGAACTTCTTGCCGCTGCTGTCGCGCTGGAAGTGGGACTCGTCGCCCGGCTGCTGGAAGGCGGAGGCGTGGTGGTCGAACCACCAGGTGAGCCGCGCGTCCTGGCTGTAGCGGAAGTCGACGATGACGTTCTCGTCGCCGGTGAACACGGCCGGGTCGATGCCCTCCGCCCCCGGCTTGTGCGACAGCCCCCGGTAGCTGAACGTCGCGTCCGCGCGCACGCGCTCCCGGTAGAAGCGGGTGAAGACCGCGGCGCTGGCCGCGCCGTCGAAACAGTTGTCGTGGAAGAGGACCTGGACTCGCATGGGCGCCCGCCCTCTACCCTAAAGCGCCGCCGCGTCCCAACCGCACCGTGGTCGCCTGCCCGCAGGGGCTGTGGCCAGGGGGTGACACCCGACCCAGCCCTGTCGTCGCATGACCGCAGGGAGGTGCGCGCCATTGAACGATGCGTGGAAATCACCGCGCTGGATGAACGAAAAACTCGACAGAACGAGGAACGACCCTGAAGGGCTGAAAAAAGGAAGGCCCGCTCGCCCCTCGGAAACCCGCTACCCGCGAGGAAAACCCCTGGATTCAGGAACCTGACGGGGAGGCTGAGCCCTGGCACCTCGCCTGCATGGTGTCAGACCGACGAGGTACTCACCCGCGTGGCACGAAGTGGCGGGAGGAACCATGGCGAAGCGGACCGCAGGCAAGGCGAAGGGTGGCACGGTGGTGCGGCGGCAGGGCCGGCGGGTGATGCCCGCGCTGCGTCGCACGGCGAAGCGCGCGCGGGTGGCGGCCCAGAAGGCCCAGCTCACCGTGGGTGAGGTCATCGCGGCGGCGTTCGAC
>SECN01000747.1 GCA_004173515.1 Myxococcaceae bacterium | reverse complement strand
AGCTTTCGCGGCGCCGTGTAGACGTTGCGGGCCAGCGTGTGGTGCAGGTGGACGACGGAGCGGTGCTGCACCATCACGCCCTTGGGCGTGCCCGTGGAGCCGGACGTGTAGAGGACGTACGCCAGATTGTCCGGGCCCGCCGAGGGAGGCAGGGGCTCTTCGGAGAGCGCCGCCAGACGCGCCGCTTCGGCGTCCAGCTTCACCACGTGGGCGATGTCGGGCTGCCACCCTTCGGCCAGGGCCTGGGTGGTCAGCAGCACGGACGCGCGGCTGTTCTCCAGGATGTAGGCCTTGCGCGCATCGGGGGCCGACGGGTCGAGCGGCACGAACGCGCCACCCGCCTTGAGCACCGCGAGGAACGCGACGAGGGCGTCCGCGGAGCGCTCCAGGGCCAGGGCCACCGTGACTTCCGGACCCACGCCCAGCGAGCGCAGATGCCGGGCGAGTTGGTTGGCCCGGGCATCGAACTGACGGAAGGACAGCGTCGTCTCCTCGAACACCACGGCATCCGCGTCTGGCGTGCGGGCCGCCTGCTGTTCGATGAGGCCGTGCACCGTGGACTCCAGGTCGAAGTCCACGACGTCGCCGTGCCCGATGCCCAGGAGCCGGGCGTGCTCTTCCGCCGAACTGAGGGGAACCTCGGCCAACGGCACATCGGGCCGTGCGACCACGGCCTCCAGCAGCACCCGCAGGTGCGTGACGAACCGCTCGGCGGTGGCGGCCTCGAACAGGTCCGTGGCGTATTCGAGCCGGCCCGCGAAGCCGTCCGTATCGCGGCGCAGGTCCAGGCTCAGCTCGAACAGCGTGGTCGCTCGGCTGCCGAACTCGGCCGGGCGCACGACGAGTCCGGGAATGGTCGCCCCCGATACAGGCGCGTTCTGGAGCGCGAACAGCGCCTGGAAAAGCGGCGTGCGGGTCAGGTCGCGCGTCGTCTGAAGAGACTCCACCAGCCGTTCGAACGGGAGGTCCTGGTATTCGTACGCGCCCAGCGTCGTGGTGCGCACCTGGGCCAGCAACTGCCGGAACGACGGACGCGTCCCGAAGCTGCCGCGAAGGACCAACGTGTTGACGAAGAAGCCGATGAGTCCTTCGGTCTCCGCGTGGCCACGGTTCGCGATGGGGGAGCCCACCAGCACGTCGTCCTGACCGGAGTACCGGTGCAGCACGGTCTGGAACGCCGCGAGCAGCACCATGAACGGCGTGGCCCCTGCACGCTGCGCCAGCGCTTCCACCTGCTCGGAGAGGGCACGCGGCAGTCGCACCGGCACCGAGGCGCCGCGCTGCGAGACGACCGCCGGACGCGGCTTGTCGGTGGGCAGGTCCAGCACGTGGGACGCACCCGCGAGCTGCTGCTTCCACCAGCCCAACTGCGCTTCCAGCACATCCCCCTGGAGCCAGTCGCGCTGCCACACGGCGTAGTCCGCGTACTGCACGGGCAGCTCCGGCAGGGCAGGGGCCAGCCCCTGGCGGAAGGCCTCGTAGAACGTGGTGACGTCGCGCACCATCACGCCCAACGACCAGCCGTCGGACACGATGTGGTGCAGGTGCACCACCAGCACGTGCTCCTCCGCATCCAGCTTCAAGAGCAGGGCGCGAATCACCGGGCCCTGCTCCAGATTGAACGGACGGCGGGATTCCTCGAAGCCGCGCCGCGTGGCTTCCGCCTGACGCTCTTCCGGGTCCGCGATGCCCGTGAGGTCCACGGACTCGAAGGGCACGGAGGCTTCCGCGTGGATGTGCTGCACGGGCTGACCCGCTTCCACCCGGAACGTGGTGCGCAGTGATTCATGCCGCGCCATCAGCGCGTCCAGGCTCCGGCGCAGCGCCCCTTCATCCAGCGCACCCGTGAGCCGCAACGGCAGCGGCATGTTGTACAGGCTGGTGCCCGGCTCCAACTGGTCGATGAACCACAACCGCTGCTGCGCGAACGACAGCGGCGGCGCGGACGTCCGCTCCGCACGAACCAACGGCGGCGCCTGGGTCCGACTTGCGCCGGCCAGCTTCTCCGCGAGAGTCGCCACGGTGGGAGCGCTGAAGAGGTCTCCCAGCGGCAGCTCCACGCCCAGGGTGGAGCGGATGCGCGACACGACCTGCGTGGCCAGCAGTGAGTGGCCACCCAGTTCGAAGAA
>SECN01000746.1 GCA_004173515.1 Myxococcaceae bacterium | reverse complement strand
TGGCAGCGGTGGTCCTGTGCGCGGGGAAGGGCACGCGGATGAAGTCGGAGAAGGCCAAGGTCCTTCACCCCATCCTCGGTCGTCCCATCTGCGCCTATCCCTTGAAGCGGGCCCTGGAACTGGGCGCCACGTCCGTGGTGCCGGTGGTGGGCCACCAGGCCGCCGAAGTCGAGAAGTCCATCCGCGCCCACTTCCCGGACGCGCCCCTGCGCTTCGCGCTCCAGAAGGAGCAGCGCGGCACGGCGGACGCGGTGAAGGCCGCGCAGGACGCGCTGGCGGGCCACGAAGGCCGCGTGCTCATCCTCTACGGAGACGTGCCGCTCTTGCGCAAGGAGACGCTCCAGGCGCTGCTGTCCGCGCATGACGCCGCGGGTGGCGTGCTGGCCATGGTGTCCACCACGCTGGACGACCCCACGGGCTACGGCCGCGTCATCCGCGAGGGCGGCAGGGTTTCACGCATCGTGGAGCACAAGGACTGCACCCCGGAGCAGCGCGCGGTGAAGGAGTGCAACGCGGGCATCTACTCCGTGGACGCGTCCTTCCTGTGGAAGGCGCTCGCGGACATCAAGCCCGTCAACGCGCAGGGCGAGTACTACCTCACCGACCTGGTGGAGATGGCCGCCCGCCAAGGCCCCGTGGGCGCGGTGGACGCGGACGCCACGGAGACCGCGGGCGTGAACGACAAGGTGGAACTGGCGGCGCGCGCGCGTGTGCTCCAGCAGCGCATCAACGAAGCCCACATGCGCGCGGGCGTGTCCATCCAGGACCCCGCCACGGCGTACATCGAAGAGGGCATCACCATTGGCACCGACACGGAAGTAGGCCCGAGCGTCACGCTCGCGGCCGGCACCGTGGTGGGCAAGAACGTCATCATCGGCCAGGGCAGCGTGCTGACCGCTTCCCACGTGGCGGACGGCACGCACATCAAGCCCTACTCGGTGCTGGAGGAGGCGCGGGTGGGCGACCGGTGCATCATCGGCCCGTTCTCCCGGCTGCGTCCCGGCACTGAGTTGGCAGAGGACGTGCATCTGGGGAACTTCGTGGAGACGAAGAAGGCCCGCATTGGCAAGGGCAGCAAGGCCAACCACCTGACTTACCTGGGCGACGCCAACATCGGCGCGGGCTGCAACATCGGCGCGGGCACCATCACCTGTAACTATGACGGGGTGAACAAGCACCTGACGGAGCTGGGCGATGGGGTCTTCATCGGCTCGGACTCGCAGCTGGTGGCGCCGGTGAAGGTGGGAGATGGCGGGTATGTCGGCGCGGGCACCACGGTGACGAAAAATGTGCCTCCGGGGAGCCTCGCTGTGTCCCGTGCGCCACAGGTGGTGAAGGAGGGGTGGGTGGCGGCCAAGAAGGCGCGGCAGGTGAAGGTGAAGGCAGGCTGATTTCAGACGCCTGCCTGGTGGTCGGACGGTGGGGCGTGGTTGGGCGTGACAGGGTTTCCCGTGGTTTGCTCTGGCGGGCGCGGGTCGAGAAAGAGGCAGGAACATGTGCGGGATTGTTGGCTACGTCGGTGACAAGGAATCTGCTCCCATCCTGGTGTCGGGTCTGAAGAAGCTCGAGTACCGGGGCTATGACTCCGCGGGCGTCGCGGTGGTGAGTGGCAACCAGCTCAACGTGGTGCGCGCCACGGGCAAGCTGCGCAACCTGGAGAACCGGGTGGTGCAGGACCTGCCGAAGGGCACGACGGGCATCGGCCACACGCGCTGGGCGACCCACGGTCGTCCCTCCGACGAGAACGCGCACCCGCACACGTACAAGAACGTGGCGGTGGTGCACAACGGCATCATCGAGAACCACCTGGCGCTGAAGGTGGAGCTGCGCGCGCGCGGCCACGTCTTCGCGTCGGAGACGGACTCGGAAGTGTTCGCCCACCTCATCTCCGAGGAGGTCGAGCGCGGCGTGGACCTGCCGGACGCGGTGAGAGCGGCCATCAAGCAGGTGAAGGGCACCTACGGCCTGGTGGTGGTGTGCTCCAAGGATCCGGGCCGCATCGTGTGCACCAAGGACGCGTCGCCCATGGTGCTGGGCCTGGGCGAGGGCCAGAACTTCGTGGCCAGCGACGTGCCCGCGCTGCTCGAGCACACGCGCGACTTCGTCTACATGGAGGAGGGTGACCTGGC
>SECN01000263.1 GCA_004173515.1 Myxococcaceae bacterium | reverse complement strand
GTGTGTGTGTGTGTGTGTGTGTGTGTGTGTGTGTGTGTGTGTGTGTGTGTGTGTGTGTGTGTGTGTGATAGATAACCTCCTCCGCAACACCAACTTTGAGGCTAGCTCCAGCAGCCGAGGAAGGCCCAAGGCCGAAGCCCGAGTGCGTATCCGACTCTGCTGGAGCAGCTGGGTAAGGCTACGCGGAGGTTGATATCTGATATAATCTCTTGTTTGCAGAAATTCTGCACAGTAAAATATCAGTGGAAACAGGAGGTTGTACACATATATCCTTAGAGTTTTGAGCCAGCCTGGTGTATACGCAGGTAGCAGGAGATCATGGACCCAAAGGCACAAGGAGGGGGCGGAGGTGGGGGCTCTTTCTTCATGCGCGGGGGGCTTTGGCGCAAGCCTCATTCCACCGGACGATGGGCCTCTTCGCGCAGCGCGGGGCTCCTGCGGCGCATGCTCCGGGCGGCCACGGTGACGAGCAGCGACCAGGCGAGCCCGGCCACCCAGCCGCCCAGCACGTCCGTGGGGTAGTGCACGCCCAGGTACACGCGGGTGCAGCCCACCAGCACGGAGAGCAGCAGGGCCACGGACAGGATGTAGACCTTCACGCGCCGCTGCTGCGCGAACTGGGCCAGCAGCGCCCCCAGGGTGAGGTACGTGATGGCGGACAGCATCGCGTGGCCACTGGGGAAGCTGGTGGACATGGTCTCGGTGAGGTGGGGCACGACCGAAGGTCGGGGGCGGTGGAAGAGGTTCTTCAGCACGCCATTGAGCAGCCAGCCCGTCACGGTGGCGCTCAAGACGAACAGGGACGTGCGGTAGCGGCGGGCCACCAGCAGGAAGCCGCACACGGTCAGGGTGATGAGCGACAGCACGGGCGCCCCGCCCAGCGACGTCACGTCCCGAGCCGTCTCCGCCAGCCACCACGGGCCCCGGGGCATCGCGGGGTCTTCTTCGCGGCGCAGGGAGCGGACGATGCGCTCGTCGATGTCCTGCGTTTCGCCTTCATGCACCTCGTCGGAGAGGGCAACGAACCCCAGGACGCACGCCACCACCAGCAACAGCAGGCCCAGTGGCCGCGTCACCATCACGTCCCAACCCGACAGCCACCGCCACGGCCCGCGTAACATGGCCGTGACATAGGACGTGGGCCCCGGGCCCGCCACCGGCTTTCGTGCGGGAGTGTCGGACAGGCTCCAGGGGGTTCAGCTTCCTGTTCAGGGAGCCTCGACCGCGAGCCCCAGTCCTTCCGCCCCGGCGGCCTTCGCGCCGTCGAGCGCCACCACCAGCCGCGCGTACGGAGCCCGTGCGTCAGGCTGGAAGAACAGGCCGCGCTGGCCTCGGGGACGGGCCTCCAGGAAGCGGCGCAGGCGCGGCACGTAGTCCGCTTCGTTCACGGCCTCTCCTTCCAGGAGCAGGGTTCCGTCCGCGGTGAGGCGCACGAGGCCAGGGGACAGCTCCTTGGACGGTGGGGCGTGGGTGGGGGCGGCTTCCGCCGAAGGGAGCTGGAGCATGAGTTCGCGGCGCATCAGCGGCGTCACGACCATGAAGATGATGAGCAGCACGAGCACCACGTCCACCAGCGGCGTGACGTTGATGTCGGACTGGAGGGAGGACTGCGGCTTCACGAGGAACTGGCGTTGGGAGCGCATGGTGGGGGCCCTCAGTTCGGCTTCTTCACGGCGACACCCAGCGACACCTTTGATGCGCCCGCGTCTCGTGAGCGCTGGAGGACTTCGAGCACGTCGCCACACGTGAGCGTTTCGTCCGCCTTGAGGAGCAGGCGACGTTCGGGGTGGGCGCGCAGTTCCTCGCGCATGCGCTCCTGGAAGCGCGAGGCGTCCGGGAGTTGCTCCGTCCCGACGAACAGCGCCTTGTCGGCGGTGAGGGAGAAGATGAGCGGCTCCGGCTTGGGGTCGCGGTGTTCTCCCTGCGCCGCGGCGGGGAGGGCGACGTCCTTGCCCTGTTCATCCATGGGGGCGCCCACCATGAAGATGATCAGCAGCACCAGCACCACGTCCACCAGCGGCGTGAGGTTGATTTCGGCCTTCACTCCGCCCCTGCCTCCCACGGCCATTCCCATGCGCAGCCTCCGCCTTCGCGAACTGGACGCCATGGGACCATGGGTCCGGGAAGGCGTTGGCCGTGGGCAGGCGGTGGTTGCGTCATCGTTCGGTCATGGTGTCCAGCGGATGTGCTGCTATCAACCGGGGACGCTCTCGAAACATGTCCTTCCTCCAGGAGCCCAGATGCACAAGAGACAAAGGACACGCCACCCCAGTTGGGTGGTGCTTGCGTGCCTCTCGCTCCTGACTACGGGTTGTGTCTCATCATCGTTGGGACCCGACCCTGAAAGTTCATGGGAGATCCGAGGCTCGGACGATGCGAGCACCACGGACTGTCGTGGTCAGGGGTTGCCTCACGGTTGGCCCGGCATGGATTCCAGCGAGGAGGTGTTGGCACCCTTCCTGACTTGCGCATCGCCCGCTGCATTCGTCGCCATGCAGCAAGGGTTGAACATGCCTCGGCTCGTGGAGTCCTTGAACGACTGGGACGCCATCCGGCTCGGGGCCCTGGGTCCTCTGGATGCGAAGTCCGCAAGGGTCCTCAACCGAAAACGTGCGGCCTTTCTCGTCAGCAGCACGGAACGGTTCGGCGTGGCCAGGGCCGAGGTCTTCGCCCTCTTCATCATCCACTCCGCCTTCGATGACGAGATGCGCGTCGTGCTGGACCTGCTGGCCCAGGACAAGCAACTCGCGGAGACGCTGGGGGCCATGGACACGGTCCGGAAGCACTTGAGCCAGCGCGGACTCATGATTGAAGGACATCCGGAGCGCACCGAGCGAACCGGTGACGTGCTTCGAGGTCTGGGCAGAGCCGGTCGCGATGCGCTCTCCAGCAGCGAACTGAGCGCAGGGGCGCGTTATCTCGACCTTTCCGCGAAGCGCGAACAGCTACCCGCACCCTACAGGCAAGCACTCGACGACGTGGAACGGGCTCTCATGGAGCGGCACTTCTCACCGGGCAGCGTGGTGTCGGGGAGCTTCGACCATCTGACGTTTGGCGTGCCGCTGGGCTTCTTCCATCTCGTGGCGGGAACGGCCAACGGAGCAGCCTCACTGGCAGCAGGAAGATATGAGCAGGCCACACGCGAACTGGCACCGGCCGCGCTGATGGTCGCGCTGTACTCAGGTGGCAAGGGAGCACGTGCCATCCTGCAACGGTCCTCTGCGGGAAGCGGCGACACCTGGCGAGTCCAGATATCGGGGCTCCATCTGGATGGACTGAAGGCGGTGTTGGAAGGCCTTGAGAAGCGACTGGGCATCGACGCCGCGCGCGACTTGCTGAACTACCTCCGTGCTCGTCGGGAGAACGCCTACGTCGCCGCTGAATGGGGAGAAGCAGGGGTACTGGCCCTGTACGAAACCCGGGGCAACACAGCCAAGGCACAGGCCATGTTGGCGGAGGCGAACCCAGGGCGACCCAGACCTCCCCCCACGAAGACCGAGGCAGGAAGAAGCGGAATCCGAGAAGGCTCGTCCACGAATGGCGCCACGACCGATGCGCCCATCCGGAATGCACATCTCGCGGGTCAACGACACCCCGTGACGGGCGTTCCCTTCGATGCGGAGGGATACCCTGACTTCAAGGCTGCGGGCGTCGTCAAAGTCGAGGTGAAGCTTGAGTACACCGGCTCTCGGTCGGGAGACTTTGCGGCAGCGAACAAGGCGGCAGGGCTGAGAGAGACGCCCAAGGGAATGACCTGGCATCACCATCAGGACCGGACGACCTTGCAGTTGGTTCCTACAGCCATCCACGCCCGGACAGGGCATACCGGCGGTTTCTCAGGAGGTCCATGATGGTTCAGCTTGTGCGAACAACCGAGGGCGGACCGCTGCTGAGCGAGGACGACCTCGATTCATTTGAGCAACGGTCCGGGCTCAAGCTCCCCGCCACGCTTCGAGAGTTCCTGCTGGCCACCAATGGCGGGAGGCCCGAGCGCGACCTCTTCAAGATCCACGGGCTCCAAGGGAATCCCCTGGGCCGGATCCACCTGTTCTTCGGACTGAAGGACCCCGTTGAGTCCTGCAACCTCGATTGGAACCTGGAGGTCTTCCAGGAGCGCATCCCCACAGGCCTCCTGCCCATCGCCACGACAGAAGGCGCGGACAAAGTCTGCCTGTCTGTGGCCGGCGTCGATGCGGGCAAGGTCTTCTACTGGGACGCGCATGCCACGGTGGGCCAGGACCACCTCTACCCCCTGGCCGAATCCTTTGATGCCTTCGTCTCGGCGCTCCAGTCGGATGCGTTGTCGCCTGTCATCCTGAAGTCCTGAGCACACGTCCTCGGGCGTACGCTCGGGCGCTGTCGGCATTGTCAGCGGCGGAGGGATTGCTATCACCCGGGGACGCTCGCACCTGGAGGCACCCGCACATGGCCATCGCCACCATCAGCCCCACCACGGGCAAGACGCTGCGCACCTTCGAGGCGCTCTCGTCCGAGGAACTGGAGCGCAAGCTGCAACGGGCCGCGGACACGTTCCACGCCTACCGCGAGACGTCCTTCGCGAACCGCGCCCGGTGGATGCGCCGCGCCGCTGAAATCCTGGAGATGGAGGCCGACCGCTTCGGCCGCCTCATGACCGAGGAGATGGGCAAGCCGCTGGAGGCCGCGAAGGCCGAATCCATCAAGAGCGCCACCGCGTGCCGCTACTACGTCACCCGCGCGGAGAAGCTGCTGCGCGACGTGCCCATCGACGTGGATGGCGACACCGCCTTCGTCCGCTACCAGCCCTTGGGCGCCGTGCTCGCCATCATGCCGTGGAACTTCCCCTTCTGGCAGGTCGTCCGCTTCGCCGCCCCTGCCCTCATGGCCGGCAACGTGGGCCTGCTCAAGCACGCCTCCAACGTGCCCCAGTGCGCGCTCGCGCTGGAGGAGGTGTTCCTCAACGCCGGCTTCCCCGAAGGCGCCTTCCAATCGCTGTTCATCGAAACGTCGGAGGTGAACCGCGTCATCGAGGATCCGCGCGTGAAGGCCGTGACGCTCACCGGCAGCGAAGGTGCCGGCCGAGCGGTGGGCGCCGCCGCGGGCAAGGCCATCAAGAAGGTCGTGCTGGAGCTGGGCGGCAGCGACCCGTTCATCGTCATGCCCAGCGCGGACCTGGACAGGGCCGTGGCGACCGCCGTGTCCGCGCGCCTCATCAACAACGGCCAGTCCTGCATCGCCGCCAAGCGCTTCATCGTCGCGGAGCCCATCGCCAAGGAGTTCGAGCGCCGCTTCGTCGAGCGCATGAAGACCATGGTCGTCGGCGACCCGATGGACCCCAAGACGGACGTCGGGCCGCTCGCCACACCCGGCATCCTGGAGGGCCTGCACGCCCAGGTGCAGGAGAGCGTGAAGGCCGGCACCCGACTCCTCCTGGGCGGCAAACCCCAGGGTGGCCCCGGCAACTTCTATCCGCCCACCGTGCTGGCCGACCCGCCGCCCCAGGCGCCCGCGTTCCACGACGAGCTCTTCGGACCCGTGGCCACGCTGCTGCGCGCCCGCGACCTGGAACACGCGGTGGAGCTGGCCAACGCGACGCCCTTCGGCCTGGGCGCGAGCGTGTGGACGCAGGACGCCGCCGAACAGCGCCGGTTCATCGACGGCATCGAGGCCGGCATGGTGTTCGTCAACGCGCTCGTCGCCTCCGACGCGCGCCTGCCCTTCGGCGGCGTGAAGCACTCGGGCCATGGCCGCGAGCTGGCTGACCTGGGCATCCGCGAGTTCGTCAACGCGAAGACGGTGCGCATCTCCGGACCGTCCGGCGGCGCTCCTCCGACGAAGCATGCGGGCGAATAGCCGCCCGGAGTAGCGCGTGTCCGCCAAACAAGGCGATGCGCCGGACGTCGGCCGCATCGCACCGCCGCCGCACGCGGCTTGACAGACTCCCCAGCGAGAAATTATCTAGCGCACTAGATATTAGAGCACTAGAGAACAATGGCTCCGAAACACCGAACCGTCGGCACACAACTTTCCTTCGCGCTCTATGGAGCGGCGAACCGGATGGCGCGTCTGCACAAGCCATTCCTTGAGCCGCTGGGCCTGACCTTCCCCCAGTATCTCGTGATCCTTGAGCTGCTGAATGACGCCCCCCTGTCCGTTGGCGCACTTGGCACCCGCCTCGACATGGACACGGGCACCATCACACCGCTGGTCAAGCGGCTCGAGGGCGCCGGCTTCGTAGCGCGCACCCGCGACCGCACCGACGAACGCCGCGTGCTGGTCGACCTGACAGCCCATAGCCGCGCCCTCGCAGCCGAGGTCCGGGGCATCACGGACAAGATCCAGTCGGCATGCCAGCTCACCGACCGGGGCCTGGACGACCTGCGTCGCACGCTCGAAGCGCTCGCCCACCCGGTCGACGAATGAATGCGTCAAGAACAACAAGGAGATTCAATCATGAAGATTGGCATTTTGGGGACCGGCCACATCGGGAAGACCCTGGTCCGAAAGCTGAGCGCGGCCGGACATGACGTGAAGGTAGCCAACTCCCGTGGCCCGGAGACGATCGGGGCCGACGTGCTGGACCTCGGCGGACGCGCGGTCACGGCAGTGGAAGCCGTCGCGGGCGTTGACGTCGTGATCCTCTCGATCCCCCTCAATCGTCTTCCCGAGCTCGCGCCGCTCATCGCCAGCGTACCCGCCGATACGGTCGTCATCGACACCTCGAACTACTATCCGGCGCGCGACAGCAGGATCGACGCAATCGAATCCGGTCAGGTCGAGAGCCTGTGGGTGGCCGAACAGTTGGGCCGGCCGGTCGTGAAAGCGTGGAACGCCATCGGCTCCGACTCCTTCGCGAAGAAGGCCAAGGCCGCAGGGAGCCCGGACCGCATTGCTCTTCCCGTTGCGGCCAATAGCGAAAGAGAACGCAAGGTGGGAATGGCACTCGTCGATGACACCGGGTTCGACGCCTTCGACGCAGGGACACTCGCGGAGTCGTGGCGGCAGCAGCCCGGCGCTCCGTGCTACTGCACGGACCTCACCCGCGAAAAGATGGCGACCGCCCTTGCTGCGGCAGATCGCACGCGATTGCCGAAGCGGCGCGACCTGGCTGTTGCGGCCTTCATGGAACGATATGGAGACGGCACAACGAACCCAGATGCGGAATACGGCGTCCGCCTGAGTCGTACGTTGTACATGTGAGCCCTGGTGCAGTGCCCCGCAGTGCGTCTCGCGCAAGAGGAGCAGCGCGCGCTTATCCTCTCTCCCCGGCTCATGCCTCCTCGACGCCGGGCGCCTCGACCTGTTCTGCGGGCACGCTCTAACGCGTGCGCACCCGGCCCTCCATGGGTGCGCCGTGCACCTCTTCCAGGGCCTCGGTGACGGCGTCCACCTCCGCGCCCAGTTGCTCCACGCTGCGGCGCAGGCCCGCGCCCGCCACATCCGCGTCCGCGGTGTCCACCGAGCGCGCCCGCACCACCTGCGCGTAGAGGTTCTCCAGCGTGTAGGCCAGCCGCGTGTACTCGGCCTCCAGGCGGTCCGCCGCCTTGGTCAGCTCCGCGCGCTGGCGCACCTGCTCGTCCAACACCTGCAACGCCGCGCGCAGCCGGTCGCGCACCACGCTGTCCTCCTCCGAAGCCCAACGCGTCTCCAGCGTCTTGCGCTCCTCGCCCAGCCGCTGCACGTCCTCCGGCGTCGCCACCGTGCGCAGCTCCCGCTCACGGCGCAGCAGCTCGTGGCAGCTCTTGCGCAGGTCCTGCACGGTGCGGTCGGGGGAACGCACGAACTCCTGCAACACGCCCGGCGCCGCGCGGAACTCCGCCAGCAGCTTGTCGCACACCGCGTCCACGCGGACGAGGCGCGGATCCTTGGGCGCCTCGGGCACCTTCGGCGCGACGGGCAGCGCCGGGGCCTCCGGCTCCTCCACGCGCGTTAGCAGCGGGTTGTTGGTCGCGCGCAGGTGCTTCGCGGCCCCCTTGAAGAACCCGAGCGCCACGAACAGCAGCCACCAGTACTGGTGCGGAAAGCGGACCACGGTGGCCACGCACGCCAGCGCGACGATGAGCTCGCCCACGCCCACCACCGGGTTGCGCGAGGCCGCTTCACGCGCCTCCTTCTCCGCGCGCTTCGCCTGACGGTACGCCTGCTGCTGGGAGACGTAGGCCTCGCGCTTGGACTGCCGCTCCGCGCGGCGCAGGGCGTCCTTCGACTCGCGCTCCCACTGCTTCTCCCACCGGCGCCGCTCCTGCTCCGCGCCCCGCTCCCACTCGCGCTCCCAGCGGTCGCGTTCCTTGTCGGTGGGCAGGCGGCCCATCCGGCGCACCCACGCTTCCAGGGCGGCGTCCTTGCGGGCCCGGCCCTCCTCGATGGCCGCCTCCAGACGACGCAGGCGGTCGGCCGCATCGGGAGAGGACGGGGAGGCAGGCGGCGCTTCGCGGTCTCGGGGCACGCGGTGACGCTAACAACTTCTCCCGGGGTTGGGGACTGTCCGGACCGGCCCCATAAGGCCGGGTGTTGGGGGCATGGCGTGCAGCCGACAGGGAGGCGGACCCGCGCGGTGGCCCGCCCGGGTGGGATGCGATAGTTGCTCAGGAACGATGACCCATCCCGCCGCGTCCCGCCGCTTCCAGTGGTTCAGCCAGGGCGTCCTCGTCTACACCCTGGGCGTCATCCTCTGGGGCGCGTTCGTGCGGGCCACCGGCTCCGGCGCGGGCTGCGGCGACCACTGGCCCGTCTGCAACGGCGAGGTGGTGCCCCGCGCCCCCACCGTCCAGACCCTCATCGAGTACACCCACCGGCTCACCAGCGGCCTGGCCACCGTGCTCGCCGTCGCCCTCTACCTGTGGGCCCGCCGCGCGGTCCCCAAGGGCCACCCCGCCCGGCACGCCGCGGGCTGGGCGCTGTTCTTCATGCTCACCGAGGGACTCGTGGGCGCGGGCATCGTGCTGCTCAAGTACGTGGCCCAGAACGCGTCCCTGTGGCGCGCGGTGTGGATGGGCGTGCACCTGACCAACACGTTCCTGCTCGTGGGCGCGCAGACGCTGGTGGTGTGGGCCGCCGCCGGCCGCGCGCGCATGGTGCTCAAGGGCCAGGGCATGGTGGCCGTGATGCTGGGCCTGGGCGTGGCCGGCATGGGCGTGCTGGGCATCAGCGGCGCCGTGGCAGCGCTGGGCGACACGCTGTTCCCCGCGACGAGCCTCGCGGACGGTCTGCGCCAGGACATGTCGGAGACGGCACACGTGCTCTTGCGCCTGCGCGTGCTGCACCCGGTGTTCGCGGTGGGCCTGGGCGCGCTGCTGGTGCTGGTGGGCCGGTGGGTGACCCGGCTGCGGCCGTCGCCGGAGGTGAAGCGCGCGTCCGTGCTCCTCACCGGCCTGTACATCGCGCAGTTGTGCGCGGGCGTCATCAACCTGGTGCTGCTGGCGCCCGTGGCGATGCAGCTCCTCGTCCAGGCGGATGCCGGTGAGGATGGGCTGGCCGTAGCCGCCCGCGCCCACCAGCGCGCCCAGCGTGGCCGTGCCCACGTTGATGACCGCCGCCGTCTGGATGCCCGCGAGGATGGACGGCGCCGCCATGGGCAGCTCGATGCGCCACAGCCGCGCGCGCGCCGGCAGGCCCAGCGCCTCCGCGGACTCGCGCACCTCCCACGGGATGCCCGCCAGCCCCGCCGTGGTGTTCCGCACGATGGGCAACAGGCTGTAGAGGAACAGCGCCGCGATGGCCGGCTTCGAGCCGATGCCCAGCAGCGGAATCATGAACACCAGCAACGCCAGCGACGGCACCGTCTGGATGACGCTGGACAGGCCCAGCACCGCCTGCCCCAGACGGGGACGGCGCGCGGCCACGACGCCCAACGGGATGGCCAGCGCGATGGCCGCGAGCAGTGACACGCCCACCAGGAACAAGTGCTCCTGCGTGCGCTGCCAGATGCGCGACACCGCGCCCTGCGTGCGCACCTCCGTCGACAGGCCCAGCTTCGCCTGGAGGAAGTCGGAGGCCACCTGGGCCTCGGGCACGCGCTCCAGCCGCGCGCGGGCGTTGAGCTTCACCATCTGCGCTTCCGTCAGCGCGCCCTCCAACCGGCGCACCGCCTGGAGCGCCTGGGGAGCGCGAGCCTCCAGGTCCTCGCGGTAGAGCAGCACGGCGTCGTACGCGGGGAAGTGGTGCCGGTCGTCCTCCAGCACGCGCAGACCGTAGGCCGCGATCTCCGCGTCGGTGGAGTACAAGTCCGTGAGCTGGAGCGCTCCGCTTTCCATGCCCCGGTAGGCCAGGTCGTGGTCCAGGCCGCGCACGTCGCGCTGGGGCAGGCCGTACGCGTCGCGCAGCGCGGGCCAGCCGTCGCCCCGCTCCATGAACTCGTTGCTGAAGCCCACGCGCAGCTCCGGGTGCTGCTTCAAATCGGAGATGCGGCGGATGCCCAGGCGTTCGGCCTCCGCTTCCTTCATGCCCAGCGCGTAGGTGTCGTTGAAGCCGAGCGACGCGCTCATCCGCAGCCCCTCCGCCGCGAGCGCCTTGCGCAGCGCTTCGTCGTCGGGCAGCGAGCGGCCGGCGAACAGCTCCTGGCGCAGCGTGCCGGTGTACTCGGGATACACGTCCAGCTCGCCCCGGCGCAGCGCCTCCCACAACACCGCGGTGCCGCCCAGCTCCCGGCGGTGCGTGGCATTGGCGCCGGCGTCCTTCGCCACCTGCGTGACGAGCTCGCCCAGGATGACGGACTCGGTGAATTTCTTGGAGCCCACGCGCACCGCGGGCCCCTCCCCGGACGGCCTCGCGCACGCGCCAAGTCCCAGGAGGAACATCAGGGCCAACACCGCCGCCCGCGTCATCCGGACCTCCCCACGGGCAGCGGACGCTGCGCCTGGATGAACCGCGTGACGAAGGCATCCCCGGGCCGCGACTCCAAGTCGTCCAGCGTGCCCTGCTGCACCACCTGGCCGTCGCGCATCAACACGATGCTGTCCCCCAGGTAGGCCGCCTCCGCCAGGTCGTGGGTGACGAGCACCACCGTCTTGCCCAACCGCTCGAAGATGCCGCGCAGGTCCGCCTGGAGGTCGTGACGCACCAGCGGATCCAACGCGCCCAGCGGTTCGTCCAACAGCAGCACGTCCGGGTCCAGCATCAGCGCGCGCATCAGCGCCACCCGCTGCCGCTGTCCTCCGGAGAGCTGTCCGGGGAAGCGCTCCAGCGCCTCGGCGGGAAAGCGCGTCAGGTCCATCAACACGCCCTGCCGTTCGCGGATCCGCGCCTCGGGCCAGCGCAGGTGCCGGGCCATCAGCGTGACGTTCTGAGCGCCGGTGAGGTGCGGGAACAAGCCTCCACCCTGGAGCGCGTAGCCCACGCGCTGTCGCACGGCGAGCAGCGCGTCCTGCTCCGTGGGCAGGGGCTGACCGTCGAAGAGGACGCGACCGGTGTCGGGCCGCGAGAGGCCGTTGAGCAGCCGCAGCAGCGTGGACTTCCCACAGCCGCTGGGACCGATGAGCACCGTGGTGGCGCCCTTCGGCAACGTCAGCGTCAACGGGTGCAGGGCCTGCAACCCACCGAAGCGCTTGGACACGCCTTCCAGGATGAACACGAACGCCACGTCCCTTCAGCGCGGAGCGAACGCGCCGTTGCAGGAGGCTGGAAAGGGGAAGGCCCGGGCGGGGAAGACGCACGCGGCGAACAGGCCCTGCCCGTCGCGGTCCACGCCCCCCGTCCAGACGACGACGTCAGGGCCGCCCTCCGATGACGGCGCGGTGAAGCGCGTGCATCGCGTGGCGAGGCCTTCCATGAAGCAGTCCACCACCTCCGGGGGGCTCGCGCCGGGGAGCGCGTCGCGCAGCTCCTCCACGCTCTGGTCGCGCCAGCGCTCCACCTGGGACGTGCCCGGCTGTACCGGGGCGAAGACGCTCCAGGAGAACGTGGACGCATCACAGCGGATCCGCCCCGACCGCGTCGTCGAGGCCGCGAGCTGACAGCCCTCCGGCACACCCAGGACCCGCCACGGCAGGAAGGGCGGCGTGATGAGCGATGCGGGCGACAGCGCGTCGCCTTCCGGATTGCCCTGCGTGGAGAGGTATCCGAACAACTCCAGGCACCGGCCCAGGTCCGCGCGCGCGTTGTCACGCGCCACGCAGCCCAGTTGCCGCACCCGTCCCGCGGCGGTCGTCACCGCCGTGATGTACCCGCCCGCGCGGCAGGGCTCCGCGCCCTTCAGGTCCGCGCACTTCGCGAACTTCAGCGAGGGATGGGACTGGCCCGCGAGCGGCAGCTCCCCCGGCGCTTCCGTGAGCCGCAGGCCCAGGCGCGCCCGGACGCGGGCATGTCCCGCCGCCACCGCCTGCGCTTCCGTGACGTTGGTCAGTTCGTCCAGCCACACGGAGAGCCCACCGCAGCGGTACGTGCGCGACGTGGCGCTGGAGGGCACGGGCACGCAGCCGTCGAAGAGCGCCTGCGCCTGCGCGACGAAGGGCCCCGAGGGCGTGGAGCCCACGACGGGAACGGCGGGGGCCACCGGCACGGTCGCCTGACACGCGCCCAGCAGCAGGCTCCCAAGCCCCGTGAGCCCCATCCACCACAACCTCGCCAGAGCCTTGCGCATCCGCGAGGGGATAGGCGCCGGGCCGGCCCGAGTCAACCGGCCCGGAGGCCCGACGCCCACCGCGTTACATCGCGCACTACTTCATCTTCTTCATCTCCTTCTCAAGCTCCTTCGCTTCCGTCTCGTGGCCGGACACCACGCCCTCGGTCTCGCTCAGGATGGCGAGGAAGGTCGCGTCGTTCTTGTACTCGCTGCGACCCTTCTTGAGCATCTCGTTGCCCTTCTTCTGGTCGTCGGCGATGCGCGACAGGAAGGCCTTGTCGAACTCCGGGCCCTGCTTCCCACGCAGCTTCTCGACCTCCCGGCTCGTCTCATCGATGTTCTTGCCCAGCTTCTCGCCGGCCTTGTCCATCCCCTTGTTGAAGCCCTCCTGCACGCCGGAGCCGCCCACGCCCGTGTCGGACGTGCTGCCGTCGCTCAGGGCGCTGATGGTCATCTTCTGGTTCTCCGCCCACGTGCGCAGCGTCTGGTTGTTGCTCTCGTGGTCGGTGCGGATCTTGGTGGCGAACTCCTTCACGCGCGGATCCGACGCCTGCTCTTCCGCGACGCGCGCCAGTTCAATCTGACGGTTGTTGAAGAGGGCCAGCGAGCCGACGTACTTCACCCGCTTGGAGGCCGCCTCACCGACCGCCTTGCCCTGCTTCATCTGCTCCTTGTCCTGCTTGGACATGGTGTCGTCGGCGTGGGCCGCGAAGCCCAGCAACCCCGTCATGACCGCCGCCGCCACCGCCCGCGTCTTCCAGTTCTTGTTGCCCATGGTCCAACCCTCCCGTGCATCGCCCGAATGGATGAATGACGGGAGCAAGGTGGTGATGGGAAAGCCCGTTGCCAGGGCTGCTCGCACGACAGCCCCGCCCCCGGGCGCGAGCCCCCCGGGATGATCTCCTGTCAGGCCGCGGACAGCCCCCCGCGATGCGTGGAATCAGGGAGCCGGAGGCATGAGCGGGAAGGCTCCATACGCGCGCTCCAGGAGGACCTCGCTGGAGACGCCCCTGGAGGCCTTGGCGGCTTCGACGTCCAGGCCTTCACCATGGCCCCGGCCCTGTCCCTCGAAGAGCACCTGGAGGCCGTCGAAGGATGCGCGCTGGGGACAGGAGGGAAGCTTGAGGCCCGCGCGCAGCGTGTCGCACGGCAGCGAGCGCGCCTCCTCGTACGTGGCGCCGGCTTCACCGTCGGTGCGCAGGTAGCGCACGCGTCCGGCCTCGAAGCGCAGGGACACCAGGCGCGTGCCCAGCAGGGACTCCACCTGGGCGCGGGACCGGGACTCGCGCCAGGGAGCGTCGCCGCCTTGCGAGAAGGTCAGCCACACGTCCCACTTCAGCGCGGGGAGCGTGAGGGCGCGGGACTCCTCGGGCCGCATGCGCACGGTGCCCCGGAAGGCCTGGCAGTGGGTGGTGTCGCAGACGGCGCGGCCGGGATGGCGGGACGTGGCGTGGCGCTCGTTGTGGGCGACCACGCGGGCCAGCGCGATGCGGGCCTCGCCTTGCAGCGTGACGTCCTCGGCGGCGATGACGCCGGAGGTGTACTGCACGCGCGTGGTGCGGAAGACGAAGTCCGAACCGCGCCGGGCCTTGAGCGCGCTCGCCGTGGTGGGCACGCCCGGGGGTGGGCGATACGGAGGCGGAGCGGACCACGAGAAGACGCCCGCGTAGTCACGGCCGCCGTCGGGACCTTCCGGGAAGCGCACGCGCCACGGACTGCCCAGACACACCGCCGGGCCCTTCGCGGTGAGCGCGTCCAGGCGGGAGAAGTCCGCGGGCACGGCGCGCGGGGCACCGTCCTCCAGCGCGAAGCCCGCACCCGCGCAGCGAGCCTCCACGGACGCCGAGGGCAACAGGCCAAGCACCTGCACGCGCGCGGCGTCCAGGCCCGCCATCTGCTTGCGCACGCGTGCGATTAGGGCGGGGAGCTCGTCCGCGAAGTGCCGGGGCATCTTGCCGGGCCGCACGGCCACGACGACCAGGTCCGCGTCCACGGCGGCGATCCACCCGAATTGCGGACGGCTGGCGGCGTCGCGCACGGTGCCCGTCTTGGTGGCCACGCCCTTCAGCGCCTTCGACGTGGACAGACCGCTGAGCGTGCCTTCCTCCACGTTGCCGGTGAGCAGCGCGAGGACATCCGGCCGGACCTCCGCGAGCAACCGGTACGCCTGCGCCATGCCCCACGGGGACAGACCATGCGCGGACCGCAGCCCGATGGCCTCCGTCATGTCCTCGGGCAGGCCGGTGAGGCCCACCGCGGACAGCACCGGCCCCCAGAGCCCGAACGCACGGGGGGCCCGGCCCGTGGCCTCCCAGTCCAGGAAGTAACCGTTGCAGGAGCGCAGCAGCGCGAGCCGCGCGTCGACCTTCGCGGGGAGCCCCGCGCCACAGGCCCACTCCTGCACACCGGGACGCGGCGCGAGCAGCGGCGGTGACTGGACGTCCGAAGGGATCGCGGCCGGTGAGATTCCTACCGCGCTGTTCGCTCCGCGCGCATCCGACGCTCGCGAGGCCACGGTCCCCGCCGCGTACAGGAACGGCTTGAGTGTGGAGCCGTACGGCAACGCCCTGCGCACATCGCCCTCCGCGAACAGCACCTCCCCCGAGTGCCGGCTCACCACCACCGTGGCCGCCTCCGGCGCGAGCACCGCCACGTCCGCCAGTTCCTCCACCGACAAGGGCGAGGCCCAGCGCGTCCCGTCATGACACTGACGCAACCGGCGCGTCAGCGCGGCCGGAAACCCCGTGTGCTCGCCCAGGATGCGCGCCAGCGCCCGTCTCGCCCGGGACGTGTCCACCTGGGGCGCGTTCGCCACCTCCTTCGCCGCGCGCGACAGCGATTGATAGGGCGCCTCCCGCCACTCGGGCAGCTCTCCGCTCACCGTCAGCGCGAACGCCTCATGGAAGAGCCGGTCCTCGCTGGACGCGGGACACGCCCACCACAACAGCTGGTGCGCCAGTTCGTGCCGCAAGGCCATGCGCAGCCGCGCGTCCAGCACGCCCGGCGTGTTCTGCCGCAGTTCCACCACGCCGGGCCGCCCCTGCGCGTTGCGCTCGGGAGGCAGGGCCAGGCCCTTCTGGAGCGCCACGGTGGCGGGGGCCCGTGTCGGAAGGCCGCCCGCCTGCGCCGCGTACCGCGTCTCCACCGCCGTCCACGCGGCCTGCGCTTCCTTGCGCAGGTCCGCTTCCGGCGTCACATCCCCTCGCGTGACGAAGGTGGGCGAAGCCGACAACAGCACGGCGACGGCGACGGCCCACCCCATGGGCTACAGGTCGCTCACGGACGTCTTCGAGGACACCACCTTCAACACGTCCGAAGCCGTGCGGCCCCGGATGCGCGCCGAGTACATGTCCTCGATGGTGGCCGGCGGCGCGGCGAACGTGCCCGCGAACTGCGCGCGCATCACGTAGCCCACCGTGCGCGGGCTGTCGCTCCACCACGCCGGCTCCTCGAAGAAGAACGTGGCCTGCGCGGGGTCCAACTGCCGACGCTTGAGCGCCTCCGGCACCAGCGGCAGCGAGTGCGGCGGACCGCGGAACGCCTTGTCCTCCTGCAACGCCACGAAGCCCGCCGGCACCGCGTCCTCCACCACGTAGTACGCCGAGCGCGCCCGGTTGTTGCCCCGCGCGTCCAGCGTCAGCTCCACGTAGACCTCCTCGCCCTGCGTCACCGTGGCGCCCTCCTCCAGCTTCACCTTCCCGCCCTCGCGCAGCACGTAGTACGCGCGGGTGACGGACATGCCCTCCACGCGCGCCTGCACCTGCTTGAGCGGCGTCGTCGCCGCGGCGCGCAGCGTGGCCACGCCGTCGAAGCCGCCCACGTCCACCGTGCGCGTCCCCGCCGGCAGCGTGGCGACCAGGCCCATGCCGCGCGACGTGAACTTCACCGGCGACGACGCGCCCTTCACCTCCGGCGGCGTCATGCCCTTGAACGCCTTCGCGTCGCGCTCCACCAGCCACAGCGAATGCAGCAGCGCCGTGCTCCGGTCGAAGGTGGACAGCTCCGGCTCGCTCAGCATCTCCAGGATGCGCTTGCGCGCGCGCGTGACGTCCAGCGACCCGAACGACGCCGCGTGCGCGGTGATGGCGGTGAGGCCCACGCGCCGCAGCGGGAAGCGGTAGAACGCCTCCGAAGTCTCCGCTTCACCCTTGAGGCTGGCGAGCTTCGCGAAGCCCTCGCCGCTCTCCTTCACCAGCGCCTGGATGCGCGCCTGGAGCGCGGGCTCCTTCATCACGCCCGCCTTCTCCGCGGCCAGCACCGCGAGCGCCAGCGGATACAGGTCGCCGGACTGCGCGCCCTCCACCAGCGCACGCACCCGCGCCGCCTGACGCGGGCCCTGCAACCGCGCCAGCACGTAGGCGCGCGTGGCGTCGTACTCGGTCGGCAGGCCCTCCTGCGCCTCCAGCCACTTCGCGCTCTCCGCGATGCGCGGGTCGTCGCGGTCCACCAGCCCCGCCTCGGACGCGTACGCCAGACCGTCCAGCGCGATGAGCGTGAGCGGCAGGCTGGGCTCGCTGTAGCCGCCGAACCACGTGAAGCCGCCGCCCTTCACCGCGAGCCCCAGGATGCGGGCCGTGCCCTGCACGGAGCGGCTGCGCGCCTCCGCCAGCAGCGCCTGCGATTCAGGGTCCAGCTTGTCCAGCGCGCCCGCCTTCTGGAGCACCTGGAACACCGCCACGTTGGGCACCGTCGTGGAGACCAGCTGCTCCAGGCACCCGTACGGGTACGTCAAGAGCTCGCGCACCTGCGTGAGCGCCGCGTCCACCGTGGACGGCTGGAGCACCAGCTCCACGCGCGTCAGCGTCGAGGAGCCCGGAGCCTCCAGCGCCAGCGCGCCACCGCCCCACGCGCTCACCTGCACCGCGTCCTCCACCGAGGCCGGCGCCACCTCGAAGCGCTTCAGGTCGCGCAGGGGGTCCTTGCCGCCCGTCACGTCCACCGCGAGCTCGGCGGGGCCCGTCTTGGTCGCGCGCAGCGTCACCGGCACCACCTGTTCGCCGCCCTGCCCCAGCTCCAGCTTCTTCAGGGTGGCCTCCGCCTGGAGCGCCCCTCCCGGCTGGATGCGCAGGTCCAGCGTCGCCTCGTCGCCCTCGCGCAGGAACTGCGGCAGCGCCGCGTAGACGTTGAGGCCGCCGCGCGTGGCGAACTCGGACGTGCCCTCACCGAAGCGGCCGGACGTGTCCGCCGCCACCGCCGTCACCACCCAGAGCGTCTGGTTGGAGGGCAGCGTGAAGCGCACCGTCGCGCGGCCGTCCCGGTCCGTCACCACCGCGGGGTCCCAGTGCGCGGTGTCCTTCTCCAGGTCCTTCACGTTCCGGGTGGGCGGCTTGATGGACGCGAACGCGTGGTCCGGCAGCCCGGCCATCTTGCGCGCCAGCTGCTCGCCGTAGCCGTAGCCCTGGAACTCCGCCGAATAGAAGCTCGTCACGTTGTCGCGCGCCGGCGGGTAGAAGAAGTCCAGCACGCCCGGGCGGAACTCGCTCTGGATGGCGTACACGGCCTTGTCCACCACGCCCACGGACAGCTGCGCGGACACGCCCCTGCCCTCGGAGTCGGTGACGCGCACGTCCACCACCTGCTCGGTGAGCGGCAGCGCCTCCGCGCGGCGCGCCTGCAACGCCACGGTGAGGGTGCGCTCCTTCGGCACGATGCGGAACGCCACCGTGCGCTCCTCCCAGCGGCCCGTCGCCGTGGGGTAGGCCACGGACGCGTACACCGCGCTGCCGAAGCGCTTCTCCACCGGGAACGCGTGCACCAGCGTGCGGCCCTTCAGCGGCACCACCGTGGTGCCGTACAGGCCCGCGCCCGTCAGCGTCACCCACACCGGGCCCTGGTCCTTGCCGCCCTGCCCCCAGCCATCCGGCATCAGCGCGACCAGCTTCGCGGAGTCCCCCGGCGCCAGCGTGCCGGACAGCGACGCGAGCGTCATGTTGGGCACCTGCGCCACCGGCTCGTCCGCGCCGCCGACGACGAGCAGCGACTCCTCGCCCGTCCAGACCTCGCCCTTCTTGTCCTTCACCGTCACGCTCGCGACGACCGCGCCCACGTCGGTCGTGGGCACCTTCTCCCGCACCGTGCCGTCCTGCGCGGTGGTGAAGGCGTGCGAGCCCAGCGGCTTCTCGCTGCCGTCCGCGCGGCGCAGCATGAAGGACACCTCGCCCGTGGTGACGCCGTAGGGCTTGCCGGACAGCGTGGTGGCGCGCACGGACAGGAGCGCCTCCGTGCCCTTGGCCACCACCGCGTCGGAGTAGCGCGCCACCCCCAGCACCTCCACCTTCGACAGGAAGAAGGCGGCGGTTGCGTTGGCGAACGTCTCCTGATCATCCCGCGCGCGCACGGTGAGGCTGTAGCGGTACGGCAACCGGTCCTCGCCCGGATTGAGCGCGGGGACGGCGATCTCCACCTGGGCCTCGCCCTCCGCGTCGAACTCGCTCGCGCTGGACCACGGGTCGCCTGTGGCCCCGCGCTCCGCGATGGAGGAGTACAGCCGCTCCGGCACGCTCAGCTTGCCCTCGCTGCTGGACGCCGAGCCGTACGTCACCGCGCTGCCCTGGCCGCCCTTGCCCGCGTCGTCCACCCACGCGGGCGCGTCCAGCAGGCTACGGTAGAGGAAGACCTCGTACTTCGCGCCCTTCGGCACGCCGCCCGAGTAGCGCCGCGCGCGCACCGTGACGCTCACCGTCTTGCCCGGCTCCACCGTCTCCGAGCCCGGCTGCACCTCCAGGTAGAACGTGGGCTTCACGTAGTCCTGCACGCGCGCCTCGCTCTGGTGGGGCTGCGAGTCCAGCTCCGCCTCGATGCGCAGCACGCCCGTGCCCAGGTCGTCCGGCACCTTCATCGTGCCGTTGAACGCGCCGAACTCATCCACCGCCGCTTGCGTGGTGATTACACGGCCCTCCTGCGACACCAGCTTCACGCGCACGTCGCGCTTCTTCGGCGTGAACAGCCGCGCGAGGAACGTGTCCGGCTGCCGCACCAGCCCCCGGAACTTCACCTCGTGGCCCGGCTTGTAGATGGGCCGGTCGCTGTAGATGAACACGTCCGGCGCCACCGCCAGCGCGGAGTAGAAGTCCGTGTCCACGATGGCCGTGTCCTTGCCGGACGACACCGTCGCCAGGATGCGCGGCTCCGT
>SECN01000745.1 GCA_004173515.1 Myxococcaceae bacterium | reverse complement strand
CTCTTGGGCATCCCGACGCCGGAAAACATGTAGCCTGGGGGGCTGCCGTGGACACCGCGCTGGCGCAGACCGTGACGCAAGGAGAGGCCTTGAAGGAGGAATTCGGTCCCATGTCCCGGGTGCTCGGGGCACGGTACTTCGACGGGGTGCACTTCCCCCCCGAGGCCGAGAACGAACTGCGTGCGCTCAGCGCCCGGGGCTTCGTGGTGCACGTCATGCGCACCACGGCCTGGATCAACTTCCTCTACCTGGCGTGGGCCATGGTCCGCCGGGCCATGCCGCCCATCCGCGCGGTGGTGAACCTGCGGCCCTGGTTCACCAAACCCTGGCGCCAGACGGCCCAGGGCGGCGCGGTGGAGGAGCGCTTCCGCTATGCCCTGCAGCAGGGCGGCAGCGGGCTTGTCTTCCTGCGCCGCACGGCGCTGCTGCACGCCTCCGGCAAGGAGACGCGCGAGGATCCCTTCCCTGCCCTGGTGCGGCTGGCGCGCGGCTCCGACAAGCCGGTGTTCCTGGTGCCGGAGCTGTTCGTCTGGGAGAAGCGTCCCGCCAAGCTGAAGCCGGGCTGGCGCGACGTGGTGTTCGGCAGCCCGGAAGCGCCGGGCTTCGTGCACTCGATGGTGGCGTTCTTCCGCAACTACAAGCGCGCGCAGTTCCGCGTGGGAGAGCCCATCGACCTGCGCCGCTTCATCGAGGAGAACCCCCAGGCCACCGACGAGGTGCTGGCGCGCAAGGTGCGTAGCGCGCTGCACGTGTACCTGGCCCGGGAGACGCGCGCGGTGTTCGGGCCGCCGCAGAAGCCCACCGACCGGCTCATCGAGGAGACGCTGCGCGACCGCCACCTGCGCAAGGTGCTGGACGAGCACGCGGCCGCCACCGGCCGCAAGCCCGCGAGCGTGCAGCGCGAGGCGAAGCGCAACCTGGAGGCCATCGCGGCCAAGCCCAACCCGTCCGTGCTGGCGCTCATCGCGCCCCTCTTGGAGTGGGTGTTCAACCGCATCTATGACGGCATCGGCGTGGACGAGGCGGGCCTGCACCGCGCGCTCAAGGCCGCGGGGCGCGCGCCGGTGGTGCTCTGCCCCAGCCACAAGAGCCACGTGGACTACCTGGTGATGAGCTGGGTGCTGTGGAACCGGGGCTACACCGCGCCGCTGGTCGCCGCGGGCGCCAACCTGTCCTTCTGGCCCCTGGGCCCGCTGTTCCGCCGCTGCGGCGCGTTCTTCCTGCGCCGCTCCTTCAAGGGCGACAAGGTCTACGCCGCGTCCTTCAAGGCGTACATCAAGAAGCTGGTGCACGACGGCATCCACCAGGAGTTCTTCCCCGAGGGCGGCCGCTCGCGCACGGGCAAGCTGCTGACGCCCAAGCTGGGCATGCTCACGTGGCAGGTGGAGGCGGTGCTGGATGGCGCGCGCAACGACCTCTACTTCGTGCCGGTCTCCATCGACTACGAGAAGGTCGTGGAGTCCGACAGCTACTCGAAGGAGCTGGCCGGCGGGGAGAAGAAGCCGGAGGACCTGAAGGCCCTCTTGAGCGCGCCCAAGGTGCTGGCCGCGCGCTACGGGCGCATCCACCTCACCTTCGACGAGCCGCTGTCGCTCGTGGAGTTCATGAAGGCCCGTGGCCTGTCACCGCAGGAGCCGGTGACGGACGAGCAGAAGAAGGGTCTGGTCCGCGCGCTGGGCAACCGGGTGATGTACGGCATCAGCAAGGTGTCCACCGTCACGCCGCATGCGCTGGTGAGCGCGTCGCTCCTGGCCCACCGCCGGCGCGGCCTCACCCAGCGCGAGCTCACCGACCGGATCAGCCTGCTGCGCCGCATCGCCGTGGAGGATGGAGCGCGGCTGTCCACGGAGCTGGCCAACGCGCCCAGCAACCCGGAAACGCTGGGGCCCATCCAGGACGCCATGCGCGAGTTCATCTCCGACGAGATGGTGCGCACGAAGGAGGCGCGCAACGAGGTCAGCTATCAGGTGGAGGACTCGCGCCGTCCGGAGATGTCCTTCTACAAGAACACGCTGATGAACCTGATGGCCGCGCGCAGCCTCGTGGCCAACGCGCTGCTCGCCGGCACGCCCGCGCCGTACGACACCGTGAAGGCCCGCGCGCTGTTCCTGTCGCGCCTCTTCAAGGTGGAGTTCATCTACCGG
>SECN01000262.1 GCA_004173515.1 Myxococcaceae bacterium | reverse complement strand
GCCATCGGGCACACCGACGAAATCGAGCAGTGCTTCTACGCCATCACCGTCGAGCGCCGCCTGCGCCACCCCGCCGTCGTCGCCATCGCCGAGGCCGCGCGCTCGCACATCTTCGGCGGCTGACGCGCGTCAGCCTTCCTCCCGGAACACCTCCGCGCCCGCGACCACCGTGGCCAGCACGCGCGCGTCCACCAGCGCTGGCGCGGGCCCCTCCACCGGGTCCTCCGACAGCGCGACGAAGTCCGCGTCCATGCCCGGCTTCAGCCTGCCGCGACGAACCTCCTCGAAGGACGCCCACGCGGGCCCCACGGTGAAGCCCTCCAGGGACTCGGTCGCGCTCAGACGTTCACCGGGGTGCCAGCCGCCCTCGGGCCAGCCCTTCGCGTCCTGCCGCGTGCGCGCCGCGTAGAGCCCCGCGAGCACGTCCGGGTTCTCGATGGGGAAGTCACTGCCCAGCGCCAGGTGCGCGCCCGCGTCCTTCAGCGAGCGCCACGCATAGGCACCCTTCAGCCGCTCGGGGCCCAGCCGCGTCCGGGCCCAACGCATGTCACTGGTCGCATGCGTGGGCTGCACGCTGGCCACCAGCCCCGCGGCGCCCAGGCGCTGGATGTCCTCCGACCTGAGAATCTGCGCGTGCTCCACGCGGTGGCGCAGGGCCTGCGTCCCCGTCCGCTCCGCGCCTCGCAGCAGCACGTCCACCACCAGCGTGTTCGCCCGGTCTCCGATGGCGTGGATGCACACCTGAAAGCCCCGGGCCATGAAGGCCTGCGCGCGGGCTTCGAGTTCTTCCGGCGGCAGCAGCAACAAACCGCGCTGGCCGGGCTCGTCGCTGTAGTCGTCGTGCAGCGCCGCGCCGCGACTGCCCAATGCTCCGTCCGCCAGGAACTTCACCGCGCGCATCGACAGGTGACGGCCGTGCCAGGGGCCCTGCTCCAGGTAGCCGTGACGCTCCTCGCCCTGGCCCGCGGCCATCGCGTAGACGCGCAGGGGCAGCGTTCCCTCCAGGTCCCACGCCTGCAAGGCGCGGAAGGCATCCAGGTCCATGCCGGCGTCGTGCACGCCCGTGAGCCCGACCTGGGCACAGCGCTCCAGCGCCGCCCGCAGGCGCGTCTCCAGTTGTTCGCGCGTGGGAGCGGGCATGGCCGCGGTGACCGCGTCCATCGCGTTGTCCACCAGCACACCGGTGGGCTCGCCCCGTTCGTCCTTGAGGATGCGGCCCCCTTCCGGATCCGGCGTGGTCCGCGTGATGCCCGCGCGGCGCAGCGCTTCGCCATTCACCCAGGCCGCGTGATGGTCCACGCGCGTGAGGCACACCGGGGTCCAGGGGAAGCGCTCATCCAGCTCCGCGCGGCCGGGGAAGGTGGCACCGGGCCACTCGGTTTGATCCCATCCCTTGCCGAGCAACCAGTCCCCCTGGAAGCTGGAGGCAGGAGCTTGAGACAGCCGATGGACGACCTCCTGCACCGAGTGCGCCCGCTCCAGCCGCACCGTCGTCAGGCTTCGTCCCAGGCCGTGCAGGTGCGCGTGCGCGTCCACCAGCCCGGGCACCACCGTGGCCGCGCCCAGGTCCACCTCGCGCGACTCCGGCCCTGCGGCGGCGCGGACCTCCTCGAGCGTCCCCACCGCGAGCACACGCCCGTCGCGCACCGCCAGGGCGTGCGCGAGGGGACGCTCCGGATCCAACGTCCACATCCGCGCGGCTTTGTAGACCGTGGTCTTCGACATCATGCCGGACAGACTACCCGGCTTCGGAGGCGCCACCGTCCACGCCCGGCGCGTTGATGGGGCCGGCGGGACCGGCGGGTTCGCTGGGCACGTTCTGGCTGGGCTCGCGGGCGGTGTCCGGCCCCTGGAGGGGTTCCTGGTTCTCGGTTCCAGGGGGCTGGGTGGTCTTGCAGGCCACCGCTCCCGCGGTCAGACCCAGAGCAGCGATGAGCAGCACGGCACGGCGCATGAAACCTCCTGTGGATGTTCGAGAAGCCGACCCTAGGGAGGTGCGTCCTCCTCCAGCAACGCGCATCCCCTGCAACGTCCACCATTGGATGCCCAGGGGACCCTAGGGCCTTCCCTGGCCGGACGCCCTCCGGGCCCTCGACTTCGGGGCCCTGTCGCCCGCCGCCTGGATGCGCACCGTTGCCCCAGTGCGTGTGCGCGATGCACAGGCACACCCGGGGGATGCGAACTTCATGCGGGAGAACGTCGACAGAGGTTCGGGCCCCTTCCGTTTCGCGGAAGCCCGGCACCGTCACGGGCTCTGGGCCTGGGTGCTGCTCTTCCTCTTCGCCGGACTCTTCGCATCGGCGGGTCCGGCGGTCGCGGCCCCTTCCGTCATCGCCCGGTGTGAGTTGGAGGGCGTGGTGGATGCGGGCTCGGGGGCCTACCTCGCGGACTGCGTGAAGCGCGCGGAAGGCCAGGGCGCCCAGGCGCTGCTCGTGCGGCTGGACACTCCGGGCGGTTCGCTGGAGGCCACGCGCACCATCGTGCGGGCGTTCCTGGGCTCGCGCGTGCCCGTGCTCGTGTGGGTGGGGCCTTCGGGTGCGCATGCCGGCAGCGCGGGCGTCTTCATCGCGCTCGCCTCGAACGTGAGCGCCATGGCGCCCGGGACGAACATCGGCGCCGCGCATCCCGTGGGCCCCGGGGGCGAGGACGTCGAACAGGATGGGGGCGAGCAGCTTGCCCGGAAGATTGAGAACGACACCGTGGCCTTCGCGGAGGGCGTCGCCCGGCAGCGGGGCCGCAACACCGAATGGGCCGCCGCAGCCGTGCGCGACAGTGCCAGCGTCCCCGCCGACCGCGCCGTGGAATTGCGCGTGGTGGAGCTCGTCGCGCCCACCGAGGCAGCGTTCCTCGCTTCCGTCGATGGACGCCGCGTGGAGGTCGCGGGCGGCGACACCGTGACGCTCGCCACGCGCGACGCGCAGGTCGTGTCGCTGGAGCCTGGGCTGTCGCAGCGGGTGGTGCATGCGCTCGCGCAGCCGTCCATCGTCTACCTGCTGTTCCTCGTCGCGGCGCTGGGCCTGGTGGTGGAGCTGTCCCATCCGGGCGCGGTGGCGCCGGGGCTGGTGGGAGTCGTGGCGCTGGTGCTCGCGCTGGTGGCTTCGGCCACGCTGCCGGTGCGCTCCGGCGCGCTGGTGCTGATGCTCGTGGGCGTGGGGCTCATCATCGCGGAGCTCTTCGTCACCAGCGGGCTGCTGGGCGCTTCGGGTGTCGGGCTGTTGATCCTGGGCGGCGTGTTCCTGGTGGACCGCCTTGAACCGGGCTGGTTCGTGGAGCCCTCCTTCCGACTGTCGTGGGCCGTGATGCTGCCCACCGCCCTCGTGCTCGCGGGGGCCGCGGCCTTCGTCGCGTACCGCAGTGCCCAGACCCGCAGGCTTCCGCAACTGGGCGGTGACGCGGGGCTCGTCGGGGAAGCAGGCACGGCGTTGGGGCCTGTCACGCCCTCGGGCGGCGAGGTGTTCGTCCACGGCGAGCGCTGGCGCGCCGTCTCCTTCACCCCCATCCACGAGGGCGCCCGCGTGGTGGTGCGCGCCGTGGAAGGACTCACCCTCACCGTCGCGGAGGCGATGCCATGAACGAACTGTTCGGCGCCCTGGGATTCGTCATCCCCCTGGCCCTGTTGTTCCTCCTCTTCGCCTCCGGCGTGCGCATCGTCACCGAGTACCAGAACGGCGTCGTGTTCCGGCTGGGCCGCTTCGTGGGCCTCAAACGCGCGGGCTTCCGCTGGCTCATCCCGTTCATCGAACGCATGGTCATCATCGACCTGCGCACCGTGGCGCGCGACGTGCCTCCGCAGGATGTCATCACCAAGGACAACGTCAGCGTGAAGGTCAACGCCGTCGTCTACTTCCGCGTCATCCAGGCGGACAAGGCCGTGCTCCAGGTGGAGGACTACCTGTACGCCACGAGCCAGATTGCCCAGACGACCCTGCGCGCCATCCTGGGCCAGGTGGAGCTGGATGAGCTCCTGTCCCAGCGCGAGCGCATCAACCACGAACTCCAGCAGGTGCTGGATGCGCGCACGGACCCGTGGGGCGTGAAGGTGTCCAACGTGGAGGTGAAGCACATCGACCTGCCGCTGGAGATGCAACGGGCCATCGCGCGTCAGGCCGAAGCCGAACGCGAGCGCCGCGCGAAGATCATCGCCGCAGAGGGTGAGGCGCAGGCCGCGGAGAAGCTCGCCCAGGCCGCGGACGTCCTCAGCCGCAACCCCGCTACGCTCCAGTTGCGCTATCTCCAGACGCTGGTGGAGATCACCGGCGGTGGCAACCACACCATCCTGCCCATCCCGCTGGAGCTGATCCGCGCGTTCGGCGCGGTGGCCGCGCAGCCGCCGCGTCCGGAGCCTTCACGGCACGACAGCGACGATGAGGACGAGGACACGTCTCCGGGCGCGGGACTGACCTGAGGGTTCGTCGGAAACGGCGAAGGTCCACCCGCGCGGGTGCACGGGTGGACCTTTTCACATGCGTCCAGGAGCGCCGCTGCTCAGAGCTGACCGCAGTCCACGATGGTCGGGCGCCTCGAATACCGTACCGCACCTGAGCTTGAGCCCACCGCTTCGATCGCCCTCACGACGCTCTTGCTCATGTCATTGGCCACTTCGCCGAAGACGACATGCCTGCCGTCGAGCCACGACGTCACGGCCGTCGTGATGAAGAACTGCGAGCCGTTGGTATCCGGACCCGCGTTCGCCATGGACAGGAGAAACGGCCTGTCGTGCTTGAGCTGGAAGTTCTCGTCCGCGAACTTCTCCCCGTAGATGGACTTGCCCCCTGTGCCATTGCCGAGCGTGAAGTCACCGCCCTGCAACATGAAATCCGGGATGATGCGGTGGAAGCTCGAACCCTTATAGCCGAAGCCCTTTTCGCCCGTGCACAGGGCGCGGAAGTTCTCCGCGGTCCTGAGCACGACATCGCCGAACAGATTCATGGTGATGCGGCCGGTCTGTACCTGGACGGTGCTGGTAGGACGGTCGTTGGCGAGTACGGGGCCTTCAAACTCCATATCAAAGTAGACCTGGATGGTCATGCTCACGTGCTCCTTGCCGGGGTTAGAGGAAGAACTCCGAATCCACATGACGAAGCGCGCCCGTATCGGTGGTGCAATGCAGGGCTGAGCTGAAGACCCTGCCCCTCCCTCAGGGCGCCGGATTCTTCGCGAGCGAGCGGATCACGAACTTCGAGTCGACGTACTCAAGGGTGCCCAGGGCCTTTCCGTAGACGCTGGCCGGCTCCTCGACGTTGGCGGTGAGGCGGATGGAGCGGCCCTTGCGCGGCAGGTGGAAGTTCACGATGGAGCCTCCCCAGTCCTGGAGGGTCTTCTCCTGCAAGCCCTTCTTGCCCTTGGGCGCGATGAGCCCTGCGTCGGCGTAGAGCCGGATGGCCTGCGCGGGTGGCATCCGGAGGGCCGCGGGGTCGGCCTTGAAGCCGTCCTTGTCACACCGGAAGGCTTCGATGTGCGTCACGGACGCGCCCTCGCCCACGAGCACCAGGTGGTAGCCCTCCGGGTTCTTGAAGAGGGCGGCTTCGTAGGTCCCGTCGGGATCCTTGTCCCCCGTGGACACGTAGCCATTAGGCACATCGCGAACCTTCCAGGTCTTGCCGACGAACTCGTCCGCGATGGACTCGACGTACTCGCCGGACTCCACGAGCCGCGCGAGTTCCTCGTCGGTGTGCTCCACCCTCGGCTTGTTGGCGTTCGCCTTGAGATGTGCCTCCATGTGCTGGAGCGCGGTCTCGATGTTCGTGGTGGCACAGCTCGCGCGGGCCTCCGGCTTCGCGGGAGGAGCCGAGGCCAGGGCCAGGACGACAACGGTGTTCAAGAGCAGCACGACGATTCCTTTCGTCAGGATGGCAGGCAAGCAGGCCTGGAGCCGGTGGCACTCTACCCGCGCCCCGCCGGTGGGGGTGCCATCACCGCCCCCTGCTCGAAGTCGTGCCGGCCCCCGGATGCAAGGAATCGGGGATGTCCACTACACTCCGGGCACCGCCTCAAGCCTGCCCTCCGGAGTCTCCATGCTCTTCGCACCGAAGGTGTTTCCCAAGCTGTCCTCGCTGAGTCACTCGGGACGTTCGATGTACGTCTGGGTCTACTACACGATCCCGCTCGCCTTCACGCTGCTGCTGGTGCCCGGGCTGTTCCTCCAGGTGATGGGCATCTCACCGGGTGCGGCGGACGGGGACCTGTTCTTCATGCGGCTGGCGGGCGCGCTGCTGGTGTCCATGTCGTTCATGTCCCATCAAGCGGCCATCCTGGACATGCGGCAGTTCTTCGTCTGGGCGGTGATGGGGCGCACCTTCATCGTGCTGGTGCTCATCATCTGCACCGTGCTGGGCCTGTGTAATCCCATCGTCACGTTCTTCGGCTGCATCGACTTCAGCGGCGCCATGTGGACGCTCATGGGGCTGCGCCGCGACGCGGCCGAGGCGAACGGCCAGCAGGCCCTCGCGCAGCCCTCGCCCTGACACCTTCCGTCACCCCACCCGGATCCGCCATGACGACCGCGACACCGCAGCCGGCCGCCCCTCCCCTTCCCGCCTGGAATCGGGCCTTCCGCAACATCTCCCGCCAGCACGGCTTCCAACCCCTGCGCGTGGAGGGACGCATTCCCGAAGGACTGCGCGGGACGCTGTTCCGCCTGGGTGCGTGGACGTTCGACGTGCACGGGCTGCCATTGCAGCACTGGTTCGACGGTGACGGCGGCGTGATGGGCGTGCGCTTCGGACCGGACGGCGTCCAGGGCGCGGCCCGGCTCGTGGACTCGCGCACCATGGTCACGGAGCGCAGCGCGGGTCGGCAGCTCTACGGCAGCTACGCCATGCCCACGCCGCTGCGCAACAAGCTGCTCAACCCCCAGAAGAACAACGCGAACACGGCGCTGCTGCCGTGGAACGGCAAGCTGTACGCGCTGCACGAGCCGAACCTCCCCGTGGAGCTGTCCACGGAGGACCTGAGCTCCCTGGGCGAGACGAACCTCGACGGCGTCGTGCTCAAGTCGTTCTCCGCGCACCCTCACCGTGTGCCCTCACGGGCGACGACGTACAACTTCGGCCAGCACCACGGCCGGGTGAACACGCTGGAGCTGTACGCCCTGCCGGATGGCGGCAAGGCGCGGCACATGGGGTCCGTGACGCTGCCCGGCGCGACCATGGTCCATGACTACCGGGTCACGGACCGCTACCTCCTCTTCTTCCTGCCGGCGATGCGCGTCGACGTGCTGAAGATGCTGCTGCGCATCGGCGCATTCGCGAACAACGTCTCCTTCCGGCCGGGCGCGGCGTCGGAGGTGCTGGTGGTGCCCATCGACGACGTGGCGCACCCCATCCGCATCCCCGCCGACTCCTTCTTCAACTGGCACTTCTCCAACGCGTACGAGGACGGCGACACGCTGGTGGTGGACTACGTGCGCTACCCCGACTTCGCCTCCAACCAGTGGCTGGGCGACCTGGTGCGCGGCAACCCGTCCACCGACGCCGACGGCATGCTCCACCGCGCGACCATCGACCTGAAGGCCCGCTCGTTCCGCAGCGAGCAGTTGTTGGACCTGAGCTGCGAGTTCCCCCGTGTCGCCCCCAGCGTGGAGTGCCGGCCGTACCAGACGGTCTACCTGGGCGCGCACGCCACCCAGCAGTCCCGGCGCGGCTTCTACGACGCGGTGGTGCGGCTGGACCTGGGCACCGGCCGCGTGACGCGGGCAGGGCTGGAAGCGGGCCAGTACCCCTCCGAGCCCATCTTCGTGCCCCGCCCCGGTTCGAAGGCCGAGGACGACGGCTGGCTGCTCACCCAGGTCTTCGACACGAAGACGGACACCACCCACGTCGCCGTGCTGGACGCGGAGCGGCTGGACGCGGGGCCCGTGGCGCGCTGCCACTTCGAGCACGCCCTGCCACACACGTTCCACGGCACGTTCATGCCCGCCTGAGCGGCCCGCCCGTCGCGTCCACCCGCGCAGCGCACGGGTGGACGGCTTCGCGGCGAACGGATGTCAGCGGATCAGGACAATTCGCCGCAGTCCGCGATGACCACGCGCTGCTTCGTCGCGCCGGACTGCGAACCCACGCCTTCGATCTGCTTCACCACGTCCAGGCCCTCGACGACCTGGCCGAAGACGACGTGCTTGCCGTCGAGCCATGCCGTCTTCTCCGTCGTGAGGAAGAACTGCGAGCCGTTGGTGTTGGGACCGGCGTTCGCCATGGACAGGATGCCCGGCCCGGTGTGCTTGAGCTGGAAGTTCTCGTCCTGGAACTTCTCACCGTAGATGGACTCGCCGCCCGTGCCGTTGCCGCGCGTGAAGTCGCCGCCCTGCAACATGAACTGCGGGATGACGCGGTGGAAGGCGGAGCCCTTGTAGTGCAGCGGCTTGCCAGCGCGGCCAATGCCCTTCTCACCCGTGCACAGGGCACGGAAGTTCTCGGCGGTCTTGGGAACACGGTCGGCAAACAGCTCCATCACGATGCGGCCTGCGGGCTGACCACCGATGGTCACGTCGAAGAAGACCTTGGGATTCTCCATGGTCACGCACTCCTTGTTGGGGGGTTGGAGATGAAGCTTCCGAATCCCTCCGACGAAGTGCGCCCGTGCCCGCGGTGCCCCACGCCACCGACGCGAGGGTGATGCCCCGGAAACGACGAAGGTCCACCCGCGCATCGCACGGGTGGACCTCTTCGCGTCGAACCGACGTCAGCGGATCAGAGCTGGCCGCTGTCCGCGATGACGACAGGCTTGCTGGTCGCGCCGGACTGCGAACCCACGCCTTCGATCTTCTTCACCACGTCCATGCCCTCGACGACCTTGCCGAAGACGACGTGCTTGCCGTCCAGCCACGGCGTGGGGACCGTGGTGAGGAAGAACTGCGAGCCGTTGGTGTTGCGGCCGGCGTTCGCCATGGACAGGAAGCCCGGGCCGGTGTGCTTGTGCGTGAAGTTCTCATCCGCGAACTTCTCACCGTAGATGGACTCGCCGCCCGTGCCGTTGCCCGCGGTGAAGTCGCCGCCCTGGCACATGAACTGGGTGATGACGCGGTGGAAGGCGGAGCCCTTGTAGTGCAGCGGCTTGCCAGCGCGGCCAATGCCCTTCTCACCCGTGCACAGGGCGCGGAAGTTCTCGGCCGTCTTGGGAACGTCGTCGGAGAACAGCTCCATCACGATACGGCCGGCGGGCTGACCACCGATCGTCATGTCGAAGAAGACCTTGGTGTTTGCCATGTTCACGTGCTCCACGGTGCGGGTTGGGCCAGAGGCTGAAAAGGGCGTTCGTGCCGGGACGTACCAGACACGAGCGTCGTGAAGGCACGAGCTAGCACCGTCGCGTGCGCTGCGGAACAAATCCCGACACGCTCAGGCCCCCGGGCTGCCCGGCGGGGGGCCTTCACGGAAGAGGTCCCCGAGTTCCAGCGTGATGGCGCGGCGGCTCAGGCGCAGCGACGCGAGCGCGAGCACCGCCGTGGTCCCCAACAGCGCCACCCCCAGGGAGAACGCCACCACCGGCAGCGCCTCCGGCACCTGGACGCTGCGGCGCAGCAGGTACAGCAGCGACGTCGCCACGAAGGACAGGAGCGCCGCGTAGGTGAAGGCGATGGCCCGCGCGAGGATGGCGTGGCGGCGGTCCATGATGGCCACCTCCTGGCGCAGCAGCGCCCGGCGCGCGTGGCCCTCCGGCAGCGTGCGCCATTCGCGGACCATGTCCCGGATGCGCGCGGTGATGCGGGAGATCTGATTGTCCAACCCCGTCGCCAGGATGCCGCATCCCGACACCATCACCGCGGGCGTCACCGCCGTGCCGATGAGCTGGATGGAAGAGAAGTCCAGGCCGTCCGTGACGCCGTTCATGCCCCCCTTCTGGCCCACCCTCCGCC
>SECN01000261.1 GCA_004173515.1 Myxococcaceae bacterium | reverse complement strand
CAGGAGGACGCGGTGTCGATGATCGTCAATGGCTTCTGCCGGCAGGTCTTCAAGGAGCTGCCCATGGAGTTCGCGGTGGAAGCGCAGAAGCTGTTGGGCGTGAGCCTGGAAGGGAGCGTCGGGTGATGTCGTTGCTCAGCATTCAGGACCTGCACGCCCGCGTGGGCGACAAGGAAATCCTCAAGGGCATCAACCTCGAGGTCCGCCCGGGCGAGGTGCACGCCATCATGGGGCCCAACGGCTCCGGCAAGAGCACGCTCGCGAGCGTGCTGGCGGGGCGTGAGACGTACACCGTCACGCAGGGCACGGTGCGCTTCAACGGCGAGGACCTGCTGGGCCTGTCGCCCGAGGCGCGCTCGCAGGCGGGCGTGTTCCTGGCGTTCCAGTACCCGGTGGAGATCCCCGGCGTGGGCAACCTGCACTTCCTGCGCACGGCGCTCAACGCGAAGCGCCGCGCGAAGGGTGAAGAGGAATTGGACGCGATGGACTTCATGCAGCTCGCCAAGGACAAGGCGAAGCTGGTGGAGCTGGACAGCGCGTTCATGGGCCGCTCGGTGAACGAGGGCTTCTCCGGTGGTGAGAAGAAGCGCAACGAGATCTTCCAGATGGCGGTGCTCCAGCCGAAGCTGGCGCTGCTGGATGAGACGGACTCGGGGCTGGACATCGACGCCCTGCGCATCGTCGCGGGCGGCGTGAACGCGCTGCGCGCGCCGGACCGCGCCATGATTGTGATTACGCACTATCAGCGGCTGCTGGACTACATCGTGCCGGACCACGTGCATGTGATGGCGGCGGGCCGCATCGTGCGCTCGGGCGGGCGCGAGCTGGCGCTGGAGCTGGAGGAGAAGGGCTACAGCTGGCTGGGCGGGGAGGGCGTCGGGGCCGGCAAGGCGAAGGAGGCGCGGCGATGAGCGCGGGCCTTGCGCACTACCTGGAGGTGGCCCGGACCTTCCAGGCGCGCGGAAGCGCGAACGACCCGGCGTGGCTCAAGACGCTGCGCGCGGAGGGCCTGCGCCACTTCGAGGCGCGCGGCCTGCCCACGTCCAGGGACGAGGAGTGGAAGTACACGCCCGTCTCCACGCTGTCGGCGCAGCCCTACCAGCCCGCGCGGGATGTCTACGCGGGCGAGGACGTGGCGGCGGCGGTGGCCCGGCTGGCATTGCCCGGTCCCCGACTCGTGTTCGTGGATGGTCGCTTCGTGCCGGCGCTGTCGGTGCTCACCTGCCTGCCGCGCGGCGTGACGCTCAAGCCGCTGTCGCAGGCGCTGCGCGAGGACGGTGAGCTGCTGGAGCAGACGCTGGGCCAGCGCACGCGGCTGGGGGCCAATGCCTTCACGTCGCTCAATGCCGCCCTGCTGGAGGAGGGCGCGCTGCTCACGCTCGCGCCCCGGGCGCTGAGCGAGGTGCCGGTGCAACTGCTCTTCCTGGCGCGCGGTGGGAGCGGGCCGGTGCTGGCCAGCCCTCGCATCGTCGTCGTGGCGGGTGAAGGCAGCGAGGCCACGCTGGTGGAGATGTACGCGGGGCTGGGGACGGAGGCGACCTTCACCAACGCGGTGACGGAGGTGTCGCTGGGCGACAACGCGAGCCTGCACCACTACAAGCTCCAGACGGAGGGCGACGCCGCGCTGCACCTGGGCGGGCTGTATTCGCGGCAGGGGCGCGACAGCCGCTTCCAGTCGCACGCCTTCTCCTTCGGCGGCGCGTTGGCCCGCAACGAAGTGCACTCGCTGTTCGCGGGCGAGGGCGGGGAGTGTCTGCTCAACGGCCTGTTCGTGGGCCGGGGCACGCAGCACCTGGACAACCGCACCGACCTGGACCACGCGGTGCCTCGCTGCTCCAGCCGCGAGCTCTACAAGGGCGTGTTGGATGACCGCTCGCGCGGGACGTTCCACGGACGGATCCGCGTGCGCGAGGACGCGCAGAAGACGGACGCGAGCCAGACGAACCGCAACCTCCTGCTGTCGGAGGGCGCGCAGGTGGACACGCGGCCGCAGTTGGAGATCCTGGCGGACGACGTGAAGTGCGCCCACGGCACGGCGGTGGGCCGGTTGGATGACGCGGCGCTGTTCTACCTGCGCTCGCGCGGCATCCCGAAGCAGGAGGCGGAGCGGATGCTGACGCAGGCGTTCGCGAGCGAGCTGGTGCTCGCGGTGCCGGCGGGTCCGGTGCGCGCGCGGGTGGAGGAGCTGTTGTCGGCGAAGCTGCCGGGCGGTGCCCGGCCGGAGGTGACGGGATGACGGGGCCTGGATTCGACCTGGAGCGCGTGCGGGGAGACTTCCCGCTGCTGCGGCAGGAAGTGCGCGGCCGTCCGCTGGTGTACCTGGACAGCGCGGCCACCGGTCAGAAACCGCAGGCGGTGCTGGACGCGCTGACGCACTACTACACGCACGACAACGCGAACGTGCACCGGGGCGTGCACATCCTCTCCGAGCGCTCCACGCAGGCGTACGAGGACGCACGCGACACGGTGCGCCGCTTCCTCAACGCGAAGGACGCTCGGGAGATCATCTTCGTGCGCGGCACCACGGAGGCCATCAACCTGGTGGCCGCCACCTATGGCCGCAAGCACGTGGGCCCGGGCGACGAGGTGCTCATCTCCGCGATGGAGCACCACTCCAACATCGTGCCCTGGCAGATGGTGTGTGACGCGGCGGGCGCGAAGCTGCGCGTGATTCCGGTGGATGACCGGGGCGAATTGAAGATGGACGCGGTGGACGCGCTGCTCACCGACCGCACGCGCCTCTTGGCCATCACCCATGTGTCCAACGCGCTGGGCTCCATCAATCCCATCAAGGAGCTGGTGGCGAAGGCGCACGCGAAGAACATCCCGGTGCTGGTGGACGGGGCGCAGGCGGTGACGCACTTCCCGGTGGACGTGCAGGACCTGGATTGTGACTTCTACGCCTTCAGCGGGCACAAGCTCTTCGGGCCCACGGGCATCGGGGTGCTGTACGGCAAGCTGGCGATGCTGGAGGCGATGCCTCCGTACCAGGGCGGCGGGGACATGATCCTCTCCGTGACGATGGAGAAGACCGTCTACAACCGCGTGCCGCACCGCTTCGAGGCGGGCACGCCGGACATGGCGGGCGCGGTGGGACTGGCCGCGGCCATCCGCTACCTGGAAGGCGTGGGGATGGCCGCCATCTCGCAGCATGATCAATGGCTGCTCGCCTACGCGACGCAGGCTCTGTCGGCGGTGCCGGGGTTGAAGCTGGTGGGCACGTCGCCGAAGAAGACGGGCGTGCTGTCGTTCACGCTGGAGGAGGTGCACCCGCACGACGTGGGCACCATCCTGGATCAGGAGGGCATCTGCATCCGGACGGGGCACCACTGCGCCCAGCCGCTGATGCAGCGCTTCGGGGTGGCGGCGACCGTGCGTGCGTCGCTGGCGCTCTACAACACGCCGCAGGACGTGGATGCGTTGGTGAAGGGCCTGCTCAAGGTGAGGGAGGTGTTCGCGTGAGTTCGGACCTCAAGGACCTCTATCAGGAGGTGGTGCTGGAGCACTCCAAGCGCCCGCGCAACTTCCGGGTGGTGGAGGGCGCGACGTGCACGGCGGAGGGCTACAACCCGCTGTGCGGCGACCAGCTCACCGTCACGTTGAAGATGGACGGCGACGTCATCCGCGACATCGGCTTCCAGGGCCAGGGGTGCGCCATCTCCAAGGCGTCCGCGTCGCTGATGACGGGCGCGGTGAAGGACAAGACGCGCGCGGAGGCGGAGGCGCTCTTCGAGCGCGTGCACACGCTGGTGACCGAAGGCCCGGAGAAGGTGGATCCGGAGTCGCTGGGAAAGCTGGCGGTGCTGTCGGGCGTGAGTGAGTTCCCGGCCCGGGTGAAGTGCGCGAGCCTGGCGTGGCACACGCTGCACGCGGCGCTGGATGGCCGTTCCACGTCGGTGTCGACGGAATAGGGGATGCGATGCGAGGTGCGATGACGGTCATCGAGCGCGACGTGGACGCGATGCTCATCCCCAGTGGGGACAAGGTGTTGCTGCCCGCGGGCTCCGAGTTGACGGTGGTGCAGACGCTGGGCGGCAACGTCACGGTGCAGGACCCGTACGGCCAGCTCTTCCGCATCGACGAGAAGAACGCGTCGGTGCTGGGCGAGGACTACGCGGCGAAGGTGAAGGCGAAGGAAGACGCCGCGTCCGAGGCCGCGCCCGGGGAGTTCCACGAGGAGCAGGTCTGGGAGCAGCTGCGCACGGTGTATGACCCGGAGATTCCGGTGAACATCGTGGAGCTGGGGCTCGTGTACACGTGCAAGGCGACGCCGCTGGACGAGGGCGGACAGCGCGTGTCCATCGAGATGACGCTGACGGCGCCCGGGTGCGGCATGGGGCAGGTGCTGGTGGAGGACGTGCGCCAGAAGGTGTCCTCCGTGCCCGGCGTGAAGGAGACCCAGGTGGAGCTGGTCTGGGAGCCGCAGTGGGACCAGAGCCGCATGACGGACGTGGCGAAGCTCCAGCTCGGCTGGATGTGAATTTGCCCTGACGTCTCTCAGGCCAGGGCCTTGCGGCCCCGCGCCACGAGTCCCAGCGTGGCCACGGCGGCGAGCCCGCCCGCGACCCACTTCGGCCAGGTCGGCGCCGTCGCTTCACGCTGGGCGATGGCGGGTGTCATGCGCTCTGCGAAGAGCTTCACGAGCGCGTGTTCGAAGGCGAGCAGGTCGTGCGGTCCCCGGCTGGAGACCCAGTTGCCGTCGCGCACCACCGGTTCGTCCGTCCAGTGCGCGCCCGCGTTCTCCAGGTCGTTGCGGATGCCGGGCCATGACGTGACGTGACGGCCCTCCAGCAGCCCCGCCGACGCGAGCAACCACGGCCCGTGGCAGATGACCGCGATGGGCATATCCAACAGGTCCGCGTCGCGCACGAAGTCCAGCGCCAGCGCGCTCTGCCGGAGGAAGTCCGGGTTCATGAAGCCGCCGGGCAGCAGCAGCGCGTCGAAGTCCGCCGCCTTCACTTCACGCAGCGTGGCGTCCACGCGGACCTTCTTGCCGGGCACCAGCAGGTTCATGCCCCGGATGCGGCCCTTGTGGAGGGAGACGATGGTGACCTGGGCGCCCTCGCGCTCCAGTCGCTTCACCGGCCGGGTCAGCTCCACCTGCTCGAAGCCATCCGCCGCCAGCACCGCCACCCGCATCCCCTTCAACGTCCTCATCGCGCCCATCCTCCCGATGTCCCAGGTGCTCCGACAGCCCCAGGATGCAGGGTGTACATGCCCTGGCGGGAGGGGAAGCACGGAGCAGGCAGGCGGGCAGGGGCTCGGGATTTCGTTGGCTTGCTCCTCCCCGGAGGATGGCCCACCGCGGCATGCGGAGGGCCTGGACGGCCGTGAACGAACAGCTTTAGGTCAGGGCTTCTCCCTGGAGGCGCAACGGCATGTCCCCTTCGTTCTCACTGCGGCAGCACCGGATCCTGCTGGCGGGCACCGCCGCGCTGCTGTTGGCCCCGCTGGGCTGCGCCACGTCGACCCAGGCGGGCGCCGCGCGTGACGAGGCGGCCTTGCGCACGGACGCACCGCCCCGGGTGAAGCCGAAGTGGGGACTGGTCATCCACGGCGGCGCGGGCGTCATCTCGCGCGAGAACCTGTCCCCGGAGCGCGAGGCCGCGATGCGCGCCGCGCTCACCCAGGCGCTCCAGGCGGGGCATGCGGTGCTGGCGAAGGGAGGCCGCAGCCTGGACGCGGTGACGGCCGCCATCCGCGTGCTGGAGGACTCGCCGTACTTCAACGCCGGCAAGGGCGCGGTGTTCAACCACGACGGGGTGAACGAACTGGACGCGGCGCTGATGGATGGGAAGACGCGCGCGGCGGGCGCGGTGGCCGGCGTGCGCCACATCCAGAACCCCATCGACCTGGCGCGGCGGGTGATGGAGAAGTCGCCGCACGTGATGATGGTGGGGGACGGCGCGGAGGCGTTCGCGCAGTCGCAGGGGATGCCCCTGGTGGATGCGAAGTACTTCTACACGGAGGAGCGCTGGCAGGGGCTCCAGCGCGCGTTGGAACAGGAGAAGGCGAAGACGGCTCCGCCTGTGACGCCAGGGCAGCCTCCCGCGATACAGCAGCAGCCTGCGGTGCCTGGCGTGTCGCCCGCAGCGCCGGGCCTGCCTCCCGCGATGCAACAGCCTCCCGTAGCGCCGGGTCAGCCTCCCGCAACGCAGCCGCCGCCCGCGACGCCGGGAGAACCTCCTGCGACGCCGGGATCATCCTCCACTTCATCGCTGGAGCCGGGCGTGGATCCGGTGACGGGGGACCACAAGTTCGGCACGGTGGGCGCGGTGGCGCTGGACCAGGAGGGCAACCTCGCGGCGGGCACGTCCACGGGCGGGATGACCAACAAGCGCTTCGGCCGGGTCGGGGACTCGCCCATCATCGGCGCGGGCACGTACGCGGATGAGCGCTGCGCGGTGTCCGCCACCGGCCACGGCGAGTTCTTCATCCGCTACACGGTGGCGCGCGACATCTGCGCCCGCGTGGAATACCAGGACCTGCCGCTGCCGGAGGCCGCCAACGTCGTCATCCACGACGTGCTGGTGAAGGCTGGCGGCGAGGGCGGTGTCATCGCCATGGACCGCCAGGGCAATGTGGCCATGCCCTTCAACTCCACCGGCATGTATCGCGGCTACATCGGCGAGGACGGCACGCCGAGCGTCGCCATCTTCCAGTCACCGTGAAGCGATTGCCCGGATCCGCGAAGCACTGACACCGCGCGGATCCGGCCGCCGGTGACTACAGCTTGATGACCGACACGTCATCCATGTGGATGAAGTTGGCGGTGTTGCCGGTGAGGGCGCGCGTGTGGAAGCCGAACTCCAGGAAGCCGCCCGTCACGGACACCGCGGGCGTCTCCACCTGGGTCCAGTTCCCATACGTCCCCAGCTCGGTGAACGCGAACGTGCAGGAGACGCACCCCTTCACCTGGAAGCGCGCCATGTCGAAGCCGCCGCCCTTGCGCACCCACGCGCGGACCTTGTAGCTGCCCGACGCAAGGCCAGACACCGCTTGGTACGTCCACGTCTCGAAGGGCGCGCCGCTCCAGTGCGTCAGGTGGTTCGCGCTGTTGTGCCCGCCGTTGTACGTCTCCGCGAAGGCCGCTCCCGCGGTGTTGTTGGGCGTCCACGTGGACCAGCCCGTCATGCCGGACTCGAAGCCGCCGTTGGTGATGGACACACCCGTGCCACCCCCGCCGCCTCCGTTGAGGATGTTGCGCGCCTGGGTGACGTCCAGCGCGGACAGCGCGGCGGCGGCCTGGTTGAGCTGCGCCTGCTTGTTGGCGTCCCCCGCGTACTGCTTGCGCTGCTGGTAGAGGGTGTGGATGAGCTCCAGCTCGCTCTGCGAATACGGCACGCCCAGCTTCTGCTGGAGCGACGTGAGGAAGCCGTAGCCGAACTCGCGCGTGGGTTCGATCATCGTCCCCTCGCCGTAGTCGTTCCAGGTGTTGATCTGGAAGTGGTTGATGCCAGCCGCGTTCTTCGCCAGGTCCAGCGTCTGGTTGAAGCTGGTGAGGCCGTTGTGGGCAATCTCCCAGTTGGGCCCGCCCCAGCCGCCCGCCGCGTAGAACGAACGGAAGCCCGGGTACACGGAGCCGAACTTCAGGGGCGACGCATGGTTGTTGTAGAAGTTCGCGAGGCCCGTCGTGAAGTCCGGGTAGATCCACGCGAACTCGCCCTTCGCGTTGCCGCCTGCTTCACCCGACTCGTACCAGAGCGTCAGGAAGGTGGGCTTCTGGCTCAGCGGTGAGAAGACGTTGGTCCACTCCCCGGGGGACTGGAACGTCTGCGGCCCGAAGACGAGCAGCAGCGGCGCGTTGTCCTGCTTGATGTAGTTGGCCTGGTTGAAGTACCGGTCGCGCAGGTACGCCATGTCGTTGCGCGCGGCGCCCTGCTTGTCGGTGATGAAGCCGCCGTTGTAGGCGAGCGTGGCGTTGTGGTCTTCGTACACCACCGCGAAGTCCAGCCCCACCGCCGCCGTCTGCGCGATGACGGCTTCGCTGTTGGCCCGGTTCTTCGGGTAGTCGAACGCGTTGATGGTGCCCGGCCAGTCGATGAGCACCCCGTCCACGCCCGCGTACTTCATGAGCAGCAACTGGTACTCGACGACGTCCCGGTCCCCGGAGCCGTACGGCCCGATGAGCGGGTAGTAGTACGAGGCAATCTGCCGCCGCCCGGAGCCGTCCACCACGTCCGGGTTCTGGTTGGACATCGTCCAGTGGATGCCCCAACCGCCGTTGCCCGACGTGGCCCGCGTCTCGAACCAGGGCATCAGGTGCACGTACACCTTCTTGCCCACGGCCTTGCTGACCTTCACCGCCGCGCCCGCGCGCTGCGCCTCCAGCTCCGGCCCCGCGACGCCATCCACGGGCGCAGGAGCGCCGCACCCCGCCCCCAGCAGTCCCAACAGCGCGCACGCACCGAGCGAAATCCAATCCTGCTGTCTCATGTGAACAGGCTCCTGGCCGGAGGAATCACCCCGGACAGGAGCCCGTTAACACAAAACGATATCAGCCAGGAATCACTGCATTCCTGGAATGTCAGGCCGCTGGCGGCCTACTGCTTCACGAGGAACAGCTCGCGCACCTGGAGCAGGTCCACGTCGCCGGCGAAGGCGGCGAACTTCTCGTACTGGGCGGGGGTGACGCGGGCGCGGGGCAGGAGGATGGACTCCGCGATGGAGAACGTGCGGCCGTCCTGCTTCTCCGCGCGGGTGAAGTGGCCGAACTCGCTGTCCACCTTCAGGTTCGCCTGCGGGTCGCTGAGCTTCCAGCCCTGGGGCACGGTGAGGGTGACGTCGGTGCGGCTGGCCTCCGTGTCGTCGATGTAGAGCGGCGTGGTGCGGGAGCTGACCTGCACGTAGCGCCGGCCCAGCAGGGCGGGGAAGGTGAGGGCGCCCATGGCCATGCGGCCGTCGCTCTCCATGCGCCCGAAGCGGGGCACGGTGAACTCGTAGCGCAGGACGAAGGGCGCGCCGACCTCTTCAATGCGCTCCTGCTTCGCGGACGACAGCTCCGCGCCGCCGAAGTAGCGCCCCACCGCGCCCTGGAGGGCCTGGTTGCGGCTCTCCGCGGAAAGCTGCTCGAAGGCCTCGGCGATCTGCGCGGCGTCGAAGCCGGTGTAGATCTCCTCGCCCTTGCCGGTGAGCCTGCCGTCGGTGCCAATCTCCAGCGTGAGCTTCACCGCCTTGCCCGCGCGCGGCTTGAGCGGCGGCGTCTTCACCTTCTCCAGCGGCTTGCCGGGCTCCGGCAGCAGGTAGGCCTCGCGCTCGCCCATGGCGGCCTCGGGCAGCTCGCCGAAGGGGCCGAAGCGCACCGACGTGTCCACCCACACGGGGGCTTCACCGGGCACCTCCACGCGCAGGGCGGCGTAGGGCAGTTGCGCGTCCGCCGGGAACAGGTAGGGCGCGGGGTCGGTGTTGAAGGTGCGCACCGCCGCCACGCGCGACGGGATGCCCAGGGTCTCCAGGCCGGCCTTCATCACCGACAGCCGGCTGCCCCGGTCCTGCGCCACGGTGGAGGCCGCGGACTGCGCGAGGCTCGCGTCGCGTCCGGAGAAGCGCTTCATCACCGCGGCATGCAGCGCCTTCACCGCCTCCAGGCCCTTCTTGTCGCCCACGGCTTCGCGCGCGAACGCCTCCACCTCCGCGGAGCGGATCCACCGGTCCTGGAAGGCATCGCCGTACACGCGCGCCAGCCCGTCGTTGCCCGTGTCCCCCGCGCCCACCATCACGAAGGGCAGGTACTCGTTGCCGCTGGGCGGCGCGTCCGGCTCCGGGAGGAACGGCGGCACGCGGCGCGCGTCGTAGTGGAACACCTCCACGTCGCCCTTCACCTCCGGGGGCGGCGCCTTCATGCCGTGCGCGTCCACCTTC
>SECN01000744.1 GCA_004173515.1 Myxococcaceae bacterium | reverse complement strand
ATCCAGGTCGGAGAACAGCTCGTTGTCGTTGAGGGGCGCGGCGGGGGCGAACAGCGCCGCCAGCTCCGGGATGTCCGAGCCCCGCTTCCAGTCCGGCATGCCCTGGCGCCAGAAGAAGCTGCGCGCGCTGATGGTGCCCGCGGCCATCCAGTCGGCCACGGCTGCCTCGTCCAGGGGCCCTTCCTGTTTGTTGCGCACCATCACGAACCAGGGCGCTCCCGCGGTCTGACGGGGCGGCGCGGTGCGGGTGGGCTCATCGTCCCAGGGGGTCTGCGGGGCGGCGGCGGGAGGACGTGCCAGGGGGGCTGGCGCGGTGGCCACGGGCGCCGCGACGGGCGCAGGAGCAGCAGCCGCGGCGCCTCCCCCGGCGAGCGAACGTTCCTGGGCGCGGATGCGTTCCACGTCGGCGAGCGACACCACGCGGGTGCTCTCCTCCTCGGCGGGACCTTCAACGGAGATGACGTTCTGGCAGTTCTTGCAACGGACCTTGACCGTCTTGCCGCGGACCTTCTCGTCCGCAATGGAGTACCGCTTCTGGCAATTGTCGCAGGTGAAGTTCAAAGGGGTGTCCGGCTCTCGGGGGAAACCGACAGGGATGCTACCGCCAGAAATCCCCCGTGCAAACACACGGTTGACTCTGACCGTGGGCCCATCTATTCAGCCGCCCTCCCTTTTTTCTCTAGCTTCGATGAGGGTGGGTGCATGGCGGCGAAGGATCTCGGGAACAAGCACGTCTGCTTCAAGTGCGCGGCGAAGTTCTACGACTTGAAGAAGCCTGACCCCATCTGCCCCAAGTGCGGGGCGAACCAGAAAGATGCCCCGGCTCCCAAGCCCGAGGGCAAGCGCGGGCGCCTGGCGGCCACGCCGAAGATCATCGAGCCGGAGCCGGAGGAGACTCCCGCCGCCGAGGAGGATGAGGACGGCATCGAGGCGCTCGAGGACGAGGACGCGGACGTCGAGCCAGCCGCCGAAGACGACGAAATCTAGGCTTCCTTCGCGGATCCAGGTTTCCAGGGCCCCTCGAGCTTGCTCGGGCGGGCCCTTTCGTTTTTCCCAGCGGAGGGCGCTCCGGCTTCGCGGGGCGGGGGCTGGCTTCGTGCCCACCCGCCCCAGCACGTCAGGCGCGGCTCAAGCGCGCGGTGACGGAGCCACCGACAGCTCGGTCAACACGCGGCGGATCTGCTCGTACAGCCCCTGCCCCATCTCCTGCATTCCCACGGGCCGCGCTCCCTTGCGACGGACCCCGGGAGGCACCCGCTCACCTGCGGCCAGCGCCATCGGTCGTTTCCTGGGCTGATGCATGATTCGTCCCCCTCGTTCGGAAGTTTCCAGCTTCCGAGAAAGCAATTTTGCCACCAAGACAGAAAATTGACCAGCGGCTGTGCTTCCAGGCCTTTGTACGGCCCCCCGGACCCACGATTGCCTTGGACCGCCGTCGAGGCGCGACAGCCCTGTCAGGGAGGGCCCTGCTTCGCCGGGGCCCCCTGTTGGAGCGCGCCCGCGTCCCAGCGCTGCTCGACCTGGACCGTCTCGCCGGCGCGGACGGTGACGGCCTGGGTGTGTGACGGCAGGCGCTCGTGCCAGAAGACCAGGGTGTGAGCGCCCTCGGGGACCCGGAGCCGGAAGCGCCCGTCCGGGGCGGTGGTGGTGAAGTACGGGTGGTCGAAGGTGCGCACCACCGCGTGCATCCAGGGGTGCACGTCGCAGCGGACCTGGACGGTGCCGGGCTCCGCAGGCAGGGGGCGGCGCAGCGTCATTCCCTCCAGCGGCATGGCCACGTTGAAGACGGAGCGGTTCGTCCCGGCCTGGGCGCGCACGTTGTGCACCAGGGGGTCGGAGTTGCGCAGCACCAGCTCCGTGCCCGCCCGCGCGGCGAGCGCCGGAGGATCATAGGAGCATTGCTTCTGGTCCAGCACCGGCGCGGGAGCCGGCGACTCGGGGGCGGGCAGCGCCGCGCCGTCCTGGACCGAGACGACGGTGTAGGCCAGCTCGCCCTCCCCTCCCACGACGAGCGATCGGTCCCGGGCCTGGTCTCCGCACACATGGGCCACGGTGGCGGAGGTGGCCATGGCGGGGGCCACGGGTGGGGTCCCCGTCAGTCGCACCCGGCCTTCAATCTCGCCCCACCTGACAGGTCCGCTGGGACGGGG
>SECN01000743.1 GCA_004173515.1 Myxococcaceae bacterium | reverse complement strand
CGAGACGACATCGCCACGGCAAAGGGGCTCGATGAACTGCACCGCCTGTTCCTCTACTTGCCCAACAACAAGAAGATCCAGGTCTTTGAGGTGGAGTCGTTCAGAGATGCTGAGAAGGCACGCGGCGAAGATGTGTTGCAGCTCGGTCTGACTCGGCTCTTCTGCGAGGAGTTGCGCCGGGCGGATTCATCGACTGGACTTCAAGGCCCGGGCCTGTCGGGTCGTGAGTATCGGGGTGAGTTCCTGGTGAAGGCAGGGCAGTGGCGCTCCTGGGAGGGCACCCTCGCCACCAGCCTGAAGGGGCCCGCGCAGCCCGCCGTGGGCCTGCCCGTGGGCACCTACAAGGCCCGCCTCGCCCCCGTCAGCGCGCCGCAGGCTCCCGCGACGCCGACGCCAGCGACTCCGCCCGCGCCGTAGGCGCCGGTCCATCCGACGCGCGCACCAGCCGCACCACGGCGTCCACCCATTCCGGGTGGGCGTTGAGGGACGGCACCAGCGTCAGCGACTCGCCGCCCGCCTCCACGAACTGCTCCTTCGCGCGGATGCCCACCTCTTCCAGCGTCTCCAGGCAGTCCGCCACGAAGGCCGGGCACATCACCGCCAGCCGCTTCACGCCCTTCGCCGCCAGCTCCGGCAGCACGATGTCCGTGTAGGGCTTCACCCACGGCGTGCGCCCCAGCCGCGACTGGAAGGACACGGTGTAGCCGCCCTCCGGCAACGCCAGCCGCCGGGCCAGGTTCCGCGCCGTGTCGAAGCACTGCGCGCGGTAGCAGTGCCGGTTCGCGTCTCCCAGCACGTCGCAGCAGCCCGCGGACGCCAGACAGTGCTGCCCCGTCGGGTCGCTCTTGCGCATGTGGCGCTCCGGCAGCCCGTGGAAGCTGAAGAGCACGTGGTCCGCTCGCGCCTCGTCAATCACCGGCCGGGCCACCGCCGCGAACGCGTCCAGGAAGCCCGCGTCGTCGAAGAAGGCTGGCACCGCGCGCACGTTGGGGACGTCCCACCCTTCGGCCAGCACCTCGTACGTGCGCGCCAGCGACGACGACGCGGAGGACGCAGCCTCGTGCGGGTACAGCGGCAGCACGGTGAACTCCGACACCCCCTTCGCCTTGAGCGCCGCGATGGCGTCCGGCAGGGACGGGTTGCCGTAGCGCATGGCGAGCGCCACCTCGTAGTCACCCTTCAGGCGCTCCGCCACCGCCGCCTCCAGCTCCCGGCTGTACACGAGCAGCGGAGAGCCCTCCTTCGTCCACACCTTGCGGTACGCCTCCGCGCTCTTCGCGGGGCGGAACGGCAGGATGAAGAGGTTGAGCAGGAACCAGCGCCCCACCGGGTGGATGTCGATGACGCGCGGGTCGTTGAGGAACTCGCGCAGGTAGCGGCGCACCGGGCCCGACTCGGGCGCGTCCGGCGTCCCCAGGTTGATGAGCAGCAATCCCCGCTTCGTGCTCGGCAGGACCATGCGCTTGAGGACTCCGGTGGAGGGTTTTTCAGTGCAGCGCGTGCGGCAGCGTCAGGGCGAACTCGGCGATGCGCGCCTCGAAGCGCGTGCCGTCCGGACGCACCATCTCGTAGCTGCCGCGCATGGTGCCGAAGGGCGTCTTGAGCATCGCCCAGCTCGTGTACTCGAAACGCTCGCCCGGCCCCAGACGGGGCTGGCGGCCCACCACGCCCTCGCCCTTCACCTCGTCCACGTTGCCCTGGGCATCCGTGATGAGCCAGTGCCGGGCGTGGAGCTGGGCGGGAGCGTCACCTTCGTTGACGATCTCCACCTTGTACATGAAGGCGAACTGCCCGGCCTCAGGCGTGCTGCGCTCCGGCCAGAAGGTCGGCTCCACGGTGATGCGGATGCCATCGGTGGTGACGGTGGACATGGCGGGAGACTTGGCAGCGACTCCCGCCCGATGCAAGGGAAACACTGTCCCCCGTCCTACCCGCGCTCCTGCTCCCGGGCGGGCGCCTCCGGCTGCTTGCCGGCCTCCGGGGCCTGGGCCACCTCCGGAGGCTTGGGGAACACCAGCGACGCGACGACGGCCGCCACCAGGCACCCGGCGATGACCGCCAGCGAGACGCCAATGGGAATCTTGTAGAAGTACTCCAGCAGCATCTTCACGCCGACAAAGCCCAGGATGACGCCCAGGGCGATCTTCAGCAGGTGGAACTTCTCCATCAGGCTGGAGACGACGAAGAAGAGCGAGCGCAGGCCCAGGATGGCGCAGACGTTGGACGTGTAGATGATGAACGCGTCCTTGCTGATGCCCAGCACCGCGGGGATGGAGTCCATCGCGAAGAGCAGGTCCGTGGCCTCCACCACCATCAACACGATGAACAGCGGCGTCACCTTGCGCCGGCCATCCTCGGTGATGAAGAAGCGGCTGCCCTCGCCCTGACGCGCCACCGGCAACAGGCGCCGGGACATCTTCACGATGAAGCCGGCCTCCGGATCCGCGTCCTCGTCGTCCTTACGAACGCGCCCAGGATGCCCCAGAAGAGCACCCGGTGCTGGTGCTGCGGCGGCACCCGGAAGTAGCCGAACACCATCAGGAAGACGAAGAGGTTGTCGACCGACAGCGCGTACTCCACCACGTACGCCGTCAGCCACTCCAACGCCGGGCCCCGGCCGCCGTAGTGCCAGACGCCCCCGCAGAACGCGAGGCTGATGCTCACCCACACGAGCGTCCAGAACGTCGCCTCCTTCGGCGACACCACGTGCTCCTTGCGGTGGAACAGCCCCAGGTCCAGCGCGAGCATCGCCAGGACGAAGACGTTGAAGCCCACCCAGGGCCAGACTGATTCGGTTAGCACGTGCGCCCGTTCCCGGTCCGAAGACGCCGCGCGAAGAAGGGGCCCCCAGGGGAAGGGGCCACCTCGCGCGTTCAAGCCCGCTGCCTACCCCGGGACGGCCCCGGGGGCTACTCCCATTCCGTCGTCGGCCGGCGCAGCACCACCACGGAGCGCCCCACCGCCTGCACCTTGCCGCCGGCCGGGGTGTGCGTGCGCTGCGATTCGCCCGTGGCCGCCGTGTCCACCACCAGCTCCCAGTCCGCGCCCCACTCCAGCGCGGGCAAGAGGAACGTGATGGGTTCGTGGTGGGCGTTGAGCAGCACCAGCAGCGTGTCCCCGACGATGCGGTAGCCCTCGTCGTCCGGCGTGGCGATGGCGTCCCCGCCCAGCAGGAAGGCCAGGGAGCGCACATAGGGCTTCTCCCAGTCCTCCCGCTTCATCTCCTTGCCGTCCGGCCGGAACCACGCCAGGTCCTTCAGCTCGCTGTCCCAGATGTGGGCGCCGCGGAAGAAGCGGCGCTTGCTCAAGACGGGCTGCTCGCGCCGCAGCTTCGTCATCCGGGTGGTGAACTCCAGCAGCTGGCGCTGCTTCTCACTGAGCTCCCAGTTCACCCACGACAGCTCGTTGTCCTGGCAGTAGGCGTTGTTGTTGCCCTTCTGCGTGCGGCCCATCTCGTCGCCCGCGACCAGCATGGGCACACCCTGCGACAGGAAGAGCGACGCCAGGAAGTTGCGCTTCTGCTGCTCGCGCAGCGCGTTCACCTTGGGGTCCGCCGTCTCCCCTTCCACGCCGCAGTTCCAGGCGTGGTTGTCGTTGGCGCCGTCCCGGTTGTCCTCGCCGTTGGCCTCGTTGTGCTTCTGGCTGTACGTGACCAAATCGTGCAGCGTGAAGCCGTCGTGCGCGGTGACGAAGTTCACGCTCGCCGTGGGCTTGCGGCCCGACAGCGCATACAGGTCCGAGCTGCCCGTGAGCCTGGAGCCGATCTCCGCCGCCTGCCGGTCATCGCCCTTCCAGTAGCGCCGGATGGTGTCGCGGTACTTGCCGTTCCACTCGCTCCACAGCACCGGGAAGTTGCCCACCTGGTAGCCGTAGTCGCCCCGGTGAAGTCCATGAAGTAGCGCGGGTCCTTCTCGCTGAGCCGGTAGTACGCGCCGGCGTCCAGCCCCTTGAAGGACAGCGTGGGGCCCAGGTGGTTGCCCTCGCAGGTGTGGTTGTAGACCACGTCGAGGATGATCTCGATGCCCGCGCGGTGTAGCAGCTTCACCATCCCCTTGAACTCCGCCACCTGTTCGCCCAGCGAACCCGACGCGCTGAAGCGCGCGTCCGGGGCGAAGAAGTTCAGCGTGTTGTAGCCCCAGTAGTTGGAGCGCCCCTTCTGGGTGAGGAAGGGCTCATCCATGTACGCATGGATGGGCAAGAGCTCCACCGACGTCACCCCCACCTTCTTCATGTGCTCGATGGAGGCCGGGTGCGCCAGGCCCGCGTACGTGCCGCGCAGGTTCTCGGGGATGCCCGGGTGCAGCTTGGTGAAGCCCTTGACGTGCACCTCGTAGAGGACCGTCTTGTGCCAGGGGACCGCAGGCTTCCGGTCGTCCTCCCAGTCGAACCCGTCCGTCAGGATGACGCCCTTGGGCACGCCCCAGGCGTCGTCCTGGGTGTCCATGGCCAGGTCCTCCTCCTTGCCGCCGTGCACGTAGGCGTGGAAGGGGGCCTTGGGGTCCACCTTGCCGTGCAGCGCCTTGGCGTATGGATCCACCAGGAGCTTGTGCGGGTTGAAGCGCAGCCCCTTCTTCGGCTCGTACGGTCCGTGGACGCGCAGGCCGTACAGACACCCGGCCTGCACGCCCGGCATGTACCCATGCCAGACGTGGTTCGTCGTCTCCAACAGCGGGAAGCGCCGCGTCTCCTTCTTCGGATCCGCGGGGTCGAAGAGGCAGCCCCGCGCCTCCCGGCCCCTGCTGGGGACGGACCTGGCGCCCGGTGAAGACGTTGCGGAACATCATGCCCGCATATGCCTCCGGAAGGTCCAGGAACGTACCGTCATACGCCTGCGACAGCCCCCCGGACTCCAGCGCCTCCAGGGTGTAACGCGGCGCGCAGGCAATCAGCACCGTGTCGCCGTGCGTGCGAGCGAAGCCCACCGCGGCCGGCGCGCGGGGACCGGAGACCTCCAGGGCCACGTAGCCGCCCGTCCGGAACAGGTCCGCGTGCTTCTGGCGCAGCCGCAGGGCCTCCGCTGTGAGGAACAGCTTCACCTGCCCGTCGTCCAGGTCCTTCGACAGGCGCGCGCACAGGGCCGCCCGGTCCTTCGCGGCGTCCGCGTCCAGCCCCTGAAGCAGCTTCTCCCGCAGGGCGTAGTCCACCGGCCGGCGGTTGTCCGGATCCACCAGGGACAAATCCCACAACTCGCAGCCCTGGTACGTGTCCACCACGCCGGGCGACGCGAGCTTCAGGAGCAGCTGCCCCAGCGCGTTGTGCTGGCCCGCGCGTTCGATGCGGCGCTTGAACGCGTGCACGTCGTCCAGGAACGCCTGGCCCTTCTTCGGATCGAAGCAGGCGTCCACGTAGCGCGCCATCGCGTCGTCGTAGGAGGAGTCCGGGTTGGTCCACGAGGTGCGGACCTTGGCCTCCTTGATGGCCTTGCCCATGTACTCGCGCACGCGGCGGTGGAAGTCCTCCATCTCCTTCGGGGACACGCGCTCGCCCATGGGCCACGCGCCCAGCACCGTCTGGAAGAAGAGGTAGGTGTCGTTGGCGGACGGGGCCGGCCCCGAGGGCAGGTGGGAGTGAGGACGTTGATGCGCGCGCGCACGTCCTCGCTGCGCTTGGTGTCGTGGGTGCTGGAGGTGAGCATGCTCCCGGGCCAGCGCTCCGCGCGCTCCTGGTTGCGCAGGTGGAAGGTGGTGGCGCGCATGCCGAAGTGCTCCGGCTCGCCGCCCACCTCGTTGAGGCTCACCAGCCGGTTGTAGATGTAGAAGACCGTGTCCTCCAGGCCCTTGGCCATCACGGGACCCGTGACCTGTTGCAGCTTCATCGCGAAGCGCAGCATCACGGCCTTCTCCTCGTCGCCCACGTGCTCCGGGTAGCGGCCCAGGAGGATGTCGCGCAGGAAGTCGAAGATGGACGCGTTGGTCGTGGTGTTGCGCTCCTTGGCGCGCTGGAGCGTCCACTCGATGTACTGCACGTCGCGCGCGTCCAGCTCCTGCCGCCAGCCGTCCACATAGGTGCGGTAGACGGGGAACAGCGCGATGAACTCGATGAGCGCGCGCCTGAGGCTGTTGAGCGTGAAGTCGCGCGTGCGGCGGTTCATCTCCGAGATGCGGTTGAGCTCGTGCGCCAGGACGTTGATCTCACTGGCCATGGACACGCGCATGATGAGCAGCTTCTTCTGGTACGTCAGCTCCGCGAAGTCCTGCGTGCCCCCGGCGAAGCGCTCGTACGTCTCCGTCAGGTGCGCCTCCGCCGCCGGGTGCACGAACAGGCCGCTCACCGCGTTGGCGAAGCGGTAGCCCGTGGTGCCGTGCACCGCCCACGCGTCCGGGATGCGCTCGCGGCCGCCCTGAATCTTCTCCACCGACACGAAGAGCGCCTTGCGCAGCGGGCTCTCCGTCGCGCCCATCACCTCCTGCCGCCACTTCGCGCGCAGGAGCGTCTCCACCTGCGGCCAGCGCGAATCCGAACCGCCCGCAAGCCCCGCCTCGAACCGGGCCCGTGCGCGCTCCACGAAGAAGCGCTCCTGCAGGTCCAGGAAGTAGGCGGTGGGGTCGAACAGGCCGTCCGGATGGTCGATGCGCAGGCCGGTGACGCGCCCCTCGCGCAGCCATTCGAAGATGAGCTGGTGGGCCTCCAGGAAGACTTCCGGATCCTCCACGCGGATGGCGGCCAGCCCGTTGATGTCGAAGAAGCGGCGGTAGTTGATCTCCTCGCCCGCCACGCGCCAGTGCGCCAACCGGTAGCTGCACTCCTGGAGCAGCGCGTCCAGCATGTCGAAGGAGCGCACGTTGCCGGGCATGCCGTTGAACACCCGCACGTTCTCATCGATGTAGGTCGTCAGCCCCGGGCTGTCCGCCACCACCGTGGCGAGCCGCCGCTTGATGACCTCCTTCTCCCGGTGCCGCTCCACCACCTTCGCGCGCTCCACCTCCGTGCGCAGCGGCAGATGCTCCAGCGCGGTGAGGATGGAGAGCAGCTCCACCAGGTGCGGGTGCTCCGCGCCCAGTTGGGTCTCCAGCCGCTCCAGCCCGTGGCGCAGGATGCGCGCGTACTGGCGCGGGGCCACCGGCAGCCGGTGATCGTAGTAGTTCAGGAAGAAGGCGCCGGTGTCGAAGGACAGCTTCAGCTCGCCGCGCTCCAGCACGATGCCGTACTGGTCGCCCAGGATGGGCAGCAGCACCTTGTCCGCCAGCTCGTCCTTCACCGGCCGCCAGTCGATGTCGAAGAACTTCGCGTAGACGGACGA
>SECN01000742.1 GCA_004173515.1 Myxococcaceae bacterium | reverse complement strand
TGGCTCAAGAAGCGCGCGGCCAAGGCGGCCAGCTACTACGACCTGCGCCGCGTGGACCACGCGGTGGGCTACTTCCGCCAGTGGATCCGCGACGACAAGAACCCCACCGGCTACTTCGTCCCCGCGGACGAGGCCACGTGGCGCCGCCAGGGTGAGAAGCACTTCCGCCTGCTGTCGGAGGGCGCCGGCATCGTCGCCGAGGACCTGGGCGTGATTCCGCCCTTCGTCCGTCAAATCCTCGCGGACCTGAAGCTGCCCGGCTACCGCGTGCTGCGCTGGGAGCGCGACGACAACACCTACCGCGACCCGCACGCCTTCCCCGCCGTGTCGCTGGTCACCACCGGCACGCACGACACGGAGCCGCAGGCCGAGTGGTGGGAGCAGGCGCGCGAGGACGAGCGCCAGAACGCCGCCCGCGCGTGGCCGGAGTTCCAGGGCGTGGCCGTGACGCGCGAGTTCACCCCGGACATCCACCGCGCCACGCTGGCCGCGACGCTCAACTCGGGCTCGGACCTGTGCGTGCTGCCGTGGCAGGACGTGCTGGGCACCCGCGACCGCATCAACCTGCCCGGCACCATGGGCGATGCGAACTGGGCCTACCGCATCGCGCAGAACACGGACGCGCTGCTCACGGAAGCCCAGACGAAGGACGCCGCGGAGCGGCTGGCGTGGCTCACCGCGTCCTCGCGCCGCTGAAGCCGGGCCTGAAGCACTGAGCGCACACCGCCCCGGGGCCGCTGGACGACAGCCGCCCCGGGTGCCGGGAGCCTCAGCCCCGCGTCAGTTCTCGATGCACTTCACCTGCCCGGGGAAGCCGTCGAACACGGCGCACCGGCGGCCCTCCTTCGCGCAGTCCAGCCGGTCGCAGATGTTCTCCACGACGCACAGCGGGGGCGAGCGGCCGAAGTCCAGGAACAGCTCCGCGCAGTAGCGGAACGGATCCGCGCACCCCAGCGAGCCGCAGTAGGGGGTGTCGGCGAGGTTCTCCCCCTCCTTGAGTTTCACCACCTCGTCCTCGTTCACGCCGCAGCCGGTGGCGACCACCAGCGTGACCGACAGCAGCATCGCGATTCGCCGGACCATAGGGACCCGAATCTGGCGCACCCGGCGCCCGGTTGCACGCGCCACGGCGACGGGCGGGGCCTAAAGGACACTGACCCGGGACCCGAGGTCGTGGAATGCGACATTCCCAGCACAAAGAAACATTGCGAAACGCGTCAGGCGCTGGCCATCCGGTAAGAACCGGGACGTGGCCGACGTCCGACTCCCTCGATTCCGCTCCGCCGTGCCCCTCGCGCTGGTCGTCCTGTTGACGGCCTGTGCCACCACTTCGTCCACCCAGCCCTCCGGGCCCAAGGTGAAGTCCCTCGACATCGAGGGGACGAAGCAGGTGGACGACGGGGACATCAAAGACCGCATCCTCACCTCCGCCACGCCCTGGTACGCGTTCTGGCCGTTCGGCAAGGCGCACTACTTCGACACCAACGCGTGGCAGGCGGACCTGCGCCGCATCGAGCGGTTCTACCAGGCCGAGGGCTACTACCAGGCCCAGGTGGAATCCAACGAAGTGATTCCCGAGGGCGACAAGGCCGTGCGCCTGAAGGTGGTCGTCAACGAGGGCGCCCCCACCGTCATCGACCGCATCGAACCGCACGGGCTGGAGGCGCTGGAGCAGGGCGAGGACCAGCCCACGCAGCGCCAGCGCGAGCTCATCATGGAGGAGCTGCCGGTGCGCTCGGCGCGTCTTCCGCATGGGCGTCTTCGGCGCGGTGAAGGTGAACCGGGGCGCGCCGGACCGGCAGAACGCCACGGTGCCGGTGGTGGTGGACGTGCGCGAGTCCCCCTTCCATTCCCTCCGCCTGGGCGGCGGCGTGGGCGTGGACGCCGCGCGGCAGGAGGCCCGTGTCCTGGGCGAGTGGAGCAACCGCAACTTCCGCGGGGGCCTGCGGCGCCTGACGCTGCGCGGCCGGCTGGGCTACGCGTTCATCCCCAACATCCTGGCCGCCCTGCGCAGCAACCCGGACGGAACGCTGGACGGCAAGAGCGGCGTCGTGTTCGAGGCCACCACGGAGTTCGAGCAGCCGCGCTTCCTCTTCCGCGACGTGCGCCTGCAGGCGTCCGTCACCGCGGAGAAGGGCCTCCAGCAGGCCTACCAGTTCTACGGCGGCTACCTGAAGACGGGCGTCATCTGGCAGCCCCACGAATCCTTCTCCGTCTTCCCCTCCTACAACCTCCAGCTCTACCGGCTGGAGGGCAAGGTGTCCGCGGATGAGACCGTGCCGCCCGTCATCCTGGGCTGCAACAACCCGGACGGAAAGTGCGACGTCGCGCTGAGCTTCCTGGAGGTGGCGTTCGCCTGGGACCGGCGCGACGACCGCACCGAGCCTCGCGACGGCTACTACGTGGGGCTGTCCGTGCAGAAGGGCGGCGGGCCGTTCTTCGGCAACTACGACTACGTCCGGCTGCTGCCGGACCTGCGCTACTACTACTCCATCGGGGAGAAGAAGGACCTCACGATGGCGGTGAAGCTGCGCATGGGCACCCTGGACCCGGCCGGCGGCGGCCAGAGCTCCATCGTCACCCGCTTCTTCTCCGGCGGCGCCACCGCCATGCGCGGCTTCAACGGCCAGCGCCTGTCGCCCATGACGCCGCTCACGCCCAGCTACAAGACGGACGACGACGGCAACACGCTGCTGGACGCCAACGGCAACCCCATCCTGGACGAGTGGAACACCGTTCCCGTGGGCGGCAACAGCCTCGTCGAGACCTCCGTGGAGCTGCGCTACATGCTGACGGACAGCCTGATGCTGGCCGTCTTCTACGACACCGGCCTCGTAGGCACGGAGGGCCTGATTGGCAAGAACGCCCCCAAGCTGTTCGGTCCCGAGCACTACCACGCCGTGGGCGGCGGTCTGCGCTACCTCACGGTCGTGGGACCCATCCGACTGGACATCGCAAGGCGCTTGAACATCGGGCGGGGATTGCCCGTCAGCGACCCCGCATACATCTATCCGTCCTCTGGTGGATGCCTGGGCTTCGGACGCAAGTTCGACAAGACCTCGACCTCCCCGGAGGCCGCGTTCGCGGGTGCCCCTGAAGGGCTGTGCGCGGTCCACATCTCCATCGGAGAGGCGTTTTGAGCCAGCCGTCCACGACCCCCACCCCTGCCCCGCCCCACCGGCGCAAGCGCTGGGGTCGGAGGCTGCTGTGGGGCCTGCTCGGCGTGCTCGGCCTCATCGTCGTGTTGGTGGTGGGCGCGCTCGTCTACGCCACCAGCGCCGGCGGTTCGGCGCGCATCGCGCGCTTCGGCGTCGAGTTGGCGAACAAGCAGCTGGCCGGCCGCCTGGAGCTGGCCGGCTTCAACCTGGACCTCAACGGCGCGGTGCTCACCGGCATCAAGATCTACACGCCCGAAGGGGACCTGGCGGCGGAGGTGGCCCGCGTGGAGGCGCGGCTGCGCCTGGCGCCGCTGCTGGGCCAGTCCGTGGACCTGACGAAGGTGCGCATCGAG
>SECN01000021.1 GCA_004173515.1 Myxococcaceae bacterium | reverse complement strand
GGCCGCGATGTCGTGCTGGCGCGAACGCCAGGATGGGTTCACGGGCAGAGGCGTCCGCCGGGCCACTTCACGGCGAACCGGTCCGACAGTCGGACCGGTTCGCCGTGAAGTGGCCCGGCGGACGCCTCTGCCCGTGAACCCATCCTGGCGTTCGCGCCAGCACGACATCGCGGCCTGCGAATTCAGGTGGCGCAAACCGGTCCGACAGTCGGACCGGTTCGCCGTGAAGTGGCCCGGCGGACGCCTCTGCCCGTGGACCCGCCCTGGCGTCGGCCCCAACGCGACATCGCGGTCCACGGCGACACTCCGCGAGGCGCGCGTCCTAGCGCAGCACTTCGGGTATGGACTGAAGAGGTCCACCGCCCTCGTTGCCTTGGCAGTCCGGCACGGCTCATGGCTTCAGATGGCGCAAACCGGTCCGACAGTCGGACAGGTTCGGCGTGAAGTGGGTCCAGGGGACGCCTCTGCCCATGGACCGCCCCGGCGTCCATTCCAGCGCGACGTCGCGGCCTACGGCGGCGTTCCGCGAGACGCGCGTCCTCGCGAAGCACTTCGAGTCACGGGATCGGGTAACGATTTTCCAGCGACCAACCTAGACTGACCCCACCGGGGGCAACACATGAGCGGTGAAGGCTCACGGCCGGTGGCGGCCGTGCTGATGAAGATGACGGACTTCCGCGTGGGCCGCGTGCTGCTATGGACCGTGGCCGTGCTGCTCGGACTGCTGGGACTCGTGCCGGGGCCGTCCAGCGGCGACGTCCTCTGCGTCGCCGCCCTGCTCGGGGTGCTCGCCGCAGCGGGAAGCTTCAAGGCCTGGAGGGACGAGGGCGGGCGCATCAGCCCCAGCTTCGGACTGCTGCCCCGGCTGGCCTTCGGGGCCGTGCTGTTTGGCGCCGCCGCGCTGCTGGTGTGGTGGCGCCGCCGCCGTGATCCGAAGCCCACCGCCGTGCCACTGTCACCGCCCTCCGCCGAAGAGGTGGACCGGTGGGCCGCCGCCGAGCTGGCCCAGGAGCAGGCGCGATGAGCACCGCCCTCGTGGAAGTGAAGGAGGAAGCCCCGCCCAGCCGCCAGCGCGAACGCATGGCGGGGATGGCCCGTGCAGGGCTGCGGCTGCTCGTGAGCGTGGTGCCTTCGCTGGTGGGGACCGGATTCTGGGGCGCGCTGAAGGGCTTCTTGCTCTTCGGCACCTTCGGCCTGGTGATGGCCGGCGTCTTCGTGCTGGTGCCCCGCCTGTCCGGCGCCGCGCCCACGCCCGTGTGGCTGGAAGTGCTGAGCTTCGTGCTCACGCCGCTCGCCCTGGCCCTCTCCGGGGGCTACGTGCTGATGGTCCACGGCGTCAGCGCCCGGCTCGCCCACGAGGCGCAGGAGCGCGGGCTGATGCGTTACGCCTACGCGGTCCTCAAGCCCGCGACGCTCCAGGCCGCCCGGCGCCTGCGGGGTGCCGGAACCACCAGCCGCGAGGAGCTCACCCGCGCCATCGAGCAGTCCGTCGCCGAGCACTTGAAGGAGCTACCGGAGGAGCCTGATGCGCCGCCCTCCCGCACCGAGCGGCTGGAGCGGTTCCTGATGGAGCAGTCCCGCCGCGTCCTGGGCCTCATCGCCCTGCGCGCGGTGGTGACAGCACCGGACGTTCCGACGGCGGTGCGGGAGCTGGAGACGCTGGCCATCAACCGGCTGGAGGGCGCGCTGGTGGAGACGCTGGAGGACCTGTTCTTCCTCCAGAAGGTGCTCGCGCTCGGAGCCGGTGTGCTCGTCGCCGCCGTGCCGACGTTCATCCTCCTCGCGCTGTCCCGCTGAAGCCGGCCGTCAGGGTCCCGGAGCCCGGCCGAAGTCCCACCGCGTGATGAGCTGCTTGCGAGGCATCACGGCCGCGAGCGCCAGCGGGGCCCGCGTCCAGAGCAGGTTCCTGGCATCCTCCAGCGAGCCCAGCGCATGGGGCGGCCCCGGCGTCCCCAGCACCTGCTGGGCGTAGAGGCGCGAGGGGCCCGGCTCCGTCTGGAGATAGGTGAGCCAGCCGCCCTCCGGTGAGAACTCCCCCAGCTTTACCCGCTCCAGGGGCGACAGCTTCACCAGCGGCGTCAGCGTCGCGTCCTTCGCGTCCCAGGTCGCCCGCCAGATGCCGGCCACGTCCCGGTCCTTGTCCTTGTCCGAGGACGCCACGCCCGCGACGGTGAAGACCGCCACCGGCTGGGTGGGATGCAGCCGCAGCCGCTCCAACCGCAGGCCACCGGAGCCCGCCAGCAGCGCCTCCAGCGCGCGCGCCAGCGGATGATTCATGGGTCCGTCCAGCGCGGGCCCGTGCACCTGCACCTCGGTGTCCTTGCGCACCACGAGCACCCCGGCGCCCGCGTCCCAGACGAAGCCTCCGTCGGTGCCCATGTCCAACTGACCCACCGTCTCCGCCTCGGGTCCGCTCAGGTCCAGCACGCGCAGCCGGAAGTCCGCGTGGCCGGTGTCCAGGTAGCGCGTCAAATCCCGTACCAGCACGGCGATGCGGCGCGGCTCCACCGACAGCCACCGCGCGGCCACCGGCGTCTCCTCCAGGTCGTCCGCGGCCATGTGCACCTGGTGGCGCTGCTTCGCCAGGTCATAGACGACCAGCAGCCGTGACTGGAGGTACGCGCACGCATCCGGCACCACCGCCGGAGCAATGGCCTGGAGGCTGCCTCCGGACACCTGCGGCAGGTAGCCCTTGTCCACCCGGGACGTCTGGGCGGAGCCCGCGCCCAGTTCCAGCAGGCGCAGGGTTTCATCAAAGAGGATGACGGCCGCGGCGCCCGCGCGGGACGTGGGCATCACCAACGCCAGTTGCTCCGACGTCACCGGCAGCGGCTGGCTCCGGGCCTCCGACGGGAAGGGCAGGCTCTGGCTGAGCGTGGGAGGCACGGGAGGCATTCAGGCTCCAGGAGGCGTGTCACGACGTGGGCACCACGTTCACGAAGCGGACCTGATCCTCGTAGAGCAGGCCCTTGTCGTCGCCGGGCGCGCTCTCCACCTTCTCCAGCACGGCGGCGAGGTTCTTCAGGATGGGATGGTTGCGCATCATCCGCTCCTGCGTCTTGGCGAAGCGCTCCGCCTTCTCCTCCTCCGTCAGCGGGCTGCTTTCGACGAAGGCCTCGATGCCTTTCTTGAGGTTGTCCGCGATGACGGGCAGCCCGTAGAAGCGCATCGGGTTGACCACGGCGAACTGGTAGAAGAGGTTGATCTTCCGGGGCAGCTTGAGCCGCTCCTCCACGAGCGCCAGCCCCTTGATGGTCTCCTCGTACCACTTCGAGTACTTCTTCTTCGACGCGAGGATCATGTACCAGTCAGTGCCGAACATGATCTTCGTCAGCATGTGCTTCTGCTTGCACACCTTGGCCAGCCCCTCCCACAGCAGGGGCATCTGCTTCTCCCGCTGCTGGTTGGCCTTCTTCTCCTTCTTGGAGCGCTCCGGCGTCTTCACCAGCGGCTCCAGCAGGGGCAGGTACGACAGGTCCGTGTGGAAGTTGTCGTACTGCTTGCAGAGATCCACGATGGACGTCACCCAGTTCTTCTCATAGGGCACGTCGTCCTCGTCGAAGCACTTGCCGTTCTCATCGTCCAGGTAGTGCCACCACAGGCACCGGTCCGAGGCGAAGTGGGCCAGGCACAGCTTGAGTTTCGGATGGCGCTCCAGCAGCGGCCGCCACGCCTCCGGGTGCAGGTGCTTCTCCTTGAAGTACTTCAGGCGCAGGGGTGGATCCTGGAGCATCTTCTCCGAGTCGCCCCCGGCCCGCGCCAGCCGCGCCGGCATGTCCTCGTGCATGCGGACGAGGCGCGCGGCGTGCTCGTAGCGCTCGCCCGTCTCATCCAGGTCGGCGCGGGCGTCGTTGTATTCGCCGTAGGCCTTCCAGTATTCGGGGTCGGTCGGCAGCGAGGAGATGGCGGCCATCTCCGGCGCGAGCGTGCCGTACTGCTGGTACAGGTACGGGTCGAGCGGCAGGCCGTGCTGCTTGCAGTAGTCCTCGAAGGTCTTCTCCTTCGTGGAGAAGCGCTCCTTCGCGTCCAGGTACGCGTCCCGCTTCGTCCGCGCGTCGGAGTAGGCGTCCTTGTCCGCCTGGCTGAGCGCGCTGGCCGCGGCCTTGTCCAATTCGATGTACAGCTTGCGGTCGTGGGTGAAGTGCCCGCTCGGCGTGCAGTGGGTCATGATGGGCACGCCCTCGGCGGCGCACCGCGCGAAGAACGGCGCCAGTGAAGGCACGTTCGGGTCGGTGGGCTGGTAGGCCTGCGACGTGTACATCTTGAAGCCCGCGAACATGCCCGCCTGGGACTTCGTGGCCAGCTCCGTGAAGGGCCGGTCCCAGTTGGGCGCGAGCGAGGCCTCCGGGAAGGCGCCTTCCTTGCCCGTCCACTGCGAGAAGCGCCGCGGCTCATAGTGATACATGGGGATGAGCCGCAGCGGATGCTCCGCGCATGCGGTCTTCGTGGCCAGCACCTGCGCGCTCCACTGCTCGAAGATGCCCCACTCGGCGGGGTGCGCGGCGCTCAGGTCGGGCCGCTCGTTCACGTCCCCGGTGAGCCGGGTGCTGAAGGTATACACGGGCTTCTTCGCGCCCGGCGGCTGCGCCTTCGTGTAGACGGTCTGGCCCTTGTAGCCATCCAGGTGGCACAGGTCCATGTCCATGGTCAGCACGATGGAGATGCCCAGGAAGGACGGCTGGACGTCCCGCAGGTGCTTCGTCGCGTCGGACTTGCGGAAGGCGGAGAAGACGCTGTCGTTCTGGTCGACGGTGTCCTCGCCAATCTGCAACGTCTTGCGCGGAGACCAGCCCAGGAAGGGTTGGAACCACTGGATGATGAGCAGGCTGCCCACGCCGTTGAGGAACTTGCGGGAGCTGGCTGGCGACAGGATGCCGCCCACGCGGGGCTCCAACTGCGTGTAGTACGCCACCGGGAACGGCGTGCAATTGCCGCTCATGATGTGCATGTGCGCGTCGATGATGACGGGCGGCAGCGGCAGCTTCTCCGACGCGAGCAGCGCGGCGCTGGAGCCGCCGGGCAGTTCGATGAAGGCATCCGGGATGGTGACGCTGTCCCCGGGTTTTATCTCGTTGGGTCCGCGCTTGCCGCGCAGGGTTTCGTTGGACTTGTGCTCGTAGATGTTCTTCCAGTCGCTGAAGCCAAACAGCGAGGCGAGGCCCTGCGGCGTGTCGCCATCCTGGACGGTGTAGTTCTTCATGGAGTCCTCGGGTGCGCTTCAGCTCTTGGAGATTCCCGCGTCCAGGTCGGGGAAGGAGATGCGAATCGGGCCGGGCGGGATGTCCTTCAACTTCGCCTTGCCGCTGCCATCCAGCGTGCCCTTCTGCACGGTGCCATCCGGCAGCTCCGCCTCGAAGGCCACGTTGGAGAGCGCCTTGCCGTCCGGCCCCTTGAGCTGGAGGTCCATGGGCGCGGGCTTCTCCTGCGTCAGCTTCTCGATGTCCTTGAGCTTCGCCTTCTTGTCCTTGAGCGAGCCGGAGCCTTCCATCTTCACCTTCGCGCCCTTGAACTTCACCTCGGAGCCGTCGACGGTGAGCGTCTTCGCGAAGAGCTTCACCGCGCCGGACTTCTCCATGTCGAGGATGAGGTGGTCGCCCACCATCAGCGAGAAGCGGTCCGCCTTGAGCCCGAAGGTCTTCGCGAGCCAGACCGTCGCCTCCTCCACCTTCACCTGGGAGTCCGCCCCGGCCTCCTCGCCCAGGTCCTTGCCCACCGTCACCGTCATCTGCTTCTTCGCCTCGGTGACGAAGTCCCCGCCCACCTTGCGCGAGCTGTCGCCGCCCACGGATTCCTGCCGCGTGCCCAGGACGTACTCGGTGGAGGCGCCGCCAATCTGGAGCGAGCGCAGCCCCCCGGTGGCCTCGTTGTACGCGAGCGCCACGTTGACCAGCGAAGCCCCACCAATGGTCTGCGCCCGCGCGGCGCCCACGTCCATCATCGCGCCCTGCGTGACGAAGACCGTGGACTTGCCCCCCACCGTCACCGCCTGGTTGCCTTCCACCGTCTCGTCGTGGCTGCCCTGGGTGGTGCTGGTGCGGTCCTTGTCCACCCGGAGCGTCTGGTTGCCTTCCACGACGCCGACGTCGTCCTGGGTGACGAAGAGGAACTGGTGGCCCTCCACCGTGCGCGACCGCTCCTTCTTCACGAGCAGATCCTCGTAGGCCCGGACCTCCTGGTCCAGGTCCTGGTCCTTCTGCGCGTGGTGGAAGACCTCCTCCTGGCCCTTGGCGTCCTCGAAGCGCAGCTCGTTGAAGCCGTCGCTGCCCTTGCTGGAGGCGCTCTTGTGGGTGCTCTTCGTCTTCTCGTCCGGCAGCGCGTAGGGCGTCGCGTTGGCGCCGTTGTAGACGGAGCCCGCGACCAGCGGCCGGTCGGGGTCGCCTTCCAGGAAGCGCACCACCACCTCCTGCCCGATGCGCGGCAGCACGAGCGCGCCCCACGCGGGGCCGCCCAGGGCCTGGCTGGTGCGCACCCAGCACGACGCCTTCTCATCCCGCTGGCCGTCCCGGTCCCAGTGGAACTGGACCTTGATGCGGCCGTGCGCGTCGGTGTGGATCTCCTCGCCGGCCGGGCCCACCACCTGCGCCGTCTGGAGGCCGGAGATGCGGTGCCGGGGCGTGAGCCTGCGCGGACGGAAGGGCACGTTGGCGGGCATCACCTGGAACTGGTTGCGGTACAGGCCCCCCAGCGCCTCGCGGCCACCGTGGGTCTCCGGCTGGCCGCCGTGGTGCCGCACCGTCACCACGACGTAGCGGCCCTCGTGCGTGCCGTCGTCCTCCACCTGCAACAGGTGACCGGAAGTGAGGCGGGGACAGATGCCCTCTCCTTCGAGCGTCAGCGCGGCCTGGGTGACCTCCTGGACGCGCACCCGCGCCGCCGCCTTGCCCGTGCCCGCGGCCACGTACCCGCCGGGGTAGTCGTACACCTCCAGCGCCTCCAGGCCCTCGGAGGATTTGGACTTGCCGGACACGTCCAGCGAGGGCTTCTCGAAGTCGAAGTCCTTCAGGTGCACCGCGCCGGGGCGCAGCCTGCGCACGCGCCGCAGGTCCGTCAGGTATTCACCCGTCTCCACCCGGCCGTCCTCGTCACGCAGGGGCAGCGCCGCGCCACCGGGAGGCGCCTCGTGGACGCTGGGCGCATCCCCGAGCACCAGGACGTGCCCCTCCTCGGAGTGCTCGAAGAAGTAGAAGATGCCCTCCCACTCCATCAGGCGACTGAGGAAGTCGAAGTCCGTCTCCCGGTACTGGGTGCAGTACTCGCGCGGCGCATGGCTTTCGTGAAGGCTGACGCGCACCTCCACCTTCGCGGAGGTGAGGACGTCCTTGAGGATGTCCGGCACGGACTGGCCCTGGAAGATGCGGCTGCGCTTCACCTGCGTCAGGCGCCACAGCGCGGGCACGATGCGCGCGCGGTAGCGCCAGCGGCCGTCGCGCAGGCCCAGCGACTCCACCGTGCGCACCATGCCGTGCACATGGCGCGGCGTCCCGCCGGGCTGCGCCACCGTCAGCAGGGCCTCGGCCCCCACCAGGGGCGCGGTGTCCAGGGACTCGGGCGCCAGGGGCGCGAAGTCCACGCTGAAGTCGAAGAGGCGGCTGAGGCCTTCCTCGCCCATCAACCGCTCGACGACCAGCGATTCAGCCTCGAGCGCTCCCACCCGCAGGGTGAAGGCGGGTGATCTGGCATTGGGCATGGACTTCCCCCGTCAGTGCAAGGCCTGCGACTGAAAGGGCGACCATACCAGGAGTGTGCAAGCGCTGCACCGCGAGGCTGTGAAAAGGTTTGCCCTCCCGGGTGGGAGGTTGGAGTCGGATGTAGAAGATTTCAGCGCGAAGGCCGGCCGCTACCGCCCCAGCCGGGCCGCCAGTTCGAGCCGGGCCGCGACGGCCAGCGCATCCGCGCGGTTGTTCTCCACGTCGTCCGAATGGCCGCGCACCCAGTGCCAGGACACCTCGTGGGTGCGCACGGCCTCCAGCAGCTCGCGCCACAGGTCCGCGTTGGACACGGCCTTCTTGTCGGACGTGCGCCAGCCGTTGCCCTGCCATTTGTCCAGCCACTTCGCCTCGAAGGCGTTGCACACGTACTTGGAGTCGGTGAACACCTGCACGCGGCACGGCATCTTCAGGGCCTTGAGCGCCACGAGCGCCGCGGTCAGCTCCATCCGGTTGTTGGTGGAGTCCGCCTCCGAGCCCTGGAGCTCCTTGCGGTAGGACTTGCGCTCCGGGGCGATGAGAATGGCGCCCCAGCCGCCCAGGCCGGGGTTGGGCGAACAGGCGCCGTCGCAGTAGATGTGGACGAGAGGGAGCGACATCGAACGCGCACCCTACCCCGGGCCTCAGGGGATGACGATGCGCGAGTGCAGGCCCCGGCCGTCATAGGCCGCGGTGCCGCAGCGGCCATGCGCCCAGTCCCCATTCACCGCCGAGCAGATGCGGAACGCCTGGATGTTGGAGGCGGGCACGTCGATGCCCGGCGTGACGCATCTCCCCTGGTAGGTCCACGCCAGGCTCTTGTTGACGGACGTCACCCCGATGCAGGGGCCAATCCACGCGCCGGTGTCCCGCCGCTGCACGTCGATGGAGTACTGGGCCGCGGTCTGAAGCTCGTTCCACTCCAGGTCCACGAACGGCGTGAAGCCGCCTGGCAGCTCCAGCGAGACATCATCGGAGATGCCGTCATACGCCTTCTCCACGAAGGCCCCCCAGGCGCCGTTGATGGCATAGAAGACGCGGAACGCGGCGATGTCCCCCTTCGTCACCACGCGGTCCCCCGCGCTGCGGCACACGCCGTCGAAGACGGTCTTGTTGGACTGGCCCAGCAGCGCCACGGAGCTGCACGGCCCCACCACCGCCCCATCCCGCAGGACGACGTCCAGCGAGTAGCTGTAACCATTGAGCTTGTTCCAGCGGACGCTCACCTGGTTGAGGGAGGTCATCGCCCCGTCGGGCTTGAAGCCGACGCGCTGCTTGTACGTGCTGCGCGAGGTGAGGTTGCCCGCCGTGTCGAAGGCGCCGACATGGAAGACATTGAAGTACTCCCCCCGGCGCTCGACGATGACGTTGTGGCCGTGGCTCTGCACCAGCCTGCCGGCGGAGTTGCGCAGCGGCAGGGACAGCCGCCGCACCGCGCGCGCCCGCGTGAGCTGCGGGATGGAGTCCGCCATCACGTAATACATGGCGTACTGGCTGTTGTACCAACCGCCGCTGAAGAGCAGGTAGTAGATGCCATTGCGTTTGAAGACCTCCGGCGCCTCGTTGATGCCCTCCTCATGGGCAGGCGTCGCGAACACCGCTGGCCCCGCGTGGTTGTAGACGGTGCCCGGCGCGGCGGTGTTGAACGAGGCGATGTTGTTGCCCCGGTCGAACCAGACATAGAAGAACCACCGGTCCGCCACGTCGTTGTACGTCGCGGAGTCGATGCGGATGTTCCGGTTGCAGCCCTGCGGCAGGCAGCCCGTCGCGGTGGAGGTACGCGGCCACGTCGTGTTGGCATTGAGCGGCTGGGGCGCGCCGAAGTTGAAATTCAGGTCCGGCGCCGTGGCGACGAAGGTCGTCACCTCCTGACCGGCCGGAGGACACGCCGCGCCGTTGGGCACGCGGTGCGCGGAGAAGTGGAGCTGGTAGGCGCCGTTGGACTTGTTGAGGTCCGGCGCCCACAGGAAGCAGTAGTCGTAGTTGGGGTCCGCCGCGGACGGATTGTAGTCGCGCTTGAAGCGGAACGCCGTGAGGTCGTTCGACTCGTAGAGCGGCAGCACCCCCCCATTGCCCGTGCCGGTGAGGAAGAACAGGTCGTCGTTCTCCTTGTAGACCTCCGGGTCCGCCAGCCCCGGCATCACCAGCGTCCGGGCGTTGTCACCGACCGCCAGCGCTGAAGACGAAACCGCCTCCGGCGCGGGGCCCGTCCCGCCTCCACATCCGACGCCCATCGCGAAGAGCGTGGACAGCCACCCGACGACACGAACGGTCTTCATGAGCCCTCTCCTTCAAACCAATATTTCTTGAATTTCTAGAAATATCAGGAAGAAGGCAAGAGGGAGAAGTCAGTCGTCGCGCTTGGGGGACGGAGGCATCTCCGTGTTGTAGATGTTGATGGAGCCGTCATCGATGGACTTCTTCGACCCGAAAACCATCGTCTGGGCGGCCTCCGGGAAAACGGGGCTGGGGACGTGCATGCCGGACGCCTTCCAGTAGTGCCCGAAGGCGTTGGTGGGGAGGATGAGCTTCGTCCCCAGCACCGTCGACGCGTGGTCCAGCACCATGAAGCAGGTGCGGCAGGGGGTCTTCACGCCGCCCACGAACGCAGGGAGCACCTCGCTCAGGAGGCCCGCCTTGTTGAGCTCCATCAGGATGGGGTGGAAGAGCTCCTCTGCGTGGATCTTCTTCTTGACGAAGTAGGTGTCGCCCTCGCCCGCCTTCTTCTTCTTGGGCATGACCACGTAGACCTTGCCGCTCGTCACCGCGGACTCCACCGACCAGAACTTGAAGCCGTCGTCGGTGGCGCTCTTCGCGACGACCAGCTCCTCGATGTCCTTCGCCGCGAGCTTCAGCGACCGTTGGATTTCCTGGAACACGTACTCCCACTTGAACCGGAAGTAGTCCGGGTATTTCTCACTGCCGAACTCGGCCTGGTACACGGGCAGCTTCTCCGTGTGCTCCTTGCCGAAGTTGCGCATCACCGCCTTGTAGCCTCCCGTCAGCGTGCCCTTCAGGTCCACCTTCGCCAGGAAGGCCTTGACGGAGCCTTCCGTCTTGAGCGCGGCCAACAGGCTGGTGGAGAACGTGAGGTTGTTCGTCGACAGGAAGAGCGAGCCGTTGGCCCACATGGCCTGGAGCTCCACCGGGTTGTTGCCGTCCCCGCCCCCGTTGAACTCCACCACGTACAGCAGCGAGCAGAGCCTGCGCAGGAAGGAGTTGGGGCCCAGCTCCCGGTAGTCCCACGGGAGGCTCCGGTCCGCGAGCTTCGCCGCGTTGACCACCGTGGGCGCCGACTTGTTCATCTTCGGGTAGACCGTCGAGCCCACGGTCTCCACCGAGGTCAGGTCGTCGCGGTACCGCTTGAGGGGGACCACCGTCCCATCGTGGAGTTCGGTCTTCAGCGGGTTGCGCTTGTCCGGCAGCGCCCCGTGCTTCGTCTTGAACCTCTCCCGGAAGCGCTTCTTCTCCTGGTACGTGGCCTCGCTCTTCGCCAGCTTCGCGTTGGGGTCCGTGGGTCCGAAGACGAACTCACGGGGGAGCTTGTCCGCGCTCGCCAGTTCGAGGGCCAGGTTCGGCTTCTTGTGCGAACCGCCGCGAAACCCCTCCTCCAGCGCCTCCAACTCCAACGCCGTCGCGTCGTCGTAGAGGTCCAGGTCGTCCCATTCGCGCTTGCCCAGCACCCCCAGCTCCCTGCGCTTCGCCATCCGCGCCGGCTTGCCCGAGACCTGCGGCTTGACGATGAAGACCGCGTCCGACTTGCCGCACTTGAGGCACACGGGCTTCGCACCCTTGAGCGTCGGGTAGTCGTCCGACGTGCACATCCCCGAGGTGCGCTCGCACCGCCGGCAGTGCCAGGTGAAGTAGTTCACCGACCGCGACTCGACGATGCTGCTCCCATGCTTCGTGGTGCACGCCGCGCACTTGGGGGCCGTGTCGGGCCGCTCGCTCTCGGTGAAGAGGTCACTGACCTGCTTGCACGTCTTGCATTCGAAGTAGAAGAACATCGGTGTCCGGATGGTCCCCGCGGGGGTTCACCCCCGTCAAGTCGGCGTACTTCCTGGGGAATCCCTGAAAGCCCTGCTCGCTTGGGGTTCCCAGCGAGCACACGGATGGACTTTGACGGTCCGGCGGCGATCCGCTATATCCGGCACGATTTTGATTATCAAAATCATTTGATCGCAGTAGCCAGCCTGGATTGAACGACCCCGTGAGCACCTCCCCCCGGCGTTTCCCTCCCCTCGTCGCGGCGCTTGGTGGCGTCGCGGTCCTCGGACTCGCGGTCTTCGGCCTGCGGGCCTCGCGCCCTTCCACGCCCGCTCCGGAGGCGGCCGTGCCGGCGGCGACGGCGCCCTCGGCGGGTCGGACCTTCACCCACGGCCAGGGCAGCACCGTGGTGGCGGAGCACCCGAAGCAGGTGGTGGTGTTCGACCTGGCCGCGCTGGACACGCTGGACGCGCTGGGCGTGGACGTCCAGGGCGTGGCCGGTGAGTACTTCCCCGGGCAGTTGGCGAAGTACGCGGACGCGAAGAAGTACCCCCGGCTCGGGACGCTGTTCGAGCCCGACTACGAGGCCCTGCACGCCGCGCGACCCGACCTCATCATCACCGGCGGGCGCTCCAGCGCGCGGTACTCGAAGCTGAAGGACATCGCGCCCACCATCGACCAGCCCACCGACGACGCGCACTACCTCCAGACCGTGGCGGCCAACACGGAGAGGCTGGCGGCGGTGTTCGGCAAGCAGGAGAAGGGCCGCGCCCTGCTGGAGGACCTGAACCGGTCCATCGCGACGTTGAAGGAGACCACCGCAGCCCGGGGCCGGGGCCTCATCATCCTGACGACAGGCGGGCGGATGAGCGCCTATGGGCCCGGCTCCCGCTTCGGCGTGCTCCATGACGGGTTCGGCATCCCGCCGGCGGCCCCGACGCTCAAGGCGTCCCTGCACGGCGAGGCCGTGGGGTCGGAGTTCATCCTGGAAACGAACCCGGACTGGCTGTTCGTCATCGACCGGGACGCGGCCATCGGCGAGGGTGGGGGTGCGCAGCGGCTGCTGGACAATGAGCTGGTGCGCCAGACGACGGCCTGGAAGCAGGGACAGGTCGTCTATCTGGACCCGGCCAACACCTACCTCATCGGCGGAGGCATCCAGTCGATGCGGCGCCTGCTGGAACAGATCTCCGATGTCTACGCGAAGCCCCGACAGCCCACCGCTCCCTGATTCGGGCCCCTTCGTACGACGTGAGCCGGAAGCCCCCGCGCAGGCGCAGTCGAGCCTCGCGCCGCGCCTCGTCGTGGCAGGCGTGGGGGTGCTGGGGCTCGCCGTCGTCAGCCTGTTGATTGGCGTGAGCCACGTGTCGTGGGACGCGCTCTTCGCGCCCGGAGGGGATGACCGGGCCGCGCAGGTGCTGGTCATCAGCCGCGTGCCGCGCACCCTGGCGCTGATGCTGTCGGGCATGTCGCTGGGCGTGGCGGGCCTCATCCTCCAGATGCTCGCGCGCAACCGCTTCGTGGAGCCCTTCACGGCGGGCACCGCGGAGTCCGCCAGCCTGGGCATCCTGGCCGTCACGGTGCTGGCGCCGGGCCTGCCCATCCTGGTCAAGACGCTGGTGGCCGCGGGCTTCGCGCTGGCGGGCACGGCGCTGTTCCTGCTCATCCTGCGCAAGCTCCCGCTGCGCTCGGCGCTCGTCGTGCCGCTGGTGGGGCTGGTGCTGGGGGCCATCTTCGACGCGGTGACGACGTTCTTCGCCTACCGCTTCTCCCTGCTGCAATCGCTGGCGGCCTGGACCACGGGCGACTTCTCCAGCGTGATGCGCGGGCGCTATGAGCTGTTGTGGAGCGCCTTCGCGCTCACGGCCATCGCCTACGTCGTCGCGGACCGCTTCACCGTCGCGGGCATGGGCGAGGCCTTCACCACCAACCTGGGGCTGAACCACCGGCGCATCGTGGCGCTGGGGCTGACCCTCGTCGCCATGGTCACCGCCGTGGTGGTGGCCACCGTGGGGATGATTCCGTTCATCGGACTCATCGTGCCCAACCTGGTCAGCCTGATGCTGGGCGATAACGCGCGCCGCTCCATTCCGTGGGTGGCGGTGCTGGGCGCGGGCTTCGTGCTGCTCTGTGACATCGCCGGGCGGGTGGTGCGCTACCCGTATGAGATCCCCGTCGGCACCGTGGCGGGCGTGGTGGGCAGCCTGCTGTTCCTCTACCTGCTGCTCAGGAGGGACGCCCGTGTGGGCTAGCGCGCTCAAGCCGGTGGGCCACGAGCGCCGGCTGCTCCTGCTGGGAGGCCTGGCCCTGTTGTGCGTCGCCGTGTTCATGACCGTGGGCGCGAATGGCCGGTGGGACTTCGTGCTGCCCTTTCGCGGGCGCAAGGTCGCGACGGTGGTGCTGGTGGGCTACGCCATCGCGGTCTCCACGGTGCTGTTCCAGACCGTGACGGAGAACCGCGTGCTGACGCCCGCCATCATGGGCTTCGACACGCTCTATGTGCTGCTCCAGACGTGCCTGCTCTTCTTCCTGGGCTCCACCACGGTGGCGTCCCTGGACGTGCGGCTGCTGTTCGCGGTGGAGGTCGCCGTCATGGTGCTCTTCTCCGGCGTGCTGCACCGGTGGCTGTTCTGGGGCGGGCGCCGGAGCATCCACCTGCTGCTGCTCACGGGCGTGGTGCTGGGCGTGCTGTTCCGCAGCCTGTCCACGTTCCTCCAGCGCGTCATCGCGCCCAGCGAGTTCGCCTTCCTCCAGGACCGCTTCTTCGCGAGCTTCAACAACCCGGATCCGGACCTGCTCGTCGTCTCGGGCGTCGTGACGGCGGGGGCCTCCCTGCTGGGCCTGGGCCTGCTGCGCACCTGTGACGTGCTGGGGCTGGGCCGGGACCTGGCCATCAACCTGGGCGTGGATCACCGCCGGGTGGTGTCACTGCTGCTGGTGGTGGTGGCGGTGCTGGTGTCGGTGTCCACGGCGCTCGTGGGGCCGGTGACCTTCTTCGGGCTGCTGGTGGCGAACCTGGCGTACGGACTGGTGGGCTCGCACCGGCACGTGCACATCCTGCCCGCCGCCGTGTTCCTGGCGGTGATTGGCCTGCTGGGAGGCCAGCTGGTGCTGGAGCAGGTCTTCTCCTTCGGCGCCAACCTGCGTGTCATCATCGAGTTCCTGGGCGGGCTGATGTTCATTGCCCTGCTCATGCGAGGCGCCCTGCGATGATCGAGGCCCGGAACGTCTCCCGCCGCTACGGAGACACCCTGGTGGTGGACGACGTCTCCCTGCGGATCCCCGAGCGGGGCGTCACGTCCATCATCGGGCCCAACGGCGCCGGCAAGTCCACCCTGCTGTCGATGATCAGCCGGCTGTTGCCGCTGTCATCCGGCGTGGTGCTGGTGGACGACCTGGACGTGACGAAGACGCCCGGGGACGCGCTGGCCCGCCGGCTGGCCATCCTGCGCCAGGACAACCACCTCACCGCGCGGCTGACGGTGCGGGACCTGGTGACGTTCGGCCGCTATCCGCACTCGCGCGGCCGCCCGACGGTGGAGGACCGGGCCTTCGTGGAAGGGGCCATCCACCACCTGGGCCTGGAGACCATCGCCCACCGCTTCCTGGACGAGCTGTCCGGTGGCCAGCGCCAGCGCGCCTTCGTGGCGATGGTGCTGTGCCAGGACACGCACTACGTGCTGCTGGATGAGCCGCTCAACAGCCTGGACATGAAGCACGCGGTGTCCATGATGAAGGAGCTGCGGCGCGCGGCGGATGCGCTGGGCAAGAGCGTCATCCTGGTGCTGCACGACCTCAACTTCGCCTCCTGCTACTCGGACCACATCATCGCGATGCGCGAGGGCAAGGTCGCCTTCCAGGGCAACGCCGAGGCGCTGATGCGCACCGAGGTCCTGCGCGGCATCTACGACCTGGACATCGCCATCCACCAGCTCGACGGGAAGTGGATCGCCGTCCACTACCGCTGAAGCCTCCCGCGACGGGAGGGCTCAGCTTCGCGTGAGCACCACCGGCTCGGGCTCTCCCAGCCACGACAGCTCCAGGGCCTTGCCGGTGAGCCGCACGCGCAGGCGCTCACTGCCCTCCACCGCGAACAGTCCGTCCTCCGTCAGGGGCAACGAGCGGGCATCCGGACGCCGGGCGCGCACGAGCCAGAGAGCGCCATCGCGGAAGCTCACCTGCGTCTCACCGAAGCGGCCTGCCAGCGTCTTCAACCGGGCCGGCGCCAGGGACACGGGATGCAGCCGGGCCTCGATGCCCACCTGGGCCCAGGCGGCTTCGGCGCGCTGCGCGGGCGTGGGGCCGGACTTCGCCATCAAGCCCTTGAGCGCCCGCGCGTGCGCGACGTCCAGGGCCTGGGCAGGAGGCACCTCCACGTCGGGCGCGACGCCCACGCCTTCCCAGTTCGTCTGGCTGACGGCGTGGATGGGGCGGCCCTCCAGCACGCTGAGCATGAAGCCCGGCGGGATGGGCGTGAAACCGTTGTTGTTGGCGGCGCCCGCGGTCCGGGTGCCAATCAATTCGCCCAGCTTGAACTGCTGCACGTCATAGACGAAGTCCTCGCCCGCCGAGCCCACGCCCCCGTCAATCAAGACATACAGAGGCTTGCCCTGAAGCCGCCCCGCCGGGACGTGCGCCAGCGTGCGGGACTGCACCGGCGGCTCCGAGCCCCGGTGGAAGGTCATGAGCAGCGTGTCCTCCTCCAGGAAGTGGCTGACCAGGTATTGCACCGCCGCGTGCGAACCGCCCCCGTTGCCACGCAGGTCGAGGATGAGCGCGTCCCCGTCCTTCAGGAACCGCATGGCGTCGTCGTAGGCCGCCCCGGTCTCATCCCGGGTCCAGTGGAAGCCCGAAATCCTCAGGTAGCGGACGTTGCCCGCCAGCATCCGCGTCTCGGTCAGGCCGTGGTGTTCGCGCAGGACATGCTGGCGCCAGTACGCGTCGATGTCGGCGCCCTGCCCCTTCGGCGGCGGCGTACCGCGCGGGGTCGTGCTGGAGGTAGAGGTGCAGGTCTCCGCTGGCGCTCTTCAGGTCGTCGGTGACGCGCTCGACCAGCAGCGACGGTGAGTCCACGTCATAGCGCCCCGCCTTCCGGGACTGGCTCAACCGTTCGAGCACCGCCGTGCGCCGCTCCGGGAGGACATAGGACTTCTGGAGGGCCGCCGTGATGGCGTTCAGCGCGGTGTCCCGGTCCGCGGGCGTGAGTCGGGCCGGTGCCGGTGTTTCGGTGCGCGCCTTGGGGTTGGACGGTTGTGCCCACCCGGGCCCCCAGGCCGCGCCGGTCGAGCGCCGCATCCAGCCCGTCCAGTTCCGCCAGCAGCGTCGGTGCGCCTTCCGCCAGGAGTTGACTGGCCGCCGCCGCGATGGCGGCCCACAGCGGCGCCAACCGCTGGGCCGTCTGCCTTCCGCGCGCGGTGAGCTTCAATCGCTGGCGTCGGCCGTCCTGCGGGTCCGGCTCTCCAGCAATCAGCTTCTCCTTCTCCAGGGCGGTGCGTACCTGGCTGACGGCCGCATGCGTGATGCCCAGCCGCTGCGCAAGTTCCCCCACCGTCAGGGGCCCATGGTCCCGCAGCGCGGTGAAGACCGCGTACCAGCGCGGCTCAAAGCGCTCGCCCACGGCGCGGTAGATGGCGTGGACGTCCCGGTCCAGCCGCTCCACCAGCCGTCGCAGCCGCGAACCGAAGGCCCCCATCCCCTGCTTCGCCACGCAATCCACAACTCCGTTAACGCTTACGGATATGTCTGGGTCAAGCAGGGCGGCGACTCAAGGCGCGCGACTCACCCGCGCAGACGCCTTCGCATCGCGTCGCAGGCTTCCTTCGCTTCCTTCAGGCTCACGCCATGGCGATGCTTGTAGAGCTTGATGGCCTCGATGAGGTTGTCCTCGAGCAGGAACCGTTCGATGTCCGCGTCCCCGTCCACGGCCTCCGGGGGCTCGCGTCCAACAACGGGACGCCGCCCTTCCATGAGCGCCTCCACGGCATCCTTCGCCTCCTTCAGGCCGACGCCGTGCTGTTCACGGTACAGCTTGATGGCGTTGATCGTCTGCCCCGAGGCGATCAGCTCCTCGATGCGGGCCTGGAACACCTCCGGGGTCAGCCGGGTCGGCGTTGCCACGGGCGGCGGATCCAGCAGCGCCTCTTCGCGGGAGGACTCGCGAAGGCGACGTTGCAGGAGCGCCAGGACGCCCCCGGCGATGAGCGCGACGACGATCCACCCGATGAGGTTCAGGGTCATGCCCCGAGCATAGCCCCATGGGATTGTCAGGGCTCCACTCGCGGTGAAAACGTGTACGTTCCCAGTAACTCGTCAGAAAGGCAGACAGCGATGCGCGAGAAGAACCTGGAGTACACGCTGGACTGGATCGCCATCCAGGAGCTGGTGGCCGAGTACGGGCAGGCCATCGACCATGGCAAGGACACGGGTGACTGGACGCGCTGGGAGCGGGTCTTCACGCCGGAGGTGACGTCGGACTACTCGCGCTTCATGGGCGTGCCGCCCGTCACCCAGCCACGCGCGGTGCTGGCGAAGTTCGGCGACGTGTCGCTGGAGTGCTTCACGCGCACGCAGCACGCCACGGCCAACACGGTGCGCACCGAGTTCACGAGCGACACGCAGGCGACGGTGCACGCCTACGCGGAGGTGTCCCACTTCTTCAAGCTCGACGGCGTGCCGCAGGAGTGGACGCTGGTGGGACGCTACACGCACGAGGTGGTGAAGACGGCCCAGGAGGGGTGGCGCATCCAGAAGGTCACATTGGATCCGATGCACCAGCGCGGCAACCTGCTGGGCCTCCAGTTCGTCCAGGGCAAACGGCTGGGCACGCCTTGAGCGCAGCCCCCTGGAAGTCATTGGCAGACTGCTTGCACAGGGGCCACGCAGCTGGCTTGCAAGGTCAGTCATTCACCAACGACTCCAGGAGTCCCCTCAGATGAAGCTGCTCAGAACCGCCGTCGCCATGCTGGCGTTCGCAACCCTTGTCACCGGAACCTCCGCGCGCGCCGCGTGCCCCACCTTCGCCGACCAGCAGACCCAGGCCAACACAGCGGGGAGCGCCTCGGCACCCGTCTCCGGTCTGGCCTTCGCGCAATATTTCATCCGGGTCATCGACGGCGGCGGCACCGCGGCGGTGTTCAACTTCGCCATCTCCGCCGTGCCCGGCTTCTCCTATTCCAATGGGCAGCGGGGCTTCACCGGCTCGGGCTCCACGCTCTACGTTTCGTACCTGGTCGGGCCCACCGCCGTGGTGGGCCAGTACAGGGACCTGGTGGTCGAGATCCACAACAGCGCGGGGCAGCTCATCTGCTCCGACACGTTCCGGGTGACTGTGCGCCTGCCGCCGGGCTGGACGCAGTGGCTGAACCGGGACCTCCCGGGCGGCGACGGCGACTTCGAGACGCTGGCGGACTTCGGCCCGAACCTGGTGTGCCCCAACCCCGTGGCCGTCGAGTGTCAGACGACCGGTGGGATCCCCTGGTACTCCACGGGCCAGCAGTACTCCTGCATCCCGAACCAGGGAGGCGTCTGCCTCAACAGCCAGCAGTCGGGCTCCTTCTGTCAGGACTATCAGGTCCGCTTCTACTGCCCATAGACAGACACGAAGCCAAAGGGGTCCCGCGCGCCAGTGGGAGCCTCTCACCAGCGCGCGGGCGTGACGGAATGGGCTACAGATCCGGGCCCTTCCGTAACCCGACACGCTACACCGCCGGGGTGGCCACCCAGTCGGTCAGCAACACCCTCAGCAGCTGGCCCAGGGCCTTGGCCTCCTCGTGTCGGGGGGCAAGCTCCAGCGCAGGGGTGACCCCGGCATTGGCCTCGTCCAGACGGCCATTGTCCCTGAGGAACTGACCGCAGGCGACATACGCCTGCGCGGACTTCGGCTCCCTGGCCGAGGCAAGCATTGGAACACCGACGGCCAGCAGCAATGGCAGAAGGCGAGAGGTCATCGCGCCAATCCACCTGAAGCGCGCTTCCTCCGAGGACGGGCTGGCGCCTTCACCAGCGCCCCCGCCTGCGCTCCGATGGTCTCCGCCAGGAAGTCCACCACCGCGCGCACCCGGGCGTTGTTGGCCAGGTCTTCATGGAACACCAGCCACACGGTCCGCTCCAGTTCGGGCAGGGCCTCGCGGAGCGGGACGAGCTCCGGGTGCAGGTGGCCGAAGATGGCCGGCAGCAGCGTCACGCCCAAGCCCTCTCGCGCGGCCTGGAGCAGGCCCAGGATGGAGGTCAGCCGCACCGCGACGGTGGCCCGGGCCGCGTGCACGTCCAGCCACTTCGATTCGGGCCAGCGCCTGGAGTCCTGCGCGTACCCGACCACGCAGTGCCCCTGGAGCCCCGCCTCGAAGCGCACGGGCCCCTGGCGGTCCAGGTACGCCTGGGACGCGAAGGGCACGATGCTGATGGCCGCCACCTTCCGGGCCCGCAGGGAGGGCTCCTGGGGACGGACCAGCCGGATGGCCACGTCGGCTTCGCGCCGGACGAGCGAGAGCGTTTCGTAGCCGGAGAGCAGGTGCAGTTCGATTTCGGGGTGCCGCTGCCGGAAGCCGGCCAGCCACGGCAGCACGTTGTGGACCAGGAAGGAGTCCGTCGCGGTGACGGTCACCGGCCCGGAGGGGCGCAAGTCCTCGCCACTGGCGAGCCGCTCCACCCGCAGCGCCTCCGCCTCCACCGCCTCCGCGGCCGGCAGGATGCGCAGGGCCACCGCCGTCGGACGGAGCCCCGAGGGCGTCCGGTCGAAGAGCCGGGCCCCCAGCTCCCGCTCCAGCACGGCCAGACGCCGGCCCACGGTGGTCTGATCCACCTTCAACCGACGGGCCGCGGCGGAGAGGTTTCCCTCCCTCGCGATGGCCAGGAAGTGCTGCAGGTCACTCCACTGGGGCATGGTCTGCATTCTTGCAGAGGAGCCCTGCGGAAACGGGCATTTTCGCAGAGGGCCCTCGTCGCCATTGTTCCCGGCGTCGCTTCCACCGAGGAGTTCCCACCGTGAAGACCCTTTCCAAGTTCGCCGCCGCGCTCGTCGTCGTCTCCGCCTTCGGTCTCGCCACCGCGAAGGGCAAGGAGGCAGCGGCGTTCCAGCAGACCTCGTACGACAAGCTCACCTGGACGGAGATGATGCCCGGAGGCCCGTCGGTGCACGTCCTCTGGGGCGACATGAAGAAGGGCCCGTACGCGCTCCTGATGAAGTTTCCCGCCGGGTTCGACTCGGGGCAGCACACCCACTCCGCCGACTACCACGGGGTGCTGGTGAAGGGCCGGATGACGAACACCAGCGACGGCGTCACCCCGGCCGGCGCCGTCGAGGCCGGCAGCACCTGGGACCAGCCCGGCAAGGTGGTGCACCGCAACCAGTGCGCGCCGGAGTCGGAGTGCGTGATGCTCATTGCCCAGGACAAGCCGTTCGACTTCGCCCCGGCGAAGGCGAAGTAGTCGCCTCGACGCTGGCGGCAACGGTCATTTGTGTCCGCAAGGAAACCCAGGGACCCACTCCGCGCCGAGAACCTTCACTTGAGTCCTTGAAAGTAGGAATATCTGAACAACCAGACTTCTCCTCCTGCTGAAAGAGCCCCCTCATATGACCGTCGCCTCCCGTTCCCTGTCCCTGGTGTTCCTGGGCGCCGCCCTGCTGGGTGGCTGTGATGCCACCCCCACGACCACGCCCAGCAACGACAACACGGTCCTTCCCACCGACGACCTGAGAACGGTCGAGAGCCAGTCGACCACCACGGTCCCCGGCTACTGTATTTCGATTGCCTTCTCATCCGGCTTCTCGGTCGAGCTGGAGCAGGCAGTGATTGCACTCGCCAACCAGAAACGTGCGACGGGAGCCATCTGTGGTGGTGTGGCGAAACCGCCGGTGCCTCCGCTCACCTTGGAGTCGCGCCTGAACTGCTCCGCGCGGAATCACGCCATGGACATGGGCACGCTGGGCTACTTCAGCACTATCGGCCAAAGCGGCTGGACGCCCCTGCGGCGGATCACCCACGCGGGCTACACGCCACTTTCGTACGCGGAGGAGAACATCGCCGCTGGCTACATCAGCACTGCGGCCTCCGTGGTGGACGCATGGATGGCCAATTCCCGCGATTGCAACAACATCATGAACCCCGCCCATCTCCATGTGGGCGTGGGTCAATACACCGTGCCGGGCAGCTCTTACGGCTATTGGGTGCAGGACTTCGGTCGGCCCTGACAGGTCCCGGACGAGGCTCGGCGGAGCCGGTAAACATGAGCCGGCTCCGCCTCGACGAACCGCGCTACTCGTCCGCCTCCTCCGATTGCACGTCGATGTTGGCGATCCCCACGGGGCAGTACTCGTAGTACTTCACCAGGTACCGGATGTTCAGGCTGCCATCCTTCACGCAGCGCTGCATCAGGCCCCCCAGCTTGTTGTTCCGGTACAGGTCCTCGAGCACGGACTTCCGGCTGGCGATCTGCGCCTCGCCCGCGGTGCGCCCACTGGCGCTGTTGGGCTTGATCTCGATGACCTCACACGAGCCATCCGAGACGTTCACGCAGTCGATGCGCCCCCCCGGAATCTCGTACTCCATCGCCGTGCAGCCGGTCTGGAGCGCGAGGTGCTTCTTGTTGCCGTTCTCCAGGTACATGTTCACCAGCGGGTTGTTCCTGCCGCGCAGGATCCCAAGGTTGCCCGCATCCTCGAGGCGCTTGTAGGTCGCGGTCATGTTCCGCTTCTGGCGGTTCACCTCGGCCTTGAGCGTCGGGTTCTTGGTGGACTCCACGGCCTTCACGTCGTCGAGCATCCGCTTGAGCCGGTCGAGGTACTGGCGCTGCAGGTTGCCCATCACGGATGCCACCTCGTCGGCGACGCGCTGCACGCGGTCCGCGAGTTGGTATTCGTCCTGATCACAGAAGGCCTGGAGGAGCTTCTCCGCGCTCTCCTGACGGAACCTTCCCCCAGGCTTCAGGCCCCGGCGCTCCTTCTTCCATTCCTCGTAGTCCCGGGCGACGCGCTCCAGGGTCGTCTTCACCAGCAGGTCGCGGTCCTTCAGCACCTTGAGCGCATTCACGACGTCCGGGTTGTTGGTGCCCTGCAAGAGCTTGCCGCACACGGACTTCGACTCGTCGAGCCTGGAGCGCATGTGCCGCTGCATGGCCGTCGCCGTCTCCTGGACGCGGTCACGGACCGTCCGCCAGCGGCCTTCGTCGAAGGAGAAGCGCTTCGCCTCCTCCAGGAGCCGCTCCTGCTCGCTGTACTTCCGCTCCGCGGCTTCCAGTTGCTGACGCGTCTCCGTGGCGAGCTTCTCCGCCCGCTCGGTGACGACCTTGACGCCCTCGTCGGCATCATCCGGGGCGCCCAGGTAGGCCCGCACCGTGCCCATGAGCTGATCCTCGGTCGTCTTGCACGACGCCTGGATTGAATCGAACGAGAACTGCTGCGGCTTCACCTGCTTGAGCAGCTCCACCGAACGGCGGAACTCCTTGTTCTTGTCCGGCCAGACGTCGGTCATCTTCTTCGCGGTGTCGTCCTCGCCTCGGATGCCCTTGAGCTGCTCGAGCTGGGTCGCGATGTCGGTGCTGTAGCCCAGCGTGGAGTCGAGCTCAGACGTGCCGGTGCGAGCCCCGGCCCCCGAGAGCGCGCCCGCTGCCTGGTCCAGGGATTGGTTGATCCTGTCGGTGAGTTCCTTGCGCGCCCGGCTGCTGTCCCCGAGCTTCGCGAGCGCGTCCTTCACGGCGTCGGATTCACGCCCCTTCGCCAGCTCCTGGCACTTCGTCTTCGTCTCCTCCATCCGGCGCGTCCAGCGATCCCAGATGTCGCTCACGCCGTCGTAGAGCTCGCTCTTCACGTCCGACCAACGTCCCTGGGACTCGGAAAAGTACCTCGCGCTCCCCCGGGCCCGGTCCATCTCGCCGTGGACCTCCTGCATGCGCTTGTACTCGTCGGAGTACTGGCGCCCGACCTTGTCGGCCTCCTCGGAGATCTTCGAGACCCCGTTCGGATCCTTCCGCTCCACGAAGTTCTGCATGAAGGCCTTCAGGTTCCGGTCCGCCTCCGTGCAGCGCTCGGCCAGCCGAGACTCGTCGGCCTTCACCTGGAAGTCCTTCATCCGCTTCAGGGCCTGCGCCGACTCCCGGAACTTCGGAATCCAGTCAGGGTAGTAATAGGCCATCGACTTGCCAGGGTCGCTCTGCGGGTCCAGCGACTTGAGCCGGTCCACCTCGCTCTTGACCGTGTTCAGGTAGTCGAGCGCGGAGTCGATGTCGCTGGAGTTCGAATCCGAGACGATGCCGTCGAGCTTGTCCTTGATGCGGGAGAGGTTGTCGTCAATCGCACGCACCCGGTCGTCGATTTCATCCGCCCACGCGGGCGCGGCGACGAGGAGCGCAAGCAGCGCCAGGGTCAGGGTCTTCATCGTTCGCTCCCGGTCTCCAGCTTCTTCGGGCGTGCGCCCCTCACCTGGGCATTCTTCGGAAACAGCTTCGCCGCCGCCTTCCAGTCGAGCGCGCGGCCCACGCCCGGCTTCGCCGCCTCGCCCCCCGCCTGTTTGGGAGCAATCTGGCTCCACTCCTCGGGGGTGAACAGACTGGTCAACTGCGAGGTCCGCGCGAACCAGCTCGCATAGAATGCGGGGTCGATGTCGAAGCCACCGTCCGCGACCACGTTCCCCTCCGCCTTCTTGAAGGGAAGGTCGGCGAGCAGTTGCATCGACTTCTCATCCACCGTCGGCGGCGGCGTGCCCTGCGTCGAACGGAGCGCCGCCCAGTTCCGGAAGAACGCGTTGTTCGTGAGCACGAGTTCGTTCAGGCGTGACTCAGCGCGCACCGCGAAGTTGTCGATGTACTGAAACACATTCCCATCCACCACCGCCGGGGCGTTGCCGGTCAGCGCGAGCCCGCTGCCCGTCGAGCTTGAACCATCATGAGGGCGGCTCCGGTTCCAGACGAACAGGAGGGTGTTGTCATGCACCTGCGCCGGCCGGGTGCCGAAGCCACCCGTGACGCGGATGGCCTCATTGAAGACATTGACCACGATGTTGTTCTCGAACGTGACCGCGTTGCTCATCCGCACCGCCGAACCGGCACCGTTGACGAAGGTGCAGTTGCGGATCACGGACTCCGGCGACGACAGCCAGATGTGCGCGTCGTCGGGCGAGTTGTTCAGGTCGATGAAGCCGTCCGCGTCGTAGCGGTTCAACGTGCGTCGGTCGAAGACGAAGCCATCCACGAGGAGGCCGGTGTGGTCGCCGTTGCCTTCGAAGAGGTAGCCCTGCGGAGAGGTCTTCGAGTCCGACGGCCAGGAGAAGAGGCTCGGCGTGTTCCAGGGGTCGCGCTTGTTGAAGTCCCGGTCCCAGCCTCCGAGCAACGCAAGGTATTGCTTGCCGTCGACGACCCACTTCCCGCTCTTCAACTTGCCGCCGTACTCCCCCGTGGCCACGAGGATGCGGTCACCCCTGCCCGCCTGGTCGATGGCCTGGAAGGGGTCGCGGAAGGGCTTCTCCCGCGAGCCGTCGCCCCCACTCTCCCCGGCGCGCACGAACCAGTCCCGCCCCTTCGGACGTTCGGACGCGACGACCTCCTTCTCGAACGGTTCGATGGCGTCGATGACGAGGGTCTGCTTCGGGTAGCCCACCTCGCGGTAGCGCGCGGTGCCCCGCACGACGAAGAGGTCGCGCGGCGGGCCCGAGCCGTAGTTCGGGATGGCGTCGATGCCGCGCTCGACCGCCGTGCCCTTCTTGAAGAAGCCGGGGGTGCGGGACTCGCCCTTCGCGTCGGTGAGGAAGACGGCCTTGTGCGTCTCGCGAGAAGTGCCGGCGGGACCATTGTCCGGATTGGCCACCCCCTGCACACCGACGATGACCTGGATGTCCTTGCCGTCGTACCCCTTCGGGTTCGCGGCGAAGCTCTCAAGGCCGACCTTCGCATAGGGCTTCACCGCCGTCGTCGTGGAGGCCGCGGAGAAGCTCACCGGCAGGGTCTTCGCGCGTGCGCCCTGCTTCACGGCAGGGTTCTTCGGCGCGATGAGCGCGGCGACCGCCTGGGGCGGGTACGCGGGGGCGAAGACATCGGCCGGCTCACCCTGCGCGGAGAAGCCCGCGCCCGTCCGCGTCTCCTCCCAGGCCTTCGCGTCGAACTTCTTCCCGGGCATGACGCGACGGGTGAACTTCTCATACCAGGCGGAGTCGAAGGGGAGCTTTGGATCGACCGCGACGTTGCCGGCGGCCTTGGCGAAGCCGGCGTCCTCCGCCTCCCCGATGTCCGAGTCATCCAGCGAGGACTTCTTGCCCTGATAATAGAAGGTGACGTTCGAGTAGAGGTTGCGCCAGAAGGCGTTGCCCTGGAACGTGACCTTCGAAGGCACCGTCACCTGCACGCCGTGGTTGTCGGAGTGGACGATGAGGTTGTTCTCCACGAGCGCCTTGTTCGTCACGTCGATGCCAGCGCCCTCCGGACCGCCCTCCGCGATGGCCTGGGTCGCCCACACGAAGGCAACCGTGTTGCCGCGGATCGTCACGGGCACATCGTGGTCGCCACCGCCTTTGGAGAGCACCGCCGCGAAGATGGAGTTCACGATGACGTTGTTCTCGACCACGGCCCCTGGCGACGTCCGCACCGCGTTGATCGAATTGACGATCAAGCAGTTGCGCAGGATGCCACCCTTCGCCAGGTCGACCGCGCCGTTGCGCTGGAGCGCCTTCGGGTCGAAGTTCCCGCCCTCGCCCCCGTAGTCGTAATAATCCTGCATGTCGATGAGGAAGCCATCGATGGTGGCACCGGCGGTGTCGCGCTCGATGCTGGTGCTGACCCGCGCGAGCGAGATGTCCGGCCGGTTGGCGGCGCCCTTGCGCCAGGTGAGCTCGGTCGCGTTCTTCCAGGGATTGCGCTCCTTGAAGTTCGCGTCGTAGCCGCCGATCAGTTCGACGCCCGGAAACTGGAGCACCCAGTTCCCCTTCTCCAGCTTGCCGAAATACCGGCCGGCGGAGACATGCACCTTGTCGTTCGCCTCGACACGCTCGAGCGCCATCCAGGGGTCGGCAAAGGGCTTCTCCCGCGAACCGTCGCCAGCGGCAGCCCCCGCGCGAACGAACCAGTCACGCGCATGCGCCGGAACGGCCAGACACAGCAAGGCCAGAACGACCAACGGGCTCAGCGATGACGCGAGCCGTACAGGCTTTCTCAATTCCATCGATATGTATCCCCCTCGCGCGAGAGCATAGGGGAGCCGACCTGGACGCGGATAGGGGCTGGCCGGTTTCTCGGGATTCCCCAGGAAGGACGAGGAGTTGCCTCACGAAGGAGGAGGGCCCGTGCCCGAACACGGGCGTGTCCCGGTCAGCGCCCCGGTCTTGGGCTGCGGCAGCTTCACAGGCTTCATCATGTGGCCGAGGGTGGCGAAGCGCGGCGCCAGGTCAGACATCCGGGGGGCCAGCATCGAATCCTCCTTCACGGCACGCCAGGGATGTGTGGCAGACTCAGCAGGAGTCAGTAGGACGGCACAAGCCATTCATTGCATCCCGGGGCTGGCACATGCATGCATCTCGCACGAGATCAGGCAGCATCGCTCTCAGCGCCATGGGGGCCGCCACCTCGCTGGGGGGGATCGTCCAGGCCGCAGCGGCAGCTCGCGCAGGGATCTCCATGGCCCATGAACTCCCGGGTTGCTCCTGCATCGATGAGGAGACGCGTGTCCCCGCCCCGCTCGTCGGCCACGCCGCAGGCCCCCTGACGTACGGATTTGAAGGGCTGGGGCGACTCGTGCAGCTCGGGGTGGCGGCCCTGGGCGACATGAACGGCCTGACGCCCGGTTGGAAGCAGGGGCGGCTCGAGGCGTTCCTGTGCCTTTCCAGTGAAGTGGGGCTGGACACGCCCTGGGCGCCTCTGGATGTCGCCCAGCGAATGATGGGGCGACTTCAGGAGGAGACAGGCTGGGCCCTTCCTCCTGGATCGATCCACCTATCGTGCGAGGAGCGCGGTGGGACGGTCCGGGCGCTGGCCGAAGCCGCTCGTCGACTGCGCGCCAGACAATGCGACACGGCGCTGGTACTGGCCTGCGATTCGCTGGTGTCCCCGGAGCGCACCGAACGGCTGCTGGACCAGCGTCGCCTCAAAACGCCCGACCACCCGGTTGGCTTCATGCCGGGAGAGGCCGGCGTCGCCATCCTCCTTGAGCGGTACGATTCGGTGCGAGGGCGCGGCGTGCGGCCACACGGATTGCTTTTCGACCCAGTCATCGCCCAGGAGCCACACTGCCTCGCCGCGAAGTCCCCACCGACCGGCAGGGCACTGGCGGAGGTCCTCACGCAGGCCCTGGTCCAAGCGGACGCGCGCGAAGCCACGGCGGGAGATCTCTACCTCGACCTCAATGGTGAGAACTTCCGGGCCAGCGAGTGGGGTCACACACGTGTTCGGACGCAGGAGTGGTGCGGCATGGAAGCGTGGGCCCAGCGGATCCCCGCGCTGAATTTTGGCGAAACGGGCGCTGCATCCCCCCTCCTGGCGGTCTGCCTCGCCGCACGCGCCTTCGCGCGCAAGTACAGCAGAGGAGACCACGCCCTGGTCTTGTCCTCCGGCGATGACGGACATCGCTCGGGGATCATCCTGGATCGGGTTCCCACCGAGCAGGGTTTGCGGCACTGACACAGCAAGGGTCCCCATGAGCCTTTCAAAGCACATCGCGAAGACGCGCAAGCGGGAAATCAAAATTGAGCCGTCCGAGGTCTACCGCAAGAACTGCTCAAGAGGCTTCAAGCGGGAAGGATACTCCCAGGTCCATCACATCGTCTGCATGACATCGATGGGAAAGCGCAGGGGAGACTATCCCAAGACTCCCCCCACACTGGCTGACTATCTGGAGGCTTGCCTCTGGATTACAAAATGGGACATCCATGCCAGCGGGAACCTGATCGGGCTGCCCCGCAACAGGCAGTATCAGGATTCGGACGGCAAGATCCCGGTGAACCTCCCTTCCCATGACAGGGACCACACCAGCAAGGATGGCTACGTCAGCGAGGTATCCCAATACTTCCAGGAGAATGTCTGGTGCTCACTCACGGCCAAGAAGGAAGTGCATGATGTCGATGCGGCGAAGCTGAAGCAGGAGCTTGAGGCAGCCAGCGACGAATTCCATTCTCGGCTCCTGAGGCGCGGCGCCCGACAGGGAGGAACGCAAGCCTGTTGGGGACAGCGGTTCGACGCTGCCAGGAAACGGACCTGGTACCATCCCTTCTCGATGGCAAAGAATCCCAGCCATCGCTCCGCGGGAATCTCTCCGGACGACGTGAAGAACCTCCTCCTGAAAATCAGACTGCCGTAAGCGCACCAGCCGAGGTCATCCGTGAGCAACATGCCTGTTGTCTGGGAGTGGGATGTGGGTGGAAGTTTCTGCGTGCTGACCGGTATCCAGAATGTGGCGGACGAGTATCAGCTCAGCAAGGGTGTCCAGCGGGCCCAGGGCTTCCCGCGAGACGCGGCCTTCCAAATGGATCCCAGGCACGCGAAATACGTCGCTCTGGCGGACAGCATCGGAAACCTGAACCGGGCCATTGTCGTCTCACGCGAACTCAAGGAGTTCGTCGAGGCCCGGCAGCCTCCTGACGTCGAGTACCTTCCCGTCTCCATCTTCAACCACAAGAAGAAGCTGGCAAGCGCCGAATACTTCGTCATCAATCCCTTCCGGGTCGTGGACTGCATCGACAAGGAGAAGTCCAGCTACCGCTGGAACAACATCGATCCTGAAAAGATGAGTTCCTGCTCCAGGATGGTCCTCAAGCCCGAGACGCTTGATGAGCGCCTCTTGATGTTCCGGCCCCGGCACGTCGAGTACCACGTCATGGTGCATCCGGAACTGGCCCGGGCCCTGGAAGGCGCGGGCTTCAGCGGCCTGCGCTTCACGCCCATCGACGAGTTCGAGACCTGAGGTGCCGTGATGGGACTGCATGCCCTGCAGCAGCGCCTCACGGAGGAACTCGAGGAGAACCTCTTGATCCTCGCCGCAGGTCACCCCACCACGGAGGTGGGAGAGGTGTACGAGGACATCGAACTGTATTTCGAGGCGACGGCCTGTTGCGCGCTGTTGGTCTCCGCGGATCGGGTGAGCTTCCAGAAGCACCTCTGCTGGTCCGCCCTCGCTCGCCAGGACTTCCTCCGACGAGGCCACGCAGAGGGCCATGCAGATGGCTTCCGCCACGCCCGGAGTCGGAGTGAAGCCCTCTTTCGCGCCGTGGCCGCGGGTGACATGGCGCTCGCTATCACAGTGGGCGATCTCTCCCCTGAAACCTGGAGGCCCGAGGGTGAGTACGAAGAAGATTTCGCATACCACCTCTTCCTCCATCGCCTCATGAAGGGCGCGCCTCGTCTTGAATGTGAGAAGGCCCTGCGCGCCCTCGACTCGGCCGTGGGAAGCGCCTTGTCTCCCCGACTTGAGGTGTGTCAGGCATTGCAGGAGGGCTCATCCGAGGCCTTCGACGACGCCTTGACGCGACTCATCGACGCCCATGCTTCCCTCCAGGACGAGGCGCGCACGTACTCCTCGGACATCCCGACCTTCGAGCCCCGGAGTCGCATCTTCGTGGAGGGCCTCGCGCTGTTGCGTCTTGCGGCCAGTACAGGCATCAGCCTCCCCATCCGCGACCACGCGTTCTGCCCGACGCTCGGCCGAGGTCAGCCACTCCGGGACCGACCCGACGATCTCTTCGCCGAGCTGGCCGCCGTGGCAGCCCGGAGCGCCTCACGCCAGCGTCCCTGAAGCGCCAGGCGCACTTTCCGAGTGGCCCTCCATGGCTCGTACTGGAGGGCGGACGGCGCCCGCTTCACGACCACGCGGGTTCTCTGGTACGCGTCCTGCTCATGATCGACCATACTGGCATTGGCGTCGCGGACGTCGCACGTTCCGCGGCCTTCTATGACGCGGCACTGGGCGCGCTGGGCCTTCACCGGACCATGCAACTCCCTGAGGGTCAGGGGACCGATGGCATCGGCTACGGTCACGACCATCCCATCTTCTGGATCGATCGCTTCCATCCGCACAGCGTGAAACAACACACGGCCTTCGCGGCCCGGAGCCGCGCCGAGGTCGACGCCTTCCACGCGGCGGCCGTGGCCGCGGGAGGGACCGACAACGGAGCGCCCGGGCTTCGGCCTACCGCCACCGGCTACCCTGCCGGCTACTACGCGGCCTTCGTGCTGGACCCGGACGGCAACAACATCGAGGCGGTCTTCCGCGAGCCCCCGTCCCCAGGCGTTGACCGCGCCGTCTAGCTCCCTTTCGACGGAGGCCAGGCCCCGCTTGTGCCAACGACAGCGGCAGCAAGAGGAGTGCGAAAGCAGTCATCTTCCGCCACGGCATGCTCAGCGACGTCACGACTGAACACACACCCGGCACCGGACGGCGATTGGCCCCGGGTCCATTTCGCTGTCTGGTTCAGGAGGTCAAGCCGTCACCTGGGGGAAGACAACATGCGCCTTGCAGACACGCCGCGAAGAGGCCGTGCCCTGGTGAGGCTGCTGGCCTGGTGGCTGCCCCTGGTGTTGCTCGCCGCTCCCGCCAACGCGGAGCAGCCCGCGCCCAATCCCCACCTCCAGGCCGCGTTCCAACTCTATGACGCGCTTGAGTATGACGAAGCGCTGCGCTCGCTCGGCAGGGCCAGGCAATGGCCCTCGAACACGCAGGAGGACAGGACCTCCATCGAACTCATGGAGGGAGTCCTGTCCTTCGAATCGAGTCAGCCGAAGCGGGGAAGAAGTGCCTTCGCGCGGGCGCTCGCGATGGACCCCAAGGCAACGCTGCCACTGCCCGTGTCGCCGAAGGTGAGCGCGGCGCTCGAACAGGTGCGCGCCAGGCTCCCGCCCGTCGCGAAGCCACCCATGCCCCTGGCGAGCGAAACCGCCTCCGCGCCCACATCCGTGGTGAGCGAAGCCCCACGTGAACCCCTGACGCATCAGCCCGTGGCGGAGCTCGAGCACAGGTCCAGTGTGCGCTCCAGCCTCCGACTCCCGGTCGCCATCGGCGGTGGTGTCGTGGCGGTAGGAGGACTGCTGTCCTGGACACGAGCGCGGTCGATCTCCACACGGGTGCGTGACGCGGATCCGTCCATCACCAACCGGGCCCAGTTGGACGACACCGTTCAGAAGGGGCGGACGTTCGAGAAGGCGGGCTGGGCCCTGATGGGTCTGGGGGCCGCGACCACCGTGGGGAGCTTGCTGTTTCTTGGTGCCCCCTCCTCCGGAACCCGGGCGACGCTGCTGCCCACACCGGAAGGCGCGAACCTGTCCCTGTCCTGGAGCCTCCGATGAGCCGCCCGTTGGAAGTCATGCGCTTCGCGCTGCTCGCGGTCTGCCTGTCCGGGGCGGCCTGCATCCCGTTCGAGGAGGACCGCACCGAGTTCTGCAAGAACGTGGATCCGCGTCTCAAGGACGAACTCTGTCCTCCCCTCTCTGACACGGATGGCGGTGTGCGAAGCGACGCCGGCCTTCCTGGGGACGCGGGCGAGCCTGACGCAGGCTCCGAGGACGACGCCGGCACGGATGGCGGTGCTGCCGGCGCGTGTGACACGGCAGCCGATTGCCCGGCCGTCACGGCTCAATGTCAGGACCTCCGGGTCTGCATCAATCACCAATGTGAGTATCGACAGCAGGAAGACGGGGCGCCGTGCAGCGGGACACCCGCAGCGGAATGCCTTGAAACCACGGGCACGTGCAGGAGTGGAGTCTGTCAGTACACTCCCAGGGCCACGGGGCCATGCAATGACGCCCAGCCGTGCACGGTCAACGATGCCTGCAACAGCGCCGGGGTCTGCGCGGGGACGCTGCTCAACTGCAACAGCCCTCCGCCATGCATGAAGTTCGCTGGCATCTGCCGCGATGGCCAGTGCAATTATGTGCCTGCGGCAGCCGGGACGACTTGCGATGATGGCAATGCGTGCACGATGAACGAAGCCTGTGATGGCTCGGGAAATTGCCTGAGCGAGCAAGTTGTCGACTGCAAGGACAATCCAGACACCTGTGAGGAGACCACGGGATGCGACCCTGTGTACGGATGCCTCTACCGGTCAACTTGTCCGAACACTCAGGTCTGCCAGAACGGGGGATGCTGCGTACCCTTTGTGAACCACTGCGTTGAATGACGCAGGGTTCATTTGACGCGCTCGGAAGGTGAGGCTCTTCCCCAAGGCGTTCGGCGCCACTTCGGCCCTGCCGCCACCTGGGGGGAATATGGTACGAGGGATCCGTTTCTGAAAACGGAGGCTCGCGGTGGCGTCGTTTCGAGTGTGTCTAGCTGTGCTGCTGGTCGTGGTGAGCGCCTGCGGCGATTCGGATCCAGAGGTGACGCCGGACGGCGGCCAGACCCTGCCAGACGCAGGCACCCAGCCGTCGGACGCGGGCACTGAGATTCCGGACTCAGGTGTCGAACCGACGGATGCGGGCACCGAAATCCCGGACTCGGGCACCGAGACGCCGGACGCGGGCACTGAAATCCCGGACGCAGGCACCGAGACGCCGGACTCGGGCGTCGAGACGCCGGACGCGGGCACGGAAGTACCGGACGCAGGCACCGGGACGCCGGACGCGGGCGAGCCTTCCGGGGCGAGCGTCATCGCCAACTGGAGCTTCGAGGAATGGCCCGGTGCGCTCCCGGCGATGTGGTTCGGAAGCACGTCGAGCATCGAAACCGACGGGGTGCGGAAGGAGACGACGAATGCCTTCCACGGCGTGAACGCGGCCCGGCTGGTCAATTCCGCGACCGCGCACAAGCGCTTCAGCACCCTCGCGAAGTCGATGCCCGCCGGTCGCTACTCCTGCACCTACCAGGCGCGGGGCACCGGCGAGGTTCGCAATGCCTTCTTCAGCGACAACTACTCCTCGTACTCGGCCTACACCCAGCTCGACACCCAGACGTGGAAGCAGCTGACGTACGCCTTCAACCTCGCCAACGACGTCTTCGACACCTTCGAGCTCATCTTCAGCGTCCGCAATACCAGCGGCCAGCATCTGCTCATCGACGACGTGCGCTGCGTACGGGCCCCCGAGGCGTGTGATGCGGTCAGTTGCGAGAGCTGGGAGCGCTGCGTGAATGCCTCGGCCACCTGCGAGCCGCTCTCCGGCCGTTGCAACAGCGCCGCGAACTGCAGCGAGTGGCAGACCTGCGATGTGAACCACACCTGCGCGCTCGCGGAGGAGCGCTGCACCCGCCACGCCGATTGCGCGGGGACTCCGGGGACGCCTGTCTGCGATTACGCCGCGCATCGGTGCGTCGCGGGCGACCCGTGCGCTGGCGTCGTCTGCAGCCACCCGGCGACGAGCTGCAACCCCACGAGCGGCGTGTGCGAGCTGGCCGAAGGGGCCTGCTTCACGACCTACGACTGCGTCGGTGCACTCCCGGCCTGCGACCCGGCCACCCGGCGCTGCGTTCCCGCCGCGCACGCCTCGAACATCATCCGCAACGGTGGGTTCGAGTCCTGGAACACCTATTCCATTCCCTACTACGGCAACCACTACCTCCCTGACTACTGGTATGGCATCGACAACGGTGTCAGCGACCCGGGCACGGAGATCAAGCCCTCGCGCCTCGTGCTCTACACGCAGGCGGTGCACGGCGGCTCCAGGGCGTTGCAGTTCGTCGTCCCCATCCAGGTGGCCGAGCGCTTCTCGCTGGAGAAGTTCGACGTCCCGAGCGGCAACTACTCCTGTTCGTACCGGGTGCGCGGCCACGGCACCATCCGCCATCGCACCTATTCGAGCGGCGGCTGGAGCGTGCAGACCCCCTTCATCACCGTCGACAGCGACACGTGGCAGCCGGTGTTCTTCCGCTTCACCGGCAACGTGCGCGACTGGCGCCTGCTCTTCTATCCGAGCCGCAGCGAAGCCGACCGAGACCACCTCCAGGTCGACGACGTCGTCTGCACGAAGGACTAGGACGGAGTCGGGGGTGGAGGGCATCAGGACCCCTCCACCCTGCCTCCACCTGAGCCCGACGGGAGGGCAACGCGTCAGCGCCCCTGGAAGCGGGGCGGCCGGCGCTCGGCGAAGGCGGAGAAGGCCTCCGTCAGGTCATGCGACTGGAGGAAGGCCGAATTCCACACCGCCACGTAGCGCAGCCCGTCCGCGATGGACTTGTCAGCGCAGTACTCCATCACCTGCTTGGCGCCCTGGATGACGAGCGGCGGGTTGTCCGCGATGCGCCTCGCCGTCGCCCGCGCCTCCGTGAGCAGGGCCTCGGGCGTGGGGAAGACCTCATTGACCAGGCCCATCCGCAGCGCGCGCGCGGAGTCCACGTCACCGCCGGTGTAGGCCAGCTCGCGCGTGTTTCCCTCGCCGATGATGCGCGGCAGCCGCTGGAGCGCGCCCAGGTCCGCGACGATGCCGACCTTCACCTCGCGCAGGGAGAACTTCGCCTCCTGCGAGCAGTACCGGAAGTCACACGCGGCGATGAGGTCCATGCCTCCACCAATGCACCACCCGTGCACCGCGGCGATGACGGGCTTCTTGCACCGCGCCACCCCTTCCGTCGCTTGCTGCATCTCTCCAATCAACTTGAGCAGCTTGCTGCGCTCCAAGGCCAGGTTGCTCTCGGCGGTGAGCAGCGGCCCCAGGGTCTCCATCATCCCCATCAGGTCCAGGCCATAGGTGAAGTGGTTGCCCTCGCCGCGCACCAGCACCACGCGCACGGCGTCGTCGGCGTCCAGGTCACGAAGCGCCTCGGGCATCTCCCGCCAGAAGTCGGGACCCATGGCGTTGCCCTTGCCCGGGCCCAAGAGCACCAGCTCGGCGACGCCCTCGCCCTTCTCGATGCGCAATGACTTGTACGTGCCGTCCATCCAGTCCCTCCGGGGAAGTTCGCTGCCGGCACTTGAGCAGATGCAGCGCGGCGGCGTCCACGAACGTTCCGTGCACGCCGCCGCGCATGCACCTTCAGCCCGTCAGCCACGACGGACGCTTCCGGGCCATGAGGGAGGCAGGCGCCAGGGGCTCTCATACCAACCCAACCGCCTCCTGATCTGCCCCCCTCCACCTGGGCCGCCCTTGAAGCCAGGCGGGCTCGGCGCGTCCCGCCTTCTCCCAGACAGAGGGTGACGTGTCGCCCGCGCCTACCGCGTGGTCGTGCAGGCGTACGGCGTCCACGCGGAGGAGCCCGCCACGTTGGTGGAGCGGATCGCGAAGCACATATAGGTGCGAGACGCGAGGCCACCCCAGGTGTACGTGGTGGTGTTGGCCGCCAGGTTCACGGTGCTGACTCCGTTGGTGAGCTGGAAGCCGGTCTCGTTGCCGGAGGTGTCGGTCCAGTTCACCCGGATGCTGGTGGTGCTGAGCGCCGTCGCGGTCGGGTTCGTCGGCGCGGTGGGGAGCGTGGGCGTGGTGGTGCACGCATACGGCGTCCAGGCGGAGGTGCCCGCCGCGTTGAGGGAGCGGATGGCGAAGCACATGTAGGTGCCATTCGACAGCCCACCCCAGGTGTATGTGTTGGTGTTGGCCGCCAGGTTCACGGTGGTGACTCCGTTGGTGAGCTGGAACCCGGTCTCGTTGCCGGAGGTGTCGGTCCAGTTCACGCGGATGCTCGTGCCGCTGGTCGGGGTCGCGGACTGACCGCCGGGCGCCGCCGGGAGGGTGGGCGTGGTGGTGCAGGCATATGGCGTCCACGCGGAGGAACCTGACGCGGAGTTGGAACGGACCGCGAAGCACATATAGGTGCCAGTCGACAGCCCGCCCCAGGTGTACGTGGTGGTGTTGGCCGCCAGGCTCACGGTGGTGACCCCGTTGGTGAGCTGGAACCCGGTCTCGTTGCCGGAGGTGTCGGTCCAGTTCACCCGAATGTTCGAGCCATTGAGGGCCGTGGCCGTCACGTTCGCCGGCACCGCGGGGACCGTGAAGAAGGCGCTCTTGTTCAAGGCGAGCGAGCTGCGGTCGTAGTCGTTCAGGCCGATGGTCGGATAGTCCCACCAATCGCCCATCACGGAGGAGCTGTTCTCCCACTCCACCGAGTCGGGGTGGGGCAGGCCAAAGGCGTGGCCAAGCTCGTGAGCGACAGCGCCGGTCTGCTTGCGCTGACCGGACCACCACCAGGAGCCCTCGGCCACCTGTCCCTGGATGCTGTCGATCGCCCAATCTCCGACGATGGCCTGGCCACCGTTGCCGCTGGTGTACGCACGGCCTCCGGCGAAGCCGCCAGCGCCCTTGAAGAAGATCATCGTGGAGTAACCGCTCTCATTCTGCGCGGGCGGCGTCGGATACCCACGCGAGTGCAGCTCCGCCATGACGGCCGCCTCCATGTTGCCAGTGATGGAGATGACGCCGTCGTCGTAGATGTTCCCCGGCCCCCACGAGATGCCGTACGCCTCCTTGGCGCCATTCGCCTGGACGATGCTGACCGGGTTCAGGACGAAGGTCGCGCCGTTGTTGTGGGTGGCGTAGAAGCCCTGGATCTGGGCCATCGCGGTGTTGATCGCCGCGGCCTCGGCCTGCACCTCGGCGCTGTTGATGTTCCAGTCGGTGGGTACGAACAACACGGGGACCACTGAATAGTCCGACCAGGGATATGGGAACGTCGGGCTGGCGGCCGCCACCCGCGGCCCCAGCGCGCTGAAGACAACGAGAACAGCACAGAGGATGCTGAGACATCTGTTCATGGAAACCTCCTGGATTGGGATTGCGAGGACTTCACCATGGCGGACCTGCGCAGGGGCATCGGCATGCCCGACCTCGTCGGTCGGGCGCCTCCGGGCTCGCTTTCCATGGTGTTCGCCCCCCCGCCAGGGACTACGGCATCCGCTTCTCCTGATTGCGTTGGAGTAGCCTCTCCCCCGTCCACAAAGCACTCAGGAGCCATCATGAAGCTGATTTCGAACAGTGCCATCGTGACGGGAGCGGGCCAGGGCATCGGTCTGGGGATCGCCTCGCGCCTCATGCGGGACGGAGCCAACGTCCTGCTCTTCGGGCGGACCCGGGAGAAGGTGGAGGCAGTCGCCGGAGAGCTCAACCGGGTGATGGAGGGGCGCGCGCGGGCCGTGCCCTTCGCGGGAGACGTGGTCAGCGCGGAGGATGTGGCGCGGGCCATCGAGGTCGCCACGCGGGAGTTCGGCCTCCCGGGGATCCTGGTGAACAACGCCGGTTCAGCCACCCTCCGCCCGCTCCTCGAATTGCCCGCGGAGGAGTTCGACCAGGTCCTGGCCATCAACCTCAAGGGGCCCTTCCTGTTCACCCAGGCACTCGCGAAGGCGCTCGTCGCCGCGAAGCAGCCGGGCTCCATCGTCAACATCTCCTCGTTGAATCAGACGGCCGTGACGGACGGGCTCGCCCACTACTGCGCCTCCAAGGCGGGGCTCGCGAACTTCTCCAAGGTCGCCGCTTCGGAGCTGGGGCGGTACGGCATCCGCGTGAATGTCGTGGCCCCTGGGGCCATCCGCACGCCCCTGGCCGAGGGCGCCGGGCTCTTGAAGGGAGCCATGGAGCGCGAGTTCCTCACCCGCACGCCGCTCGGAAGGTCGTGCGGTGAGCCGGAGGACGTGGCGAAGGTGGTGTCGTTCCTCTGCAGCGACCTCGCCTCATGGATCACCGGCGACACGCTCGCCGTCGACGGTGGCAATCACATTCGCGGGCTGCACAGCTACGCGGACACGCTGGGCCTCACCCTTCCCGTGGAAGGCTGAACCGCCCACCACTCGCGGCCCCCAGGCTGTCCACCGAGGACCCGGCGTGAGCTTGCACTGGCTCACGCCGGTGAATGCCGTGCGTGTCAGACCGGCCGGTTGAGGCGAGCGGCCTGATAAATCAGGTCTTGTTGGCCGTCGACCCCGAGCCGGAAGTAGACCTCCTTCATCTGGGTCTTCACGGTGTGAGGCGAGCGCGCAAGCTCGCTGGCGATCCGTGCGAGGTCCCAGTTGCCCAGCAGGTATGTCGCGATCTGCGTCTGGCGCGGGGTGAGCCTGCTCTTCATGTCCGCGGGGAGTGGGATGGAGCGGGGAATCTCGTTCATCTGGAGGACCCACTGACGTGGCCCCTCCCGCGCAGGCAGTTCCATGAACCGGACAAGGCGGTAGGCATCCCCGTGGAGCGTGGTCCAGACCTCCCTCTGGAGCCGCGCACCCGCATCCATCCGGACCAACGCATCCAGCCGTTCCTTGAGTGGGTGGGGCAACCCGCAGGTGTCGAACTCCGAGGGCGTGAACCACCGCTCCAGGAGGGCGGCCGCGCGTGGCGAGCGCATCACCTCCTTGGAGGGCGGCTCCACGACGAGGAGCGCGGTGTCGGCGCGGTCGTAGAGCGCTTCGAGGGCCTGGGCGCCGGCCGCCACGGACTGGAAGGCATGGCAGTTGCGCACCGCCTGCGTCAGGTGCTCGGTGAGGCTGGAGAGGGCTGCGTGGGTGCTGGCGGGGAAGGCGCGACGGCGGGTCCGATACAGGGCGAAGGCAGCGTAGAAGTCAGGCCCGATGGTCAGCAGGACGGCCATGACCTGCTCCAGCGGCAGGTCCAGCTCCCGGCTGCGTTGGTAGAGGAGGTTGGCTTCGAACTCCTTGCGGGGGAGGAGCTCTTCATGCCGGACGACCACGCCGGGACGGTCGATGATGGGTTTCCTCAAGAAGTCATACCTGGCCAGCCCGGCGTACTCATCGAAGAGGGCAATGCGGGGGCCGGGAACGAGCCATTGGAAGCTGAGGGTGGGCGTGAACCTCATCAAGCACATCGCCATGTGGTCGGCCTCCGCGAGTTCCAGGAGGGGCTCCCGGGCGGCTTCGAGGGCCTGGGGGAGAAACAGGGAGCTGTTGAGGGCCAGGATGACCCTCTTCTCGAGCATGAGTTGATGGGAGTTGAAGTTCATGGCCTGAACGTCCTTGTGCGTTGGAGAGCCACCCCATCCATAGACACGTCCTGAAAATCTGTCCCTCCCCCACAAGGGGTATTGCTCACACCTGGGAGGGTGCGGAGGCCGGCATGTCCCGTCTTCCCGCAGCAGGAAACGCTCGCTCGAGCCCGTCTTCGTCACGTCATCCGTGAGGTCCGCAACGGGCGATGATTCTTGATAATCCTTGTCGCGCCATTGACGTAAGCGATTAACGGCCTATATTGGCCACTGACTCCTCCCTGACGAGCCTCGCTCGGGGTAACGGACTCCTCCTGACGCACCGCCCTGGACTTGAAGCGTTTCGCTTCGTCCGCGGTCACCCCCCAGAGTTCCCATGCAATCCTTCATCGCAGGTCCCCGCCACCCGTCCGTCCGCGGCGGTGTCTCTTCCCGGCTTGGCCTCCTCCTGCTGGCGCTCGTCGTCGCCTCCTGTGGAGAGGAGGCGGACGTGCCCCTGACACCGCCGTCGCCAGAGTTCACCTCGACGTCCCCTCTGGATGGACAGCCCGACGTGCCGCTCAACGCGACGCTGTCCGTGGCCTTCGACATGGCCATGGAGCCCCTGGGCACTTCGACCTTCACGCTGAAGCAGGGAGAGACGTTGGTTCCCGGCACCGTGGCGACCAGCGCCGACGGCACGAGTTCGACGTTCGCGCCTTCCAGCAGCCTGGCCGCGAGCACCGTCTTCACCGCCACCATCACCTCCAGCGCGAAGTCCACGGCAGGAGCCAGCTTCGCGGCGGCCCGCTCCTGGAGTTTCACGACGGGCGTGGCCGCCGATACCAGCCCCCCCAAGGTCGGGGAGACGACACCCTCCGCGCAGACCACCGACATGGCCATCAACCGGAAGATCACCGCGACCTTCAGCAAGGCGATGGATCCGCTCTCGCTCACCTCTGGCTCCTTCACCGTGCGGCAGGGTGACACGCAGGTGTCGGGTCGCGTGACGTACGGTCCCGGCACCACCGCGACCTTCACTCCCGACAGCGCGCTGGCTTCCAACACCCTCTTCACCGCTTCGCTCGGCTCCGGCATCAAGGACCTGAACGGCAACCTGCTGGCGGAGCCCTTCGCCTGGAGCTTCCAGACGGGCGCCTCGGCCGCGAAGGGGCCCATGCCGGTGTCGTTGGGCACGGCGGGCCACTTCGCCATCCTGGCGAAGAGCGGCGTCTCTTCGGTTCCTGCTTCGACGGTGACGGGGGACATGGGCGTCAGTCCCGCCGCCGCCAGCTACTTCACCGGCTTCTCGCTGGTCGCGGATGCGTCGAATGTCTTCGCGCTCTCCTCCCAGCTTGTCGGCAAGGCGTACGCCGCCAACTCCGCGGTGCCGACGCCCTCCAACCTGACCACGGCGGTCAGCAACATGGAGGGCGCCTACAACAACGCGGCGGGCCGCCCGACGCCCGACTTCCTCAACCTGGGCTCCGGCAACATCGGGGGAAAGACGCTCGTCCCGGGGCTCTACAAGTGGACGAGCACGGTGACCCTGCCGGCGGACGTGACCCTCTCCGGCGGTCCGAACGACGTGTGGATCTTCCAGACGACGGGAGATCTGACGATGAGCGCCTCCAAGCGCGTCACCCTGGCGGGAGGGGCGCTGGCGAAGAACGTGTTCTGGCAGGTCGCCGGCCGGACGACGATCGGGGCCGGCGCGCACTTCGCGGGGGTCCTGCTCTGCAAGACCGGCGTCACCTTGCAGACCGGCGCGACGATGGATGGCCGCATCCTGTCGCAGACGAACGTGGCCCTGCAGCAGGCCACCGTGACCCAGCCGGCCAGGTAGGCGGTTGCATGGACCGGGTCGCAGCGGAGTACTGAAAGCGATGCGCCGCGCTCAAGTCGAACCGACTCTCGCGGTAGCCGCCATCGCGCACGATGCGGCTCTGTCCTCCCGCCCTCCTGTGGCGATGGCGGTGGGCTGTGGCGGTCCCATGGTGGATCAAGAGGCCGTGGAGCTGGCCACACAGGAGGCGCCGCTGCCGGACTGTTCCTTCGAGCCGAACGCGGATCTGCGCCGGTACTACAACGACGCCGCGCACACCCAGCTCATCGGTGAGTTTGGTTGCTACTGCGGCGGGCTCTATTACTGGGGCGGCCGGTCGGTCTACACGGAGCACATCCTGGAGTGCTGAGCCGCTGTCCAGGATGGATTCGTTGGCCCTGAACGCGGACAGCCTCGCCAAGACCGGGTGGAAGGTGGATGAGTTCGGGGATGCGCAGCACTGGCTGCCCCCCGAATACAGCACGACGGTGCAGCTCGCGGACGTCAACAGCGACAGCCGTGCCAACCTCTGCGGTCGCAACGCCACGGGGATGGTCTGCGCATTCGACACGGGGAGCGGAACCTTCACGGGCTACCGCTACTTCGACAACGCCGAGTACCGGGACCATCTCGGCGGGGCCTCTTCCGCGTATGGCATGACGATGCTCCTCAGCGACATCAGCGGCGACGGCCATGCGGATGTCTGCGGACGCAGCGTCAGCAGGATGACCCGCGCCCTGAGCCCCTGATTTCCAGCGCATCCACCTGTGGGGATTCGTTCTGCGGCAATGCAGGGAAGGCACGTACTGGCCGCGCTGCCCTTCGGCATGGGATTCTTGATGCGCCTCGGCGGTGGAGCATTCGTCCATCGCCCGCCAGGAGCCTACAGACCATGCATCCCCATCGCCTCGTGTTCACCCTGCTGCTGCTCACCTCCCCCAGCGCATTCGCGCGCGACCCCTTTCCTGACGTTACGAATGCTGAGTTCATGAAAGTCATGCTCAGCACGCACAATGCCTACCGCGCGCAGCACCACGGTGCTGCCCTGACCGTGGATCCCGCGATCGTGGCCTATGCAAAGACCCGCGCGCAGACCATCTCGACCTTTGAAGGTCTCAGCGAGGCCCACCGAGGGCTCGATCATAAATACGGTGAAAACATCTATTGGGCTGGAAGCTCCATGAAGCCGGAGTCGTCCGCCAGCTTCGCGACTGCCGCCGTCAAGTCCTGGTACGACGAGGTGACACGCTACAACTTCAAGAACGGTGGTTTCTCCGCGGACACAGGCCATTTCACCCAGTTGGTCTGGAAGGGCACCACCCAGATCGGTTGCGCTGTCGCGCAGGGAAAAGGCTCGAAGTGGTACGAAACGTATGTGGTCTGTAACTATCAGGCTCCCGGAAACATGATGGGAGACTTCCAGAAGAACGTCCTGCCCAAGTGAACCCGGTCCACCTGCATCTGGGCCGCTTCAGTCCTCCACGCCTTGAACCCTCACAGGGGAGTAGCGGCCGAGGCCCGGGCCGACCCCCGAGCTGCCCAAGGCGTTGTAGCCCCAGGACCAGACCGTGCCATCTGTCTTCATGGCGAAGGAGCCGTAGTCACCAGCGAAGATGGCCATGATCCCCGTCAGGCCCAGCACCCGCACCGGCGTGGCGCGCTTCGTCCGCGTCCCGTCCCCCAGCTGGCCCTGGGAGTTGTCGCCCCAGGCCCAGGCGGCGCAGTCCACGTCCTCCGGCGAGCCCACGCCCGCCACGCGACGCCCGGAACTCAAGTCCTGGCCTTGCGGACCTGAGCCCCTGACACGGCGTCGCCGGTCAGGGGCTCAACCGAGGCAGGTCGTTCTACGCTTCCAGGGCGAAGGCACGGGACGGCTCGACGCTCCCCACCACCGCGACCGGGGTGTTGGTGCGTCCGAGCAGGCGGGCGGCGTAGGCGTTGGCACCGAGGTTCTTCCGGATCAGCTTCGCATCCCAGGCCTCCCGGATCCTTCCAGCACCGTTCTGGGCACGCGGGCCGAGATGGCCCCCGGCAATTCCCGCAGCCACGGTCAAGACGAACGAACTGTTGAATTCGATGGTTCCTTTCGCGAAAAGGTCCAGTGCCGCAGCGGCGCTGAACGCTTCGAAACCTCTTGCTGCGTACGCGGCGGCGCTCCTGACACCTTGGTTACCAATCAGGCTCCCCAAGGCACGGAACGCCAACCCGTCCCCACGGGTGGCCAGCGTCGAAAGTCCTCTCGACGCAGCACCCAGTCCTACGCTCAGGCCAGCGCTCAAGAGTCCCACCCCCAACCCGATGCCCACGGACTTGAGGGTTTCCAGGTTGAAGAAGTTGTCCGAGAACGACCCGTTTCCGTCCACGCTCTGGTGAATCGCATTGACCACGCGATCCGCGACGGCGGCCGCGGCTCCCGCAGCCCCCGCGAGCGCCACACCCGCGAGAGTCGAAATGGTCGCCCCCGCGATGAGTCCCCCAATCCCCACGGTGAGGACGGCGGCTGCCAGACCCGCCACGATGCCCGCCACGGCCCAGCCATCGATCGAGCTCTTCCCGGAGCCACCCGAAGCCCACTGGGAGCCAGAGCCAAGCCCAGCCTTGGCCCGCTGTTTAATGAGGGCCGCGGTCACGTCGAACTGCCCGGTGGGATCGGACAGCATGACGGGGTTGCCGCTGACATAGTTGTAGGGGTTGAAGAAGGGAAAGCTGTCGCGGGAGAGGAAACGCAGGAGTTCCGGGTCGTAGTAGCGCGCCCGCATGTAGATGAGGCCCGACTCGGCGTCCCGGTACTCACCCTTGAAGCCAAAGGGATTGACCTTGAGTTCGAAGCCGTTCTGGGCTTCGCCGGAGGCGTCATCCCGCTCGCCATAGGCGCTGAAGTGGTTGCTGCTGATCTGGTTCTCACCCAGGAGAATCGGGCCGGAGTGGGTGAGCTGCGCGATGACGTGCCCCTGATCTTCAAGGAGGAGCTGCCGGGTCTGATTGGGCCTGGGGTCTCTGCGGGCGACGCGCTGGGAGTCCACCAGGGCATTGGTGAACTGGATGTCGGCTTCGAAGGTCACTCCGCCTGGACCGGTGCTCAGCTTGCCGTGGGACTCATTGACGATGTTGGGCACCGGCTCACCGTCGTAATGGAAGCGCAAGGCGGTGCCGTCCGCGCGGTACTTGCCCTGCCTCAAGCCGTCCGGGTGGTAGTCATAGGTGCAGCTGTTGGAGGGATTGCCGACGAACCCCGTGAGCTGGCCCAGGGCGTTGTAGCGGAACTTCCGACCGGCGCCGTCATCCGTGATGTTGCCCAGAAGGTCGTGTTGCAGGGCCCGCGTGGAGCCATTCTGGAGCTTGAGGGAGACGAGCTTGTTGTCCGCGTCGTATTCGAACAGGGTGGTTTCGTCCGGCTTCCCGGTGCGGGTCAGGGTGCGCTTCACCACGTTCCCCGCGACGTCGTAGGCATAGGTGCGGCTGCTCCGCGGTGTGCCCGAGACACTCTCTTTCTCCTGAATCAACTGACCCAGCCCATCGTACTGGTAGTCCACCTGGCGGTTGAGCGCGACGTCCTGCGGCCGCTCCTCGGAGGCATAGACAGCGCGAGTGAGGTGGCCGGTGGTGTTGTCGTAGGTATAGGTGATGGACAGGTAGGTTCTTCTGAGGATGAGGAGCGTGGACGCGGTGATGGCGGTCTGGATGCGACCAAAACCATCATAGGTATACGTGGTGGAGAAATCCGCGGAGTGGTTCACGGCCTTCAGCTTGCCACTGTTCGCAGCGCTCTGTGCCTTTGAATAGTATTCAAAGGAGACGGAGCCGGCACGCTCCAGGATGAAACCCAGGGATTCGGCGATGTGGGACTCGTCCTCGGCGATCAGTACCTGTGCGCTCATGGCTTGCCCGCTTGCGTTGGTCTTGCCGCACAGTCTAGCGGCGGGGCGCGGCGAGACGCTCAGTACATGCCCGCGTCGATGATCGGGTCTTCCTGGCGCCAGCCGCAATCGCGCCGGGGGCACATGCGGCAACTCGGGCCCACGGCGGTCGCCGGCGCCGATGCGCCCAGATCGAGGCCGGCGGCGTACACCGTGCGGTCGGCATGCAGCGCGTCGCAGAACAGCATGATCGACAGCAGCCGCGGCGGCACGCCGAAACCTTCCGGGTCCTTCTCGACCGTGCGCGCGACCATGAGGTAGCGCTCGCCGCCGGGAAACTCCACCAGCTGCCGCACGATCGCACCGGGTGAGCGGAACGCGCCGTAGACCGCCCAGATCGGGCAGGCATTGCCATAGCG
>SECN01000741.1 GCA_004173515.1 Myxococcaceae bacterium | reverse complement strand
TCCAGGTGCGTCTTGACGGCCTCGACTTCGCCTTCCAGCTCACCGATGCGCTCGCGGTGCTGCTGGATGGTGGCGTTGAGCTCCGCCTCGCTGTTCTCGTTGCGGGCGATGGTCTCCTGCAGCTCGCGGTCGAGCGAGGCGAGCTTCGCGTCGCGCTCCTCCACGCGCTGGGTGAGGTCCGCTTCCTGCTCGTCCTTGTCCAGCTTGAGCTGGTCGCGCTCGCCGGTGACGCGCGCGATGTCCGACTCCAGGTCCGCCACCTGCTGCGTGAGGCGCTGCTCCAGCGCGGCACGCTCGGCGTTGAGGCGTTCGATCTCCGCGTCGGAGCGGCTGGCGTGCTCCTCCGCCGTGGTGGACCGGGCCTCCAGGCCGCGCACGGTGGCGTCGCGCTCCTGCTCGGTCTGGCTCAGCCGCTCCTGGAGGGCCTGGATCTCCCCGTCCAGTTCGGCGTAGCGCTGGTCGCGCTCGCTGACGGTGCGGCCCAGCTCGGATTCGAACTGGTCGCCGCGCTCGCGCAACTGGAGGATGTCCGCCTCGTTGGCGCGGACGGTGTCCTGGAGCTTCTGCTCCTTGACCTCGAACTCCAGCGTGACGACGCCGAGGTGCTTCTCCAGCTTGTCGAACTCGTTGCGCCAGCCTTCCAGGTCGGCGCCACGGCGGGACAGCTCCTCGTCGCGGAGGTTGACCTCCTTGCGCAGGACGTTGATGTCCTTTTCCTTGGAGGCGACGACCTCGATGAGGTCCTTCTCCGAGGAGAACTTCTGCAGGAGCAGGTCGTCGACGGTGGCGCCGTGCTCGCGCTCCTTCTGGACGATGGACTGCTGGGCGTCGTTGAAGCGCCGCAGCAGGTCATCCACCTGCATCTTCAGGCCCTGCAGCTCCACGTCCTTCTCATGGAGCCGGTCCTCGACGGACAGCAGCTCCCGCTCGCGGACGCTCCAGATCTCCGACAGGCGCGCGAGCTGCGCTTCGCGTGTCTTCAGCTCGTCCCGGAGGATTTGAATCTTCCCCTCGGGCGTGCCCATCAGCTCGCGGCGCGGGGGCGGGCGCTTCAACTGGCGCGACTCCGCCAGCAGCTCCGCCTTGCGGTCCGCGATGGAGGAGAAGGCGCGGTCCATGAAGGACTTGTCCTCGTCCGTCATGGCGCTGCGGCGCTCGCGCTTGGGCAGCTTGGGCGGGGCGCCGGTGCGCACGCCGGGCATGGGCGGCGGGGCTTCCCGGGGGGCGCCGGAGAGGGCCGCGTCCAGGTCCGCGTCCGTGTCGTCGGTACCGGGCGGGACGATGCCCGCGCTCATCGAGGCGAGCTCCCCCATCTCGAAGGGGATGACGAGGTAGCCGTCCGCGGCGGCGGGCGTCTCACGGTGTTTGTTGAGACCCTCCACGCCCGAGTCGGAGGAGAGCAGCAGGACCTTGAGGTTCTGGCCCCACTTGCCCTTCTTGATCTGCCCGCAGAGCGCGAAACCGGACTGGTCCGGCAGCTCCGCGCGCACGACGACGAGGTCGGGTCGGCGTTTCTCCAGCTCCCGCTGCGCATCTGACGCAGTGGTGGCCATGGCCGTGTTGTAGCCCGCGCTCTTGAGCACGGAGGCCATGCTGAGTGCGAAGTCGTTCTGGCTTTCGACGATGAGGACGCGACGCTCCATGAAGCCCTTCACCCAGCAAAAAGTGCAGTGAAAACCGCCACATCCTATTCGGCGGGCGCGAGGCTTGGGAAGTTTCCGAGCGGCGCTCGGTCGCCTGCCTCACGTGTTCTTGTTGCGAACCGCTCCCTGGCCGACAGGCGGGGTCGCCCCCGAGGGCGTGGCGGTGTCCGGATCCCTCCCGGGGAAGTTGGTGGGAGGGGTGGGCCGGGCGAACTGGGCTCCTTCGGGGGGACAGTACCCGTGCGCCAGCTGGGCGAACCACGGGTTGAGGGTGGATCCGGGCGGCGCGGGCGGGGGCTCCTCGCGCACGGCCGCTTCAGCCTCCTCTGAATCCGCGGCCTCCAGGGCGAGCGAGTCCGCGTCGTGGACCTCCTCGTTGCTGATCTCCTCCGGCTCGTCCAGCGCCGCGCTGGCGTTGGACGGGGTGTTGCTGCCCTCGTCGTCGATGGACTCGGCTTCGTCGGCGGCGATCTCCTCCGGTTCGTCGTCCGAGGGGATGGGCGAGGAGGGTCTCAGGA